>CANQSS010000086.1 GCA_947626545.1 uncultured Akkermansia sp. | reverse complement strand
TACACTATTTTTGTCCAAACGATAAATCTCTTGCCCTCTTTTTCCCCGTTCGGTGCACTTATTTTTGTCCGATTGCGCATGACGCAATCGCTTATTTTTCGGCTTGCCACACGTCTCTCTCTCCTGTACCATGCGGGTGGGGTCGTAGCTCAGTGGTTAGAGCAGGGGACTCATAATCCCTTGGTCGTGGGTTCGAGTCCCTCCGGCCCTAGTTCGTCCACCTCTTTAACTATCAATTGTTCAGGGGATGGTTTTTTATATACCCTTTCGTTTAGAACGAATAAGTTGACAAGCGGGCATGGCGCGGGGTATGATGAGGCCGTGCTCAGGAGAAAAAAAGAAGAGGCAAGGGGTGGGAGACGAGGAGCTTCCACGGCGCGGGTATCGGCAGTGAAGCGGGAGAAAGAAGCGGCGCCAGCCGGGAGCGTGGAATGGCTCAAACCGTGGGTGCAGCTGAAGTACTTTACGTATAACCCTGCGGTGTACCCGCGCATGCTGGGAGCGGCAAGTCCTGGAGCAAAGCCAGGATGCCTAATTCATGTGTACGACAAAAACGGAACATATTTCGGAACAGGTTTTTGGAACCCAAAGTCGCGCACGCCGCTACGCATGCTGCACCATGGGGTAGAACCTATCGATGAGGAGTATTTGCGGCAAGCCCTCAAAACGGCAGTGGAATGGCGTAAACAGTGGCTACCCGAGGATACAAATGCTTGCCGTCTGATACACGGGGATTCGGATGGGATTGGCGGGTTAGTCGTGGACCGATACAATGACGTACTGAGCGTGGAGGTGAGCGTGCTGGGAGTATGGCAAAGGCTGGAACAGTGGCTACCCCTGCTGCACGAACTCTGTGGTACCACACGGCACGTGGTACAGGTGGGTACTGAGGTGGCACGTATGGAGGGCATAGATCCCGCAACGGCTCCACTCGGCGAACCCGTGCACAGGGTGCGTATTCTCGAGCACGGCGTGAACTTTGAGGTAGACTTTGAGCACGGACATAAAACGGGTTTTTTCTGCGATCAGCGCGAAAACCGTTTTAAGCTTTCGCGTATGGTGCGAAATAAAACACTGTTGGATTTGTGCTGCTATTCCGGTGGTTTTTCCATATATGCCAAGTTGTTGGGCGGAGCGGCAGAGGTGACGGCGGTTGACTTGGATGAAAACGCTATAGCCATGGCCAAAAGAAATGCCAACATCAACTCGCGTCGCGGACCTCTTCGTATCGATTTTGTGCATGCAGATGCTTTTACCTACGCACGGCAAATGATCCGTAATGAGCGGCAATTTGACGTAGTGCTGCTTGATCCACCGAAGCTGGTGACGGGGCGTGATGAAGCGCGAGAGGAAGGAATTAAAAAGTACCGAGACCTCAACACGCTGGGCATGCAGTGTGTGAAGGTGGGTGGGTTATTTGTGACATGTTCATGCTCCGGTTTGCTGAGCGTACCTGACTTCGAAAATATCGTGATTCATGCAGCCCAAAGGCTCGGTCGGCGTTTACAAATCATGGAGACGAGTGGGCCCGGCTGGGATCATCCGTACCTATCCACCTATCCTGAAGGACGATACTTGAAAGTGCTCTGGGCGCGCGTCATGTCATGATTACTACCTTGGCCATAGGTCTGTCGCTGGCACTTTTACTCGGCATTGCAGCGCAGAGACTCAAACTTTCGCCGCTAGTGGGATACTTGGTGGCCGGCATGCTGGTCGGGGCTCTCTTTGTAACGTCAGAACCGGGCGGCAGTACCCTGTGGGGCATCGCCGTTGATACTGCTACGGTGGAGGATTTTTCCCACATTGGAGTGGTGCTGCTTTTGTTTGGTGTCGGATTGCAATTTCATTTCAAGGATTTACTGGCAGTGCAAGCTGTCGTGTTGCCGGGAGCCATCGTGTGCATGGTGACACGCGCGTTGCTTGGCGCTGTGTTTTACTACTGGTTGGTGCAAGATTCCGGGTGGTTGTCCGCCGTGCTTTTTGGCGCATGTATGTGCGTGAGCAGCACAGTGGTGCTCACTCGCGTATTGGCGGACAATAAAATGCTCTCGACTCCGGCGGGACACACCGCACTGGGTTGGCTGGTGGTAGAAGACATCTTCACGATCGTACTGCTGGTGCTTATACCGGTGTTTTTCGGAGGAGAATCGGTGGGACCAGCGTTGGGTTGGCTGGTGGTAAAGCTGGCTCTGCTGGTGTCATGCGTTGCTTTTTTGGGGAAGCATATCATCGAAAAAACTCTCACACACGTAGCGCATAGCACGAGTGATGAACTCTTCACACTCTCGGTGCTGGTAATTGCGTTGGGCATTGCGGTGCTCTCCTCTACAGCCTTCAACATCTCGTTAGAGTTTGGCGCCTTTCTTTCTGGCATGGTGGTGGGACAGAGCAAATTCGCAGCGCGTGCCGCGTCAGATGCTCTACCCATGCGCGATGCCTTTGCCGTTCTTTTTTTCGTATCGGTGGGCATGGGATTCCGCGGAGGCGAGTTGATCGAGTACTGGCCACTTGCGCTCAGCGCGATTTTGCTCACGCTTTTTGCCAAGCCGATTGTAGCTTATGCTATGGTGCGTATGCTGCGCAGGCCGAGCCGCATGGCACTCATGGTGGGAGCATCGCTCTCACAGGTGGGGGAATTCTCCTTCATTCTCGCTTCACTCATTGCCGGCACCTACGGTTTGTTGCCCGATTACGCGGTAAACGTCATTACTGGCACGGCTATCATCACCATTACACTCAACGCCGCCCTCTATCGCTATGTACCGCATCTCGTCAAATATTTCGAGGATCGTGGTATCGGTGTGAAACAGAGTTCCGGTGAACTCCCTGCTCCTGCGGAAGATGTCAACCGTGTGATTATGGTTGGTTACGGTCCTTGCGGGAAAATTCTTACCGACATTTTATCTTCCTACCATGTAGAGGTGGTGATCATTGAGATGAATATCGATACGGTTACGCGACTCACCAAGCAGGGGAAGCTTGCGCTGCACGGCGACGCACGCCAACGCACCATCCTGAAGTTGGCTGGTGTGGAAAAATCGCGCGCCATCATGATTACCTCATTCGCTGCTCCCACGGCTGAGATTACGGCCGCCGCCCGCAGCATCTCCCCCGATATTGCGGTGATGGCTTACACTGCCTACCATCAGACAGCCTTTGCGCTGAGAAAAGAGATGCCCAAGGGAGATGAGAATTCTCTTTTCTTTTCCGGCGAGGAAGAAGTAGCCTTAGCCATGACGAGCACGCTCCTCACCTATTTCCGTGCCACAGAGGAGCAAATTGCACGTGAAATTGCTCGCGCCAGGGTTAGTTTTACGCGTACTGCCATTCGTAAAATGAGGAAGTAAAGGAACCACATCGCACTTGAGTTTTCGCTAGGTACGGTGTATACTGGAGAGCGTTGCCGCATGGCTGAAAGAAGCTCCATAAGCCCGATGATGGATCAGTATCTGCGCATGAAACAGACACTGCCGGATGACGTGTGGCTCTTTTTTCGGTTGGGGGATTTTTATGAGATGTTTTTCGAGGATGCCGTGGCCTGCTCGCAAGCGTTGGGACTCACCCTGACGAAGCGGCAGAGTATCCCGATGTGCGGCGTGCCGTATCACGCAGCGGAAAGCTACATCAGCAAGATTGTAAAGCTGGGCAAACGCGTCGCTATCGCGGAGCAGATGACCGTCCCTGTACCAGGAAAATTGGTGGAGCGCGAAATCACGCACCTCATCTCTGCCGGTACCTTGGCGGATATGAACTTGTTGGCCGCAGACGAGCACAATTACATTGTAGCCTGTTACCGCGATAAAAAGAGCTGGGGATTGGCATGCGCCGACCACAGTACAGGAGAATTTTCAGTGGCTGATTATGCCTCACTCGCAGATTTAGCGGAAGAGGTGGCCTTATTGCGTCCTCGTGAGTTACTGGTGAGCGATGAGCAAGCAGAGCTTTTCAGTTCCCTGCCCGTTACACTTAAATACGATGGCTATACCTTCCTGCCCACGCTGGCGCGCAGCTCCCTGGAAGCACATTTTCACGTTCATTCACTGGAAGGGTTCGGTTGTGCGCATTTAAGTGCAGCGCTCGGTGCGGCAGCCGCCATTCTGCACTACCTGAAAAATCAGTTGCGTCGCAGCACGGATCACTTGCTCCGACTCAGCCTGCGACCCACCGCACGTGTGGTACTGATTGATGCGGCCAGTCGACGTAATTTGGATTTGGTGGAGGCACGTGGCGGGACAAAAAATACGTTGCTGGGCGTGCTGAACAACACTGGCACCCCCATGGGCGCACGCCTGCTGCGTGAATGGCTGCTACACCCCATCTGTGACCTAGCGGAGCTCACGCGACGACAGGATATCATCGCTACCTTCCTGGAAGAACCGTTCATGATGAGCAAGTTGCGCGATTCGCTCAAGAAGGTGCGTGACCTCGAGCGACTCTCTTCGCGCTTGTCGCAAGGTGCCGGGAATGCGCGTGATCTGCTTGGATTGCAACTCTCGCTCAGTATGCTGCCGGATGTCCTTCAGGATTTGGCGCCACTTGGTGAGAAACAGGCCGAGTTGACCACACTGCGCGCACGCATTGGTGATTTTACGAAGCTCACAGATCTGCTCATGCATGCACTGGTTGACGACCCACCCACCACCATTAAGGATGGCGGGATGGTGCGGGACGGCTATGATGATCGACTCGACGAACTACGCCACGCCTCCCGCGATGGCAAGATGTGGCTTGCTGAGATGGAGACTGCCGAGCGCAAGGCCACCGGTATTGATTCCCTGAAAATTCGCTATAATAGCGTGTTTGGCTACTATATCGAGGTGACAAAAGCCAACCTCGCCAAGGTCCCTGAGCATTACTGCCGCAAACAGACGCTCGCCAACGCTGAACGCTTCATTACCGAGGAGCTTAAAAAGATGGAAAGCACCATACTGGGTGCAGACGAGCGTGCGCGACAGCTGGAGTATGAGATATTCTGCAATTTGCGCGAGGCAGTGGGCGAACATCTGACCGGAATACAGCAGAGCGCCGGTGCTCTGGCCGAGCTGGACGTACTGCTCAGCCTGGCTGAAACGGCACGCCTGCATAACTACTGCCGCCCAATGCTCGACAACTCACGCAAGCTGCACATCGTGGACGGACGTCACCCGGTCATTGAGCGTGTGCAGCAGGATGCCTCCTTTGTGCCAAATGACACCGAAATGGAGGAGGAAACCAACCGCCTCATCATCCTGACTGGGCCGAATATGGCAGGCAAATCCACCTACATACGACAGGTGGCCCTCATTGCCCTGATGGCACAGATGGGGTCGTACGTACCGGCGCGCGAGGCCCACATTGGTCTTGTGGATCGTATTTTTTGCCGCGTGGGCGCCAGTGATGATATAGCCGGTGGTCAATCAACTTTCATGGTGGAAATGAGCGAAACCGCTCTCATCCTGAACAACGCCGACGAACGTTCTCTGGTTATTCTCGATGAAATTGGACGAGGAACGGCGACTTACGATGGTCTCTCCATTGCCTGGGCTGTCGCCGAACACTTACATGATGTCATCGGCGCTCGCACACTTTTTGCCACGCACTACCACGAAATGGTGGACTTGCAGGTCACTCACCCGGCCATCGGCAATTGGCATGTAGAGGTGCGCGAGTGGCACGATGAGATTATTTTTCTGCGAAAGGTGTTGCCGGGACCCGCAGATAAGTCGTACGGCATTCAAGTGGCGCGACTGGCTGGGCTCCCTGCCACCATCATCGAGCGCGCCAAACGCATCCTCACGCATCTGGAAATGAGCGCCTCCATGCGCGAGCCATCTCCAGAAAAATCCGGTACAAAAAGACGTTCCCGGAAAGCGCCTGAGAATCTCCCCGAAGCCACTCCCCCGGGCGATATCGCTCAGCTCGACCTCTTCGCCCAACTTGATCCGGGGATTTAGTGAAATGCACGAGTTGCAGAATACGCTCAGCAACGCGAAAGCCGTTTCTTCATGAGAGCCCGCATGCGCAGTTTAGCACACGTCGTCCGAAATACAAGCACACGATAGCGCAGATATTGGAGGAAAGAACGCGTGCCGTCCTGCGGGCGTCTGCCGTCGTCGGAATCTATATCGCTTTTGTAGTGCCACGCAGAGCCAACAACAGGACTCGGTGTTAAGGCTAAGGTGGGAATGGCATCCCACAGTAAGGTCATGCCGATTTGTGCGTCTGCTGCGCGCCAGAACTTTTGGAGTCTTCTGAAAAGGCGCTCCGCCCCGCTTCGCGTGTACATATATGCCATATTGACCCACAATATCTTCCGCGGGAATACCGGGACCGGCATGCCTTGCGGCCATCTTGCCAGATTGACTAGCGGGTAAAGCTCACCGTCTTCAGTGTACAATTTAGCTGCCTCCCAACCATGTAGATGTTCGGTTAACTCTCGAATAGCCGCGGTGAAATGCTCAGTGAGTTCGGCATCATCCTCCAGAATGACGCCGTAGTCTGCACCACTGTCAAGAAACGTTTTCAGGGCGCGACGATGACTGATCATGCACGCGATTTCGTTGTCTGAAAGGTCACGAGCAAAATAGCGAGATCTCCGTTTGACATCGTAATCCGCACGGTCACTTTCGGTAAGATTGCAGCCCGCCGTAGCTTCAACAATTTGTAGTTCTATATTGTTTCGATGCGCTTGAGCGAGGATGGAGTTAATTCTGTCTTTGGAGCGAGGCAAATTGATGACATAATAGTTGATAGAGGGGGTAGGCATGGCAGGCGAATTTATCCTATGCTGACAGACGACGCCCATTGTACGATCTGCTGAGCCTGCGGTCAAGCTTATATACCTCCGCTGCTTTACGAAAATTGCTCCGTACCGCACGTGTCCCGATAAAATTTTTCTCCGAGCTTATTTAACCCATTTCCCATTGCGTTTCCTATGGACAACACGCCCGACGGTCCCGTTAAGGGCGCACGCGTGGCGGGCGGGAAGGGCGAATGGACAGCGCGCATTCGCTGCCCCGCAGGGCGCGGAGGCCGTGTGGTGACGAGGCGCCAAAGGAAGTAAGCCAGCAAAACGGCAAACCAGTGATGATCGAGCAAAGCAGTGAACATGACATAATCGTACATGGCAACCGCATTTTCTAATTCGGTTGCCCTAGGGTTCACCCCCTTTCACCTCAGTTACATGTCATGGCTGACATACCCAAAAAAAGCGGGAAACTCCGAGAGTCTCCCGCTTTGGAATAAGAAGTATGAGCAATGGATCAGATGGAGTCGCCCAGCTTCTTCATCGCTTCGGCGGCGCGGTTGGAATAACCCCACTCGTTGTCATACCAACCACAGACCTTCACCATATTGCCACCCACCACATAGGTAAAGCCGGCATCAAAGATGCAAGAATGCGGATTAGAAACGATATCCTGCAACACGAGCGCCTCCTCGGAGTACTCAAGGATGCCCTTGAGCGGTCCCTCAGCGGCCGCCTTCATAGCAGCGTTCACTTCCTCCACAGTCACATCCTTCTTCAGGATAGCCACGAAGTCAGTGAGCGAACCCGTCGGAGTGGGCACGCGGAAAGAAGCACCATTGAGCATACCCTTCAGCACAGGAATCACCTCACCGATAGCCTTGGCAGCGCCAGTCGTGGTCGGGATAATATTGATAGCAGCAGAACGCATGCGGCGCGGATCCTTGTGCGGGAGATCCAAAATGCGCTGATCGTTGGTGTACGAGTGGATCGTGCTCATCATGCCCTTCTCAACACCGAAAGTATCATTGAGAACCTTGACCATCGGAGAAAGGCAGTTTGTCGTGCAGGAAGCATTCGACACGATGTGATGCTTGGCCGGGTCGTACTCCTGATCATTGATGCCGATGCAGAAAGTCAGATCCGGATTCTTAGCCGGAGCAGAGATGAGAACCTTCTTGGCGCCAGCCTTCAGGTGCCCCTCAGCTTTTGCGCGGTCGGTGAAAAGCCCGGTGGACTCCAGCACCACATCCACACCCAGCTCTTTCCAAGGCAACTGATCTGGACCCAGCATGCCACCCAAAATCTTGATGTCGTGCCCGTTCACCACCAAAGTATCCTCACCCTTGATTTCCACCGTGCCCTTGAACTTGCCCTGCGTAGAGTCATACTTGAGCAGGTGAGCCGTTGTCTCAATGGGAGTAAGGTCGTGAATTGCAACCACCTTTTCGAGCTCGGACTGAGACATAGCGCGAAGCACGTTGCGCCCAATGCGCCCGAACCCGTTAATAGCATATTTGGCCATAATAATAAGATCTGTTGATTGTTGGTAAGTCGCCCGCTGACCCACCCGGCCCAGCGGAGCACGGGAATTCTAGTCTTCTCTTGCCCACAAGTCAACACAAATTTCGTGCATTTTGCGTTTTCGCAATCGGACAAAAATAAGTGCACCGAACGGGGAAAAAGAGGGCAAGAGATTTATCGTTTGGACAAAAATAGTGTA
>CANQSS010000085.1 GCA_947626545.1 uncultured Akkermansia sp. | reverse complement strand
TTTCTGAGGAAACAAATCAACCTTCCTTTTTTTTGTCTTCTCTTACCCTCCCTCATTATTTTCTTGGGACACGTGTGTCTTTCTTATCATGTGACCGGGAATAAGCTTGCAAATCTGTGCTATTATTGGTACGTTTTTCATGGTGTTTGTTGGTGGTTTCCCGAGCTCTATTATGGGTGTAATGGAGCAAAACAGCAAACACCTTTTTTGGCTCCTTGTAAATTTCTATGGGATGCCAATGCATCTCAATAAGACATTCCATGCAAATCCTTAAACCTATTGTCCACGAAACCATATGGGGAGGCAGCAAGTTGACGCCCTTCAGCGGCAGCTCCTGCACCAAAATCGGTCACCTGTACAGCGCGATTGACACGGCTGAGTTCCGCAATGAAATCATCGCCGGACCGGATGCCGGAAAAAATCTGCACGAGTGGTTTTTAGAAAACCGGGCGCGCTTCGGCATGGAGCGCTTTGTGGAGGTGCCCATCCTGATGGCTCTGGTGGAGGCGGCGGACGATCTCTCCATCCAAGTACATCCGAATGATGAGAAGGCACTGGAGTTGGAGGGGCTTCCCTTCGGTAAAAATGAAAGTTTCTATACGCTTCAGGCGCCCACGTGCGGCAAAATGTACAATGGGTGCAAGGCAGTCAGCGTGGAGGAGATGCGGGAGAAAATTGCCCAGGGGCGCATCGCCGAGACTCTGGATATGATGCCCTGTTCGGTCGGAGATTACGTGTACGTTGAGGGCGGAACTTTGCATGCCGCCACGGCCGGCTCCCTTCACTTTGAGATCGAGGAAAATTGCGAGAAGACATACCGTTTCTGGGACTACGACCGCGCGGATGCCCAACGCAACAAGCGCCCGTTGCAGCTCGAGAAAGCTCTCGCCTGCCTCGATGTCTCCAAAAAATCTCACTCCCGTCGCTATGGCGAGGAAGCCATCGAAGAGCGGATGTACCTCACTCAGCTCATCACCCGTAAGCCCTCCTACACGCACAACCGCGATATGTTCGCCTTTGCTGTCCTGCTGCGCGGGGAGGCCTTCGTACTCGGTCACCGCATCCTTCCCGGCACCGCCGTCCTGCTTGAACCCCACGAAACTCTCCTCACCAATGAGGCCGATTGGATGATCGCCACACCTAAACGATGACCACCATGGAATCACACAATTTACCATCAGAGTACCCTTCGCCGACCGGGAAGTTCAAGAACATCGAACTCCTCCGCTTCCTCATGGCATGGTCTATTGTTGGCTTCCACATTAACCATGGAAACTGCCTTTCCGCTTACGGCGTAGCCTTCCTTCGAGATTATACGGGACTCGGCTTTCTTGCGGTTTTGTACTTCTTTGTCGTTGCTTTCTTTTTCCTCGTCCTGAAGACTCGCCCGGATTGTTCTGTCTGGGAGTTTGTGCGTAACAAATGGTTGCGCATGGCTCCCCTGATCATTGTTTGCACGTTGGTGGGATATGTACTCCATCTCTACGGTTTTTGGGGGTGGAATATGTCCGCCAATATCGGTCAATGTTTGCTAATTCATCACCGATTCCCTGCGAGTCGTTGGTTTCAATTTGTTGATCCTGCATGGTTTTGTAGTGTTTTCTTTTTGTGCTCTATCCTCTACCTGTCGTGGATTAAGACGCTGTCTGCAAAGTACGTTGCGCTCGTCGTGGCGAGTATAGCGTTTATTGGCATGGAAGTAAGGAATTTCTTTCCTCAAATCCTCAATGAACCCTTACGCGTGGGGTTCGTTTATTATGGCAAAGCCTTTACATGTTTGGGGATCTCCTATGTGCTTGCTACTGTGTTTGTTATTACCCCCCCCCACCAGCAGCTTGGTAAAAACTTATCATCAATCAATTGCGATAGTTTTGTTATGGACGGTCGCCGAAATCATCTTTTTGAGCCTTTTCGTAGCTTCGCTCTACGGCGCACATTTGTACAAACTCTCGCCGCTCTTAAGCGTGATCTCCTTTGCATGCCTGTTCTACCTCTTTATTCGGAAGGAGGGCTATCTGTCTCGTCTGTTGGAGCGGGATTGGTGCGTTTGGCTCGGGCGCTACGCGTTCGGCATTTTCATCACTCACAGACTGGTCCTTCAGGTTGCAAAGCACATTCTTTTACCGGGACACAAAGAATGGGCGCTTGCTCATCCGTGGTGTCTTCTCGGTGGCATGGCATGCGCCATCATGCTTTTAGCAATCCTTGGTTACCACTGCATCGAAGTACCGGTTATGCGCTACATTAAATCGAAATAAGTCGCAACAATGGATATTAAACTCTATCCCAGTGTAATGTGTATGGACTTCTCCCGGCTCCGCGAGGAGATCTGTTCCCTTGAGGCTGCCGGAGTCGATGGTTTCCACGTGGATGTGATGGATGGGGACTTTGTAGCCGCTCGTTCTCCGGAGAATTACGTTGCGGGTGTCCGAGCCTGCACCTCTCTGCCCCTTGGAGTGCACCTGATGGTCAGAAGTCCGGCAGATTACCTTGAAGAAGTTTACGTGAGCCAACCGGAGACCATCTACGTACACGCCGAGGCAGAAGACGTCCCTGCCTGTTTGGAAGACATACGGGGACATGGTTATCGGGTCGGGCTAGCTGTTCGTCCGGAAACGCAACCCGATCAGATAGCCCCCTTCCTCCCCTCCGTGAATCAATAGTTAATTCTGCGTGTTACACCTGGTTACTGCGGACAGCCCGCTATCCCGCACGTGGAACCTAAAATATCTCAGTTGCTTAGCTTCTCTCAGCGTTCCTACGGCATTACATGCGATGGAGCAGTCACTGCAGCCTTTATCGACAAATGGCACTCAGAAGGCGTGGAGCATTTCGTGTGCGGCATGGCGAGTGGCTTATACCCCATCAAGAACAAATTTTTAGATGAAAGGCGGAAGCAGGTATGCGCTTTGCGAGGAATTTAACAATATAAATTCAACCAATAATCAATAAGATATGATATTCAATAATTCCGAGGATTTATCACGTTTGCTCAATAAATCTCGTGATGAGATATTGTCATCGTATGTGTGGAAAAGCGAATGGCTCAAACTCAATTGCTACGCCAATGCGATCTTTGCACTCCACCAAAAGGTGTTTTCCAAATATCGACATTGCCATGTAGGAGAAGATGTAGTGATCGTGGCGTGCGGTCCATCCGCAAGGCACGCGCCCGTGATCCATGGAGCCAAATATTTGGCTGTTAACAGGGCTCTTTTTGATCAGAGGTACAAATTCGATTATTTTTTTACAATGGACATGCACTCGTCGAAAGACTGTGTGGAGTTGGCAGCGACCTGTGGATCTAAAAATTTTGTCGGAAACTACATGCAGCTCTGGCTCGAAGGTACATCCTTGGAGCGATGGACCAATGTAATTCCGGATGTCTTGATGGAAAGGATGAATCCCGAACGATTTTATATGGGCTATGCCGTCGATCCTTTCTATGACATATCGATTCTCCCTTTGTTCGATCGAGGAACCATAGCACACCCCGCGTTGAACTTCGCACTTTGGACAAACCCGCGCCGCATCTACCTCATCGGCAGCGATTGTTCCAATGCAGGTTACGCGGAGGTGGGGAGAAAACAACCAACTATTTCGGAGAAGCATCACAAGGATATCATTATAGGTTATCATCAGCTCAAAAAATTGCGAGATTATTTTTGTCCCAATGTCGAGATAATCTCAATCAACCCTGTTGAACTCAAAGGGCTTTTCAAAGATATCTACACGGAAGGATATCTCTCTGAACACGAGGAAATTGCCAAGAATGACGTCGAAATCATCAAAGAGGCAGATGGTTCCTGAAAAACCAAGATCATGATCCTCAATTGCCCCGATCATAATCATCGTCCATATAACCGCAAGGGAAAATGCCGGTAAAACTAAGGGAAATAGAAAGGTTCCGTGAGGAGGTTGAGAGTCTTTGCAAGGCTGATGAATACAATCTGCTGTTGCATAAACATCTCGGGGATATTTTCTACGCCATATCCTTGAGGAAGACCTTTGAGTTACATACAGGGAAAAGGTTGCATTTCATTGTGAGACCAAGATATGCGTTTCTGCTTGATATGTGCGGTGTCACCAATTACAGCATCTATGACAGTAAGTGGATGGAAGAAGGCGCACGAGACGAGAAATTCCCTTACATGCCGGAAGCTTCCCATGCCTCTCACCATTTTGATATGATCGCTAAGGATTTATTTCCGTCCGTTCCTGTCATGGGACAGCCTTTCATCTTGGATGGGGAAATGGTGAACTTTTACCTTTTCACGAATTATTGGTGCCGACTGTGGTCCTACAATTTATTGAACCGTACCGATTTCCAATACCCTGTGCTGCGCGGGAAAGTCCCGATGTCTGATGAGGGGCAAAGAATATTGAGTCAGCTGCAGGCACCGCTGGAAAAGATCATCCTGTTGGCTCCGGATGCAGCAACGGCAATTGAATTACCTGTTGAGATATGGGATGCGCTGGCGGCGGAATTCTTCAAGAAGGGGTATGTGTTGGTGGTTAATTCAAAAAAATACAGCATTAAACACGCCACAAGTGTTTTCGCCTTGGGTTTATCCCTGCCGGATGTGATCGCACTGGGGCAGAGGTGCGCCTACGTGTTTTCGTTGCGGTCGGGTCTATGTGACGTGTTGGTGGGGATTGGGAAGCGCTTGTATGCGTTTTATCCGGCGATGCTGAGGAGAGAATTCGGGAGCCTGATCAAACCTTTTGCTGAGCCGACGAGAGTCAATGAGATCCAGTTCTATCACTGGAAGACAAGTCCGATTGTATGGGAGGGGGAAGATTTGGCACCGTGTGTACAAACGGAACTGGATAGGTTCAAGACGATCTATCGAAGAGAAAGAATGCTCCTATCCTTCTCTTCCGCGGAGAGAAGGATAGGGCGTCGGTTTTGGGGAGATGTGTTCAATGCGGTGGCGGGGGAAGCAAATCAATTCCCCGAAAACAACGTAGAGAATCCTCCGCCGTGGAAGAGAGGAAAGGAGGTGAAGGTGTTCGGGATCACAGTGTACCGGCGAGAGATAGACGCGCAGTGTGGGGCGATCCGCAAGACGCTGTTGGGAGGATTGTGGCACGAGAGGCGGATGGGGAAGAATAAGAAGGTGTGTGTGTGCGGGCTGCAGGTGTACTCTCGGAATCAGAGGAGAAAAAAGGTGCTTGGAATTACACTGCAGAGGTATGATTATGAGAGGAAGTGGCTTGAGGAGCTGGCTCACAAGGTTGGGGAGGAGTATGATGACGTGTATCTCCTGAGGCACAACATGGGGGAGACGTATGTGGAACTCGTCTGCATGGAGGAACGGGCGCGGGCGCATGGCTCAAAGCACCCATTGGTCGTGGCGCGTGAAAAGCGGTATGAGGGATTGTGTCGAACGATGCTGCCGGAGTGGATTGCGGTGCGCTACATCCCGCTGGAACAGGGGGAGATACTTACCGTGTTCCGTGAGCAGGGGAAGGAGTTCCGCGAGATCACGAGGAACGCGGGAGGACATCGCTTTTTTTGCTCCACACCTCGCATAGCGAAACACATGATTGAATTGCGAAGGAAAGACCCACACGTCAATTTTTACAGCTACATATGCGAGAGTGTGGGGGCAAAAAAAGCGCAGGAAAGCATACTTCGACTGCGGATGCAGAAATCGGTGGAGGAACAGGCAAGGTTGCTGATGGAGAGAGAGGGACTGGAAGAAGGGAAATATGCCCTGCTGCTTCCGGAGGCGATATCCACCCAAATGCTTCCGGAGAGTTTTTGGCGCGGGCTGGAGGAGGAGTTGGCGAAAAGAGGCTGCATGGTATATACCAACTTGTTCTTTGGAAATGATATGGGCATACCAGTGGAGGTGCTCATGGAGTTGAGCCGCCATGCTGCCGGAGTTATCACACTGGGAAGTGGAGTTGCGATTGTGCTTGCTAAGGAGGTGCGCCACATGGACATCATCTATACTCCCTTGAAAAACAAAGATGCCACGTGCAACGCCGACATGGTCATGAACCTGTATTCGGTGCGTCATATGCCGGACGTGGACGCGCTGTCTATCAATGAATACGACAGTGAAAAAATAAGCGGCAAAGCACTCGTGGATCAAATTGTCGCGAACTATTGAATACCATGAATGAGAATAATGAAAACTATCAACAAATGAAAATCAAGGCACTTATACCGGTTCGCTCCGGGTCCGTCCGGGTTAAGAATAAGAATATCGCTCCGTTTGCAGGTAGTTCCTTGCTGGAGATAAAAATTCGGCAAATGCTGCGCATTCCTGAGCTGGACGGCGTGGTCGTCAATTCCAATTCGGATGAAATGCTTCAGATGGCCCAACGCCTGGGTGCAGAGACCGTCAAGCGCGATGAATACTTTGCAACGAGCGAAGTTTCCCCCAACGAATTGTACGAAAATATGGCTCAAAATATGGAAGCGGACGTGGTAGTTTACGTCCATTGCACAGCCCCACTAGTTGAGGATAAGACGTACTCTTCGGCGATCCAAAAATTTCTAACCTTACGAGGACATGACTCCCTCGTGAGTGTCTCTCCCTTGAAAGAATTTTTGTGGATTGACGGGAAGCCTGCCAACTATGATCGTAATCACAAGCCCCGCTCGCAGGATTTGCCGGAAAACTTTGTGTTGCTCAACCATGTCGTGCATATTTTATCATGTGAGACGATGATACGGTGTAAGGACATTATTGGTCAAACGCCATATTTCTTTCCGATCAGCCAAGGAGAATCTATCGATATTGATACACCTACAGATTTTGCTGTTGCTGATTATATGTATAATAAACTAATTATCAACAATAAACGGGGGGGGTAAGCAATAGTAGCTATTTCTCATCCTCCTTGGTCAACGTTTTAGCCGCGTAAGGAGGATGAAAATGAAGATTTTAGCAGTTATTCCGGCTCGTTATCAGTCATCTCGTTTCCCAGGTAAACCATTAGCCAATATATGCGGAAAACCAATGATATGGTGGGTCTATCAGCAGGCAAAAAAAGTTTCAGAATTCACTGAAGTTTATGTTGCAACAGAGAATTCCAAAATTGAAGAAGTCTGTAAGGAACTGGGTATGAATGTGATTTTAACAGCAGACACCCATCCTACGGGTACGGATAGGATTGGGGAAGTAGCACAAAAGAAAAAGGCGGATTTATACGTCAATATACAAGGCGACGAGCCGATGATTGAGCCGGAAGTCATACGACAGGCTGTCCTGCCTTTTTTTGATCATCCGCATCTGCAGGTCTCCAATTTAATGACCAAAATAAAGGATCCTATAGATGCCATCAACTTTACCGTTCCGAAAGTCATTACAAACTGTGACAACATCGGAATATATCTTACCCGTGCAACTGCCCCATACCCCAAGGGTAGTCTTGAGTACAGCTATTATAAACAGGTCTGTGTGTATGGATTTAAGCCGGAAGCTCTACACTTTTTCTGTACACATCCTCGAGGAAAGATGGAACAGATTGAAGACATAGAAATCCTGCGCTTTATTGAGGCGGGATACAAGGTTCAGTATGTTGAGGTGTCTTCGAAAACGGTCGCTGTTGATACGCCTAAGGATTTGGAGAAAGTGAACAGATTAGTGAGAGAGATCATATGAACATCAAAGTACTAGATTGTACCCTGAGGGATGGGGGTTATATTAACGATTGGAATTTTGGTTGCAATCATATCAAGAGCATTGTTAAAAACCTGGTTCAGAGCGGGGTGGATTATGTTGAATTGGGTTTCCTGAAACACTGTCAGTACGATGTTCATAAGACCTTATTCAACCGGATAAGTGAATTGAGCCCTTTCGTGATTTCGCAGACGAAGACCCAGTTTTTGGGAATGATCACGTATGGTCAGTACGATGCGGCTGAGATTCCCAAGAGAGAAGAGGGGATGATTGATGGGGTACGCATTATTTTCAAACCGGGGCAGTACAAGGAAGCTTTGGAGTTTTGTAAAAAGGTAAACGACAAAGGGTTCAAAGTATTTGTGAATCCGATGCACACCTATGCGTACTCCGACAAGGAATTGCTGTATATCGTTGATTGCGTCAATGAGATGAAGGCCCATGGCCTATCGATTGTTGACACCCTAGGGCTCATGAGCGTGAAGCAACTCTTGCATATCTTTAGGCTCATGGATTACAACCTGGCGCCGGAAGTGGGCATTTGTTTCCACTCGCATAACAACCTGCAGCTTTCTTTCTCCAATGCCCAGGTGTTGATTGGAGAGCGCGTAGATCGAGAATTGATCATTGATGCTTCTGTTCGAGGTATGGGGAGGGGCGCGGGCAATCTCTGCTCGGAGTTGCTGCTGCAATACCTGAATGACAACTTTGAGAAAAACTATAATCTTGTTCCCATCCACACGTGTCCCAAGAAAATAATGAGGGAGGGTAAGAGAAGACAAAAAAAAGGAAGGTTGATTTGTTTCCTCAGAAA
>CANQSS010000084.1 GCA_947626545.1 uncultured Akkermansia sp. | reverse complement strand
TTCTGAGGAAACAAATCAACCTTCCTTTTTTTTGTCTTCTCTTACCCTCCCTCATTATTTTCTTGGGACACGTGTGAAAGACAACAGGGTACCCGGGCAAAAGGACGCCGGGGAGGACTAGGTTCACAAAGGAGTTGGGCAAGTACATCTGCGACAGGATCGCGGAGGGTGAGGGGCTTGAGCCTGTGGCGCGGGCAATCGGCGTGCCGAAGCGGACGGTGACCGGGTGGGTCAAGAAGTACACTGGCTTCGCAGCGGACTATGCGAGAGCTTGCGAGACGCGGCTGTGCCTGATGGAGGAACGGATCCTTGAGCTGTGCGAAGAGGCTCGGGAGGCGGGGGAATCCGGGGCACCGGATGCCCGTGTGAGGATCGAGGCGGCGAAATTGCAGATTCAAACCTTGCAATGGACGCTGGCGAGGTTGCTCCCCGCTCGTTGGGGAGAGAAGAACAAGCTCGAGGTGACGGGTGCAGGCGGCGAGCCGTTGCTGCCCAAGCACACCGTCGAGGAGGACAAGGCGTACCTGCAAATGCTTGCGAAAACGCAGGCGAAGGTGAACAGTGGCACTCTTTCAGACCATTCCTGATGCCTTGTCGCCGGGGCTTTTTGCGTACCGGTACTTGGGCTTGACGCTCTACCCGTGGCAGGCGGAGGTGGTGGAGGCGTGTGCGAAGGAGCATGCGGCGGTGGCGTTGGTGGCGGCCAATGGCAGCGGCAAGACGGCAGCGGTCAATACCGTGCTGTTGCTGTGGTGGCTCTACGCCTACCCGAAGGGGCGCGCAGCAGTGACCTCGGGAAGCTGGGAGCAGCTCGAAAGTCAGCTGTGGCCGGCGCTCATGAACTATTCTCACACGTTCGGGGAGTTGCTGGGATGGCAGTTTAATGCGCACGAGGTGCGAACGCCGCAAGGTGGCTTCATCCGGGCGTTTTCGACCATCCAGCCGAAGCGCGCCGAAGGTCACCACGAGAAGCCCGCCATCAACTCACCGATGCTGATTCTGGTGGACGAGGCGAAGGGGATTGACGAGGGGATTTACGACGTACTCAACAGGTGCACGCCTACGTGCCTGCTGTTGGCAAGCTCACCGGGCGCGCCTTCGGGGTCGTTTTTCGAGGCGTTTCATCGGGCGTCTGCGTTGTACTACAAAGTGCGGGTGACGGCGTTTGATTGCCCGCACATCCGGCCGGAGCGCATCGCACGGGCGCAGCAGCTGTACGGTCCCGATTACGAGGCGCACCCGATCTACCGGTCGATGATCCTGGGTGAGTTTACCGAGGGGGATGACTCGTGCATCATCTCACCGCGCTTGCTGCACACGGCGCTGGAGCACCCGCCTGCACCGCGGGACGGACAGACGTACACGGCCGTGGACTGGGCAGCCGGTGGGGACGAGACCGTGCTTGCGGAGAGGCGTGGCAATCAGCTGCGGATCCTCTACAAGGACCGGGAGCGCGATACCGTGCGGGCTGCGGCGCGTATCGTGGGGATATGCCGGCAGCGGGGGATCTCGCCGTCATCGTGCTTTGGGGATGTGTGCGGGCTGGGCATCGGCATCATGCAAGCTGCCAACGCCATGCACAACTGGCAGTTCCGCGAATTCAATGGCGGGGCACCGTCGAGCAACGAGCATTACGTCAACCTCAATATCCAGGCGTGGAGCTATTTCCGGGCGTCGCTGGAGAGGGGCGAGATATGCTTCCCGGATGGATTGGACGAGGAGACTAGGCGACAACTTACGACGCGTCTGCTGGACTGGGACACGAGGGGGAGGCTCAAGTGCGAGAGCAAGGAGGATATGGCCAAGCGTGGGCTGCACTCGCCGGACCGGGCGGATGCGCTCATCATGGCATGGTGGGTGGGCCGGTACATGGAGTACGCGGACACGCCGCCTCCACCGCCTCCGAAGCCTGTGCCACGGGCGTGGCTGGACGAGCTGCCGACGGAGCGCAATTTCATGCTCTGAAATTTCTCCCCGCGGTTGGGGCTTGAGGTTGGTGGGCGACGATGGCAGGATGGAGCTATGGACAACAACAACACAGACCCGAAGTCGATCGGGCGCAAAATTTATGACTGGCTCATTGCGATCGGCGTGCCGGCAATTATCGCGGCTGCGGTGGTTGCCGCGATTTACGGCTTGCTTGTGTATGCCGGGATCATCACGCTGTCGAGCTGCACGCTGGATTACACGCGGTCACCGAATGGCACCGTGCATGTGCAGGGTGGGGTTGTGCATCCCGTTTACGTCTCAACGCAGAAGGAAGCGGCATAATGTGCAAGCGTGAGCCAGGTGAGCCGCTGTGGAGCTATGCGTGGCGGCAGGTGTGTGAGAAACCGCAGATGGTGCTTGCGGTGATAGGGCTGGTGGCAGCAGGCTTCTTGTACCACGATTTGCGGGACTTGATGCAGAGTCAGACCATGACCAACCTGCAAATCGCCAAGGAGCTGAGGGAGCTCAACATTCGGGTGTCGCACCTCGAGAATCGCGCGAACGGTCCGACCTAAAAACACCCGCCCGCCGGTTATGGGCTGCAACCCCCGGCGGGCAAGAAATAAACCGAAAAGCAAACAATGAATGTCGCTATCTGAAGAGAATTGTACAGGAGACGATGGGAAAGTCAATAAAAAAATCAGCCCCGACACCTGCCCCTTTGCAGAGGCAGGGCGGGAGGCTGATCACAGCATCAGGTGATACGCAAGGAGCAGCAGCTCTAGTCCTTGCTCCACAAGCACAGGGCTTATGGACACGATGCCGAATGGCGATGTCTTCATCGTTCTTCTCTTTTCGGGTTATGCCGGGTTTGCAGACCCAGCGAGCGGAGTTTAACACGATCTAACGAGAGAAGCAAGTATGAAGGAGACGATCAAAGCAATCCAGCGCAAGCTGGGAGTGGGCGTGGACGGGGTGATTGGACCGGAGACGCTGGGGGCGATATGCAAGGTGCTTGGGGTGGAGGGGACGGGCAATGAGTGGCCTACGCAGGCGGAGGTGAGAAGCGGGTGGAGCGTGTTCGGGCGACCCGGGCGAGAGGAGAATCTTGTGAATATCGAGCCGCCCTACCCGCTCTACTACGAGGGGAAGAAGGTGCAGACCATCCGGGTGCACAACCTCATTGCGACGGCCGTGAAGCAGGCGCTGCAGGAGGTGTTGGATCATTACGGGCTCGATGAGATCCATCGTCTTGGGCTGGACAACTACAGCGGGAGCTACAATTACCGCAAGACCACCGGTGGAGCGAGCTACAGCATGCACGCTTGGGGCATTGCACTTGACTTCGCGGCGGAGACGAATGCGTACAGCATGCACAAGCCTCAGGCGACGCTGAGCAAGCCGGAGTGCGAGGAGTGGTGGAGGATTTGGGAGCGGCACGGGGCGGTGTCGCTGGGGCGCGAACGCGATGTGGACTGGATGCACCTGCAATTCGCGAGGCTCAACTAATCACCGATTTTTGCTATGCCTACCATCGTTTACGACGCGTCGCAAAAGCTGCAGAACTCCCTGCTGCAGGAGTTCCACCAGACGCTCATGCGGGCGTACAAAATCTCGGTCGGAGATGGGTACCCGCAGCAGCTGCTGAGGCTGTATTCCACGATGTTCCACGAGTGGAGCGCGCTGCAGAAGGATGTGTCGGATGTGATGGATGCGGTGAGCTCGCTGGACTGGAGCGTGGCGCCATGGGTGGAGGCCGGGCAAAAGCCCACGGATCAGGCGCGTGAGGTGGCGGACGTCGTATCCTCCGCACTGTGGCAGACAACCACGCAGGAGCCGGGAACGTTTGCGCACAGCTTCCTGGACATGGTGGGCGCGACGCTGGATGGCATTTACCGTGGAATCTCGGTGCATGAGATTATCTGGCAACGTGACGCCTCGTTGGTGTACCCGGCGGAGTACCGGCAGGTGCAGCCGCAATACTACATTTGGGAGACGCGTGAGAAGCACAAGGACCGCTTGCTCATGGTCCCGGACGGGTACAACTACACCAATCCGAAGCCTTTTCCCGAGGACAAGTTCATCATCGCGCTGAACACCACCGGGTCGGATCACCCCATTTACAACGCTGTCTTCTACTCGCTCATTTCGTTTTTCATGGCGGCGAAACACGGGCTGCCCTGGATGCAGGAGTTCTGCCAGCGCTACGGGCATCCATCGCGTGTTTTTCACGTGCTTAATGACGAGGATGAGGCGAAATTGCGTGCGCAGCTCATGTCATCGCCGGATGTGTACGACATCTTCTTGAAGGAGGGTCGGAGTGTTGAAATCACGCCGATTCCGGGCGCACAAGGCAACCCGCACGAGGCCCTGCTGCGTGTGGCGGAGAATGCGTGCCACCAGGCTATTCTTGGGCAGACGCTGACCTCCGACACCTCCGCGAATGGCGGCAGTCTTGCGCAGGCGGAGGTGCACATGGGTGTGCAGAAATCGATCGTTTTGAAGCGCGCGGAGTATGTGGCGCGTGTGCTCAACAGGCAGCTCATCCCAGCGATTGTGCGCATGAATTATGGCCGCACGTACGGGATCCCGATGCCGGAGCTGAAGTTTGCCGCACCGGACGATGGAGCCAATGTGCAACGCGCGGATTATTGGGCCAAGGTGCTCATGATTCCGGGCATGCAAGTGGCCAAGGAAGTGGTTTACGAGAGCATGCGTTTGCCGATACCGGGGGATGGCGAGGCGGTGCTGTCAACCCCTGATACAACGGGCATGCAGCAACCGTCGATGCAGGATCCGTTTGCGTTCTTAAAAAAAAACTCTGAATCCGTAGCCGCGGCCAACGCGGAGGATGACGAAGAACCGGAGGAAGACCGGCCGAAGCAACGCAGAAGCCTTCTGAACCGGGAGGCGCTGGCAAGCACGCTGTCGGAGCTGTTCAGTGAGTCGCTGCTTGCGAGACAAGATGAAGTCGAAGCCGAACATTGCAACAAGAAGCACATTGACGGTTGCCCAAATCAGTTCAAGCAGCATGACAACCGCCATGCACGGGAAGGGAAGACGAAGCCGGAGAAAAAGGAGAAAGAACCAACTGAGAACGGCTACAGGAAGCAGAGAGCGCAGCACGCCTCACAATTAGCAAAAACGGAAGAAGGGCAAAAATTGCAAAGACTATTGCAGAGTCTCGAAAAAAAGAAGAAACAGCAAAAAGAACTCAGTTTTAGCTCTGTTCGCTTGGGCAATGTTGACAAACATTCGAGGAAGAGGATTCGAAAGCTTTATGGAGTCGATACGACAAAATGCACTCATGCCATATCGGAGCAGGCATTGCAACATATCTTTTCCAGACACGACAGAGAGCTTCAGCCGTCCGATTATTACCTAATTCCGGAAATACAGCGGAAATGGCAAACTTTGGAAAAAGGTTTAAAAAAACACCCCGAAGATCCTGCAAGTTTAGTTTACACAAAAACGTATGGCGACAAGGTTTTTACCCTCGTTGAGGAAATACACAAAAAAAGCAATTCATTAGAAGTTGTGACGTTCTATGCAAACAGGAAGAAGCCATAAAAAAAGCCGCCCGGCATCACAGCCGGGCATTCGGTAGGTTTTCGACCCATTCTCATTTTTTTCGAAAAATGAGGGCAGGCATCTGAACCCCCTCGACTTTCGGGGCTTATTCAACCACACTAGCCAGAAAAAGTCAACCACAAAAATGCAACTAAACCTTAAAAATTTCACCGAGGATAAAGTTCGCGGTAGCGGAGAATTTGTCGCGATGCGCGTGCATGTACTCCCGGATTTACAGAAGAAAATCGGAAGGATGTACGATTGGCTTCATTGGGTTGAAGGGAGAATCCGGGAAATGGTAGAGGTGAACGAGGATTATGTACTGCTCGTCGCAGCGCGATTGGAGTATGCGTTCTACAGCTTTTTTAATCGCACGGTGCATCCTTATGTGCTTCACGCGGCCGCACACATGAGAGAAGAGGCGAAGCGAGCCGGAGACGGTGAGGGAAGCGAGGGCGAGGAAGCCGATGGTGTCCGCGAAGTGAAGGTCATTGTTGCCGTTTGCCCGCAGATAGGCGAATTGCGGAAAGTAAGCCGCCGCGATGTGGAAAAAAAACCATGCAGTGGCGATGACGGCTGCGAGCTTTTTACTCGTGATGAGGCTGAGGGCATATTTCAGGGAAGCAGACCAGTCCATACTGCTGAGGGATTTTGAGAAGAAAGCAAGCTATGTCAAGTCAAAACACAGAGGCCATGGCGGGGGAGCCGATGCCGATTGTGCAGATTGAGCCGGCTCGGGTGATCCGAGCGAGTAACCTGGGGGAGTACCCGGGGCTGACGGGATGCACGCTGGAGCAATCGGCGTTGGGGGGCAGCACGCTGGAGCTGGAGTTTGCGGGGGGACCACCGAGCTGGGCGCAGTACTGGCAGCAGGTGACGCTGGTGGGCACGAGCGGGCAGGCTTTATTCACCGGGCAGATCACGAACATTTCCACCACGAACTCGGGAGGGTCGCTGTACACGGCGATCAGCGTCTCGGATTACTGGTACTTGCTGGAGAGGCAGACGAGCGCAACGCAGATTTCTGCGCTGCTTGCGCAGGGGAGCGCGCGGACGTTTCGCCAATCGCTCTCCAAGCAGGTGGAATCCTGGACGAGCTTGGCGGGCAGCGTGCGCATTGCGGCGCAGGGGTGGGTGTGTTCCAGCATGGGGGAAGCGTACAATGGCAGCGTGCGGCTGGATGTGACGAAAGCGCGCTACAGCGTGACTCCATCTGTGCCGCGGGAGAGGTTTTTTGCCACTTTCGTCGGATGTAACTACATCTACAAAGTCAACGCTAAAACGCAGCAGTCTGAAGAAACGGCAAGGGAAATGCCTCTAGGCGACACCAGACGCTTGATGGGCCTAACCCTTAGCTCTGCCATATACGAGCGCCCACTGACAGAGGAACAGGAGCCTTCATTCAACTACACACAACCCCATAAGTAAAAACGATTACAATAAAAAATAACCGCGAAAGAGTACAAAGAAAATGTTGAAGGCACTCCGCACGTGCTCTACTGCATCCAAACGAAACTGATAAAAAATAAGCGCGGTGCATAATCCACACCCTCCAGAACGAACCTTTGTTCGAACAGCGACGTGCAGGCCCCCGCGCAAGGCCATTCAACCACACCACCCCCAAAAGTCAACCACAAAAAAGAGATTATAAAAATGATTATGGGTCGCGAAACTAAACGCGACAGGTCGCGTCCCTATGCGACCTGTCGATGAAAAATAATTTTGTCTGGGGAAAACGAGATAAAATTCTCACGTCTCTTCTTTTCCCTTGTCAGTACAACAGCAACCCCCACAGCTCAGCAAGCGATACACAATAGCCGCCAAAAGTCCGCCCACCAAGGGTGCCACAATGAACACCCACAAACTGCCGAGAGCACTTCCCCCCACGAGAAGAGCGGGGCCGAGACTACGAGCGGGATTCACAGAAGTACCCGTGAAGGAGATGCCCAAGATGTGCACCAATGTGAGTGAAAGCCCTATGACGAGGCCGGCTACGGCTCCGTTGGACGCCTTCGTCGTAGCTCCGAGCACAGCTAGCACGAACACGAAAGAGAGAATACCTTCCACCAGCAAGGAAGAGCAGATGCAATTGTGATACAACCCATTCGCACCAAGGCCTGATTCTATTCCCAGCAGCGACATTAGCACCGCAGAGGCAGCAATAGCTCCGAGGCACTGGAAAATAACATAGCCAAGGAAGCTGCCGAAGCCCATACGTCCACTGGCGAGCATACCGATGGAGACGGCAGGATTGACATGACAACCGGAGATGTTGCCGATGGAATAAGCCATGGCCACGATGGAGAGACCGAACGCCAGGGCTGTGAGCAAGTAAGCAACATTTGGCTCTGCGCTGCAATGCATGGCAGCCGCCGTACCACAGCCGAAAAGAACGAGCACAAACGTGCCGATAAACTCTGCGATGAACTTCTTTAATGCATTCATGGTAAATATGAGGTTAAAAATTGAGCCAAAGCTCAGTGTTCATCATAGATCACCTCCGCGCATATTGCAAGAAAAAAGAAGAAACTTTTCGTGTATAGATTGTAAAATCAATCGTTTTCGTATTCGTAAAAGTAACTGTATCCGGTAAATCTTCCCTCCCCCGCTCGCCTTCCCCTCTGCCCTCTCGCCCAGCGTCCGCACCTCGCTCCCTTGCCCCACATCAAAAAACGCCCGGAAATAATTTTCCTCCGCCGGGAACGGCATCCCGTACACCTTCTCATACAGCGCCTTCATCTCCGGCGTCCTTTTCGCTAGCTCGTCGCGCAGCGCATACGCAAGATTCATCACTTTCTCCCCCGCAAACTCCCGCATCTGCTGCACCACTTCCTCCGTGTACCCCTGCTGCCGCAGCATCTCCGTGTACGCCGGTTGCTCCGTCAACAGCACCCTGTACGCCGCCTCTCCTTTCCGTGATCGGACAAAAATAGTGCACCGAAAAGAGAAAAGTGATCGGACATAATTAGTGCACCGAAGTGTTCCGCGATCTTTTACCGTCATAGTTTTTGATGTCCTCAGAAAGCATTTGCAAAGGGTGCGACGGAGCGTAGCGGAGTCGCACCCTT
>CANQSS010000083.1 GCA_947626545.1 uncultured Akkermansia sp. | reverse complement strand
TTCCCGCATGGAGCCTCTTTTGAGGCTCCGCCCGTTATGTCGAGGAGCTCCGTTGAGGATTTCCCTCTCAGCGCTTCGGATTATACCACCTCGAATCAATAGTGTACGACGTACGATGTACAACACGCACGACGGCGGTAAGTGCATATGGACAGCGCGGATACGCTGCCCCGGAGGGGCGAACCGGCAGGGTGGTGCCGGTGAGTCAATTTGGGAAGTGAGGCGCGTTGCGGAGCTCAGCAGCGCCCGGACTCTTTGCAGAGCGAGAGCAACCATGCGCTTTGCGGGAGATCTGCAGCCTGTGCAGCCGTGAAGGGAATGCGCGGGCGCCAATTGATCCCGCCTGACGTGCCGGGCAGATTGAGCCGTACGGGAATGTCGAAAAGTTCAGTCCACATGAGAGCGGCGTAATTAGCGCGGCTCATGAGGAGGGCGCGGTACAGGGCCGTTTTAACCGTTGGATTCCAAGCAACGAGACTTTCCTCTTTTGAGAGGCCCGCATAGTCGCCGAGACGGCAGAGAGTGGCGCCGCAGTCGCGGGCGATGCGCAGCGTATCACGCAGGGAATCATCCAGCGGGCAAGCGGGGTCCTGCGCGGCTGAGCGTCCCTGTTCCACGCGCGAGAACCACTCTTCCCAGTCGCAGGAGAGAGGTGGGAAGTCGTGGGTAGCATACGTGGTGAAGGAACAGGGGTTGTAGGTATCGCCCTTGATGATGGTGCCGAGGGGGGTGCATTCCCAATGAGGGATTTTAAAGCCGGCAATGCGCAAGCGAGAGAGATCCGGTCGCACATAATCCGGCACGCAGCCGAGGTCCTCGCCGATGACGATGGGACCGGGGGTAGCGCGCAGGATGGTGCGCAGCAGGGTATCGCCCTGTATGAGATTATCGCGCCGCTGTTCGGGAGTGTCATCCGGACGGGGGCGGAAGCCGGGGCGTCTGCCTCCGCAGCGGGCAGCTGCTTCATCCGGGGAAAGGGGGAGGAACTCTGCATTGCGGGACGGCATCCATGGGAAGGCATAAATTCTGTAGAAGCCGAGGATGTGATCGATGCGATACATGCGGAAGATTTCGGTAAGTTTACGGATGCGTTGCACCCACCAAGCCATACCATCGTTCTGCATGATATCCCAGCGGTAAAGTGGAATACCCCAATTTTGTCCCCATTTGGCCGTGAAAGGATCTTCTGCAAAGTTACCTTCGGCCGGGGCGCCACCGCTCCAATCCATGTCAAAGAGATAGCGGCGGAAGAACACGTCCGCGCTCGCAACGGAGATGCCGATGGGTACATCCCCCATGAGCAGCACGCCTTTTTCATCTGCATGTTGGCGGACGATAGCCCATTCTCTTGCGCAGAGCCACTGCAGCCACTGTCGGTAGAGCTTTTGGCGTGAGGCTTGCTCATCCTGCGCTACAAAGGCTCGTGCCGCATCGGTATCTTGCACAGGCCACGACCACCAGTCCGTGGAGCCGAAGGCAATGCTGAGGACGCGGAAGTTGGCGTAATCCTCCAGCCAGGCACTTTCCTGTTCCACCCAGGCAAAGAAATCGGCGCGCAGGGAGGCATATTGCTCATCGCGGTAAAAGTTTTCCCACGCCTCGCGCAGGATGGCGTACTTGTAGTTGCGCACGCGAGGGTAGTCCACAAGGTCACGTCCACCCGGGAGTTGAAGGGGCGGCAGATTTGCCGGGTATGGGGGCAGTGGGGACGGCACGCCGGGGACGCGCTCCAGACTGAGGTAGAGTGGCTCGAGCGCGATAGAGCTCATGGCAGAATAGGGGGAGGGGGAATCCTCATCCCCGAGCTCGTTGACGGGAAGAAGTTGGAAAAATCCCACACCGTGAACAGCCGCCCAATCGATCCATTCTTCCAGGGCCATCAGATCGCCGATACCCGCATCCGCATCCCGCCGCAGGGAAAAAAGCGGCAGGAGCACGCCTGTCATGCGCTTCCTTTGCATTGTGCTCGGCATTGTAGCAGATTTGACGCAGCAGCGCAAGCGCCACATCCCACGGCGTAGGTCAAACGCAATTAGAAATGCGTTTGACTATGTACGATGTACGATTTTCGATGTACGATTGAAAAGTTCGCGCGCGTTGCGCGGGGATGCGGAGCGGGAGGCGCCTGGCGGCGCCTATGTACGACGTACGACGTACGATCATGCGTTTGCCGCGTGCCAAATGCGTTCGCCTTGCCGGTTCATGGCACGGGGAAAATCAGGCGCAGACAGATTGGAAGAAAAAGAGCAGCAGCTCCAGTTGATCCTCTCGTGTCACTAGATAGCCGTCTTTGGGGTCGAGCCACTGGAAAGAATGAATGGAGGTGCGGTTGGAGCCCGAGGGTTGATTGGGAGAATAATCGGGAAGACGGTCCTCGAGACTCGGGCGCAAGGCTTGCACAATTTCCTGCGTGGTGAGAGGTGGCATGGCCGGGATAATGGCGGGAATGCCTAAGGGAATGCAGCGTTCTACATCACCCAGAATCCGGCGTGAGAAGTAGAGCTGATGCTTTTCGAAAGGTGGAAACGGGAGCTTAGCCTTACCCTTGGGCGGAGAAACAAGAGTGTCCATCAGATCGTTGAAACCACTGCTTTCGTGTGAAACAATCTCGGGCAGGTGCACATTAAGTACACGGCCGTACTGGCGGTTGACCTCATGGTGCAGAGTGATGCGGCGTTGTACGAAGGGGTCATCGCTTTTTTCAAGCGTCGGCGTATTTTCATCTGCATCTTCGGGGAGCATATCGCAGGTCGTCACAAATACGGTGAATTCCGGCTTGATATCCGCTAGATGGGTGAGAAGCTGGTAAGTTTGCAGCTCGTCCATGTCGGGTGTTTTACGCATGCGAGCCGGCCCATCGGCTACGGCGGGATCAAGGCATACGAGCATGCGGAAACTGTGACCAAATGTACGGTGAAAATCCTCTTTATCAATGAGGTAGTCGAAGTGGCGCCTCTCTGTCCAATATTTTCCCAGAAGAGTGCTGGCTCCAAGGAATGCTGTGGCAGGAGATGACATAAAGAGCAAATACCTTACGAGAACACTCTACCACAGGAGCGTGTATTTGGCAAATCCAAAACACCAGAGCAACCGCATTAGGAAATGCGGTTGCTATGTACGATGTATGATGTACGATGTACGATTTGAATTATAGCGCGCCAGAGGCGCGGGAATTTTTGCGAAGCAGGCGCGGGTGCGGAATTGAGGAACGACGCGCGGAAGTGGTTAGAAAGGGACGGGAGGCGCCTGGCGGCGCCTATGTACGATTTTCGATGTACGATGTACAACACGCACGACGGCCCCGATGAGGGCGCACGCGTTAGCGGGCGGTAAGTGCGTATGGACGGCGCGTATGCGCTGCCCCGCAGGGGCGAACCGGCAGGGTGGTGCCGGTGAGTCAACACGCACGACGGCCCCAAGCAGCTGCGAGGTAGCTGCTCATGTACGATTTACGACGTACGATGTACGATTTGAATGCTAGCGCGCCAGAGACGCGGGGAAGCGGCCGGCAGCGGTAAGTGCGTATGGACAGCGCGGATGAGCTGCCCGAAGGGCAAACCGTCGATGGGGCGGCGGTGAGTCAACTTGAAAAATTCGCGCGCGTTGCGCGGGAAATGTTCTTCGTGAAACGCGCGGGAGAAGTTTACAGGCCAAAGAAAGCGATAGCCACGCCGCAAAGCATGATTGTAGCGCCGGCAACCTCTCCGCTGTGGGATTCGAGCCATGAGAAACGGAGCAGGGAAAGCCCCTTCAAACCGAGAGCAACGGCGAGCATCATCGTGGCAATGGTGCAGATACTGAAAGCGATGGTGACGAGAGCTACCGCGTACGATCCGAGGGCGGCAGCCGGAGCCAACAAGGGCAGCAGAGCTTCGCAGGGACCGAGTACGAAAATGATAAAGATGATCCACGGAGTAATGTTTGGAGCGTGATTATGGATGAGTTCATGCCCGTGGGCGTGGCGATGATGATGGTGTAACCAGTTGTGGCGCATGGCATAAATCATGTAGGCTGCTCCGAAACCGATGAGTGCCCAAGCGGCCAGATCGCCGCGATTTTCATTCAGCCATTCCATGTCCGATTCCGTGAGCAAATGCGAGGCATACATAAACACCAACGCGATAAGCAGTGCGCTGCCGACGTGTCCGATGCCACAGACGAAGGTCCAGGCAAGAGCGCGCAATATGCTATACCCGCGGCTCTTGGCGATCATGACGAAGGGGAGGTAATGGTCTGGTCCAGCCAAAGTGTGCAGTACGGCATCTGCCACGGCAAGCCCAAGGAGGACGGAAAGAGTAGTCTCATGCATGATTTTAACGGTGGGAGGTAGGGAGAGAAGGTAAAACGGCATCCATACTGCCGCTGCGCACGCCTTCCAAATCGAGGGTGATATAGGTGAAACCCAGTGCGTGCAGGGCGGAGGAAATAGAGTCGGCGAGATCGACAGCGCGATTCAGCTCAGACTTTGGCAGTTCGACGCGGGCCAAATCGCCGTGTACACGCAGGCGCAGTGCAGCGCCCGGGAAAAGGCGTCGCAGAGTATCCTCTCCATGTTCCACACGGCGCAGGCCTTCCTCGGTAAGTTCCGATCCATACTCAAACCGCGTGGCCAGGCAAGGAGAGGATGGTTTAGTGGCGCAGCTCAGCCCCCATTCAGCGGCCAACAGACGCACATCCGCCTTACTCATGCCCGCCTCAGCCAGCGGCGACACCACGCCCAATTCACGCAATGCCTGCAGACCCGGGCGGTACACCTTCAGGTCGTCCGCATTGGTGCCATCCATGATGCAGTACAGCCCGCGAGCACGAGCTCGTTCGGTCAGCTTAGAAAAGAGGAGGCGCTTGCAGTGGTAGCAGCGGTCAACGGGATTGGAGCGCAAGTTGGGCAAATCAGCCAGCGGGTCAATGGAAATCACCTCCAGGGGAGCTTCCATCGCTGAGGCGATTTGCGCCACTTCTGCAGCATCTGCGGCGGGCTGCAGCTTGCTCTGGAAATAGTACGCCAGGAGATCCGGGACAAGTCCCTCTGCACGCAGTCGCAGCAAAGCATGCAGCAACAGAGTACTGTCCACACCACCGGAGAACGCAAGGGCGACCCCACCGGCGGCGTGACGAATCAGGGACTCGCGGAGACGTTGTTTCATAGCGTTTGAGAATGGAGTGCGGCGGCGATGTCCCCGCGGATGCTGCGCAGGGAGCGTCCAGTGGCGAGGGCAAGCTCGCGCAGGCTTTCGTATTCCGGGTAGCAGTGAGAGATCTCACCGTGGGAGACACACTTGACGCGTACCGTGCCGTAGGGGAGGGTTATTTCACGCATTTCGCGCAACATGGTCGTGCGCTGCACGGGGTGGCGGCGCAAGCCAATGGTACTGCTGTGGAGCAGGATGGTATCCTCTGCAGAGCTGAGCAAGGAAGCGTCAACCAGCACACTGAGCACGGTCGCGGGACGGTTCTTTTTCATCACGCAGGGAGTGAACCACACATCGCGTGCGCCGGCGCGGAAGAGCTCCTCCATGAGAAAGCCGAGTTCCTCTGGCGTGGAGTCATCGATGTTGGCGGCAATTTCGTAGATTTGCTCGGGGTCGGCATCGGGCTCCAGCAGCATGGCGCGCAAAAAATTGGCGCGGCCGAAGTCACGCTTGCCAAGACCGATACCGGTTTGTAGCACGCGGTATTGCTCCGGCAATGAGGACAACGTACGCAATGCGACGGCAATTGCGATGCCGGTGGGAGTCACCATCTCCCCGCGCACGGAACACCGGCGCAACGGTATGGCGTGAGCCTGTGCGATGTTGAGTACCGCAGGTACGGGCACCGGCAGCTCGCCGTGTTGGCATTGAATCGTCCCTTCGCCCTCCGTCAGAGCCGTGACAACGCAATCGTCGATTTCCAAATCGTCAATCAGGACCGCCGCACCAATGATGTCCGCCAGTGAATCCCAAGCTCCGACTTCGTGAAAATGTACCTCATCTACCGTACAGCCGTGGGCGTGAGCTTCAGCTTCTGCCACAATGGTGAAGATACGCAGCGCGAGTTTCCGGGCTCGATCCGACATTTCAGTGCGAGCGATGATCTGCTTGACGTCGGCGAGGTGGCGGTGGTGATGATGGTGGTGGTAGCCTTCTTCGTGCGGTTGCTCGTGGTGGCGTAAATGCACATCGAAATCGCAGCCGGCGATGCTGTAGGAGCTTTTCCGTGAAACGGACCAGGAAAAGCCGTCGCCTTGGGCAGCGAGACTTTGCAGCGCCGTGTCTAATTTGGCGCGAGAGGCTCCCAGATCCAGCAGAGCCGCCACCGTCATATCGCCGCTGATGCCACAGCTGCCCTCCAAATACAGGATTTTACTCATGGTAGTGAATGAAAGAGGTTGAGGATGCGACAGGCCTGCACAGCCGCGCCGAACCCATTATCGATATTGACCACAGAAAGACCCTCTGCGCAGGAATTGAGCATGGAGAGCAGAGGAGCCAAGCCTTGGAAAGACGCTCCGTAGCCTACGGAGGTGGGTACAGCGATAACGGGAGATTTCACCAGCCCGGCAATCACACTGCCCAGCGCACCCTCCATGCCGGCTACAGCGATGATGACCTGGGCACGGCGAATGGAGTCGATGCTGCTCAGCAGGCGGTGCAATCCGGCCACCCCCACATCATAGAAGCGCTCCACCTGCGCGCCGAAATATTCCGCCGTGCGGGCGGCCTCCTCTGCAACTGGCATATCTGCCGTTCCGCCGGTGCAAACAGCTATCGTGCCCGGCAGGGGGCGAGGACGTTCACCGTCCAGCAGCAGCGTACGAGAGGTATGGTCATACTTCACCGGCAGGTCTGTGGCGCATGCGGCACGGGCTTGCTCCTGAGAGCAGCGCGTTCCCAATACAGCCAATCCCTTTTCGCGGAACGCCCTGAGGATGTCGATGAGTTGCTCCGTTGTCTTGCCGGGGCAGTAAATCGTCTCCGGCAATCCGGTGCGTTTCCCACGCGAAATATCCAGTCGTGCGAAGCCGAGGTCTTTCATTTCGTCCGCCATCATTGTACTCTGTTACTATAGTACAAACCGGCCGATTTGCCCAGCCTGTTTTTCACACGGGAAAGGTTGAGAAGAACGTCGCAAATCGTAACGGTTAATTTGGGGTGTTAAAATACGCGGGACTGCGATGAAATACGAGCAGTTGCGGAAGGAGGGGTAGAGGATGCTAGTCTCTCTACCCCCGGTACATGGCGGCTCGTATATCGATCAGGGGGAAAGCCCCGTTACGATGTCAGAGCGCCATGCGCCCCGCCTAGGTGACGGCTCCGCAATTGACTCGTATGGTTGAGAGGGCAGGAAGCAATTTCCAAGCCCGTAGCCGTGTGAGAAAAAACAACGGTACGCTCATTGTATGAGAAAAATAATGGAAGTCAAGCTCGATTTTGCCTTGCAGAATTCGCGCGCAAGCTCTGCAATCGTACATCGTCCATCGTACATCGTACATAGGCAGACTCCGTCTGCCTTCGTTGTACATGGTAACCTCTGGTTACTTCACTTCGATAAGCTCGTATTTGCGGGATCCCAGTCCCATCTGCTCCCCGTACTCCAACTGGTGTTCACCCTCGCGGGAGCTGATGCGTTCCTGCAGATCACGTTTTTCATCTGCGGGTAACTTATCCAGCAAATCCAAGCAAGCTTGGTCGATGGCGACAATATCTGTCGAGGCGAGAATACCAATATCGCGGGCAGTAGGGCGTTCAGCGCGGATGCCGGCGCAGTCGCAATCCACACTCATGTTGCGCATCACGTTGAGAAAGGTGATATGCTTGCCGAATCGTCCTACGGTAGCCATGGCGGATTCGACCATGTGTTCCATGAGGTGGGCTTTCATGGCTGGGTAGGGGTTGCCCTCTACCTTTTGCCCATGCAGGCCGTGAACCCAATCTTTGCCGATCTTGCCATCTGCGCATCCAATGGCAATATTCTTGATGGAACCGCCGAAGCCGCCGTGGGCATGCCCTTTAAAGTGCGTGAGCACCACCATGGAATCGTAGTTCAGGATATTCTTGCCCATGCTCATCTCCTCAAAGTGCTTGCCGCCCTTAATCGGGAGCAAGGTTGTGCCGTTTTCATCCATAATGTCCACGGGACAAAACGTCCACCCATTTACCTTGAGCGTTTCGCGGTGCTTCTCAGTGGTATCGCGACCGCCTTGGTACAGCGTATTGGTTTCCACGAGCGTGCTGTTGGGGATGCTGCTCTGGAGGGCCTTCACCATGGGAATGGGCAGGATATTCGGTCCTTTTGGTTCGCCTGAATGCCACTTGATGGCTACCTTGCCGGTGATGTCCGCATTGACCTTATTGTACACTTTCAGCAGCCCCTCCGGACTCAAGTCGCGCGTGAAGTACACCTTAGCGACCGGCTGTTGTTGCTGAGAAGTGGAAGCAGCGGTCTCGTCTGCCTTGCCGACAACGGAGCAGCACACCAGAGCGAGCGCTGCAATGATATGATGGGTTTTAATCATAGGGAGAATATGTGTTCCGCCGCACATTGTAAGGCTTCGGGTGACTTAAAGTCCAGAACGGAGTTGAAAATAATCAAATTTTATGCGTCACCGCCACATCCGTCCCAAGAAAAAGCGATCCAAATAGGTAGTCAACGGCACATCATGCAGCATAAGTTGTTGGTTATT
>CANQSS010000082.1 GCA_947626545.1 uncultured Akkermansia sp. | reverse complement strand
TTGTTGCTGGTAATTATTTGTGGGATTGTCAATTACGGGCTTTCAATAGAAGTTATGCGGAGATTCATGCAGAGAAGTCCCCAAAAATTCAACATCAAGGAAATGGCGGCGCTACCCATACTGTGCGCTCATAGCCTTGTTTTGATGAGCTTTATTCCCGTCTCAATCATAGCGATCGTACCGTCGTTTTTTGTGTGCATAATCATGCTATGCGGTTCTCCTGTGTGCTTTGGAGGGGATGAGACGGACAAACGCATTTCCTAATGCGTTTGCTCTGCCCGTTTTTCCGCTTAACAGGCACTTTTTTCCTCGTTTTCCCTCCTGAGGAGTTTTTAGAGGCGCCAAGATCGGGCATTGAGCAAGTCTCGCCTCTCTTCCCCACGTCTGCGTCAGTGTCACCTTGTTGGCCACGGCGGGGCGACTGCAGTAGATCGCGACCCGTCAGATACCCGTGCGTGCATCTCCTCTCCGCCCCGCCGTGCCTAAATAGCCTATGGGATGGCAATGTTTGCCATTATTCAGTTAAGCAATGAACTATTGTTCTTTACTCTTCGGAGATTCCTCCTGTTCCCTGAGATATTCTCTTAAGGTTTCCCATGATGAAGGCGGAATATGCGCATTGTATTCTGTGATATTCAAGATATGCCCATCCTGCACCTCATAGGTTTTGACGTAGATTATGCTCTCTGTGGGTGGATTTATTTGCTGCTTCCCTTCTGTCGGTCTTTTTCCAAAGAGATCACGATAAGAAAGCTTGCAAACGTAGGGCATTCCTGCATGTATCAAGCCGGGAGGTACATTGCGTGCCCTGAGAATCTCCACGACCTCCCCCTTGAGATGGGTTGTCACATCGTAAAAAGTACCTTGGGAAGTCCCAGGAGTTTCACTCTTTATGATGGAATTTTTCTCCGTAGTCTTGACAACAAGAATTAAGGGAAAGGAGTCTATGTACGCTTTCTCAGCCTCTGAATATGGTCCCCTCGCCGCAGTGATCGAAGCAAGCAAAGCAACTAAACTCAGAAAGAAGGTCAGTATTTTTTTCATCTCTGTATCTTTCAGTTAAGCGTGAACTATCGTTCTTTGCTCTTCGGGGATTCCTCCTGTTCCCTGAGATATTCTCTTAAGGTTTCCCATGATGAAGGCGGAATATGCGCATCGTATTCTGTGATATTCAAGATATGCCCATCCTGCACCTCATAGGTTTTGACGTAGATTATGCTCTCTGTGGGTGGATTTATTTGCTGCTTCCCTTCTGTCGGTCTTTTTCCAAAGAGATCACGATAAGAAAGCTTGCAAACGTAGGGCATTCCTGCATGTATCAAGCCGGGAGGTACATTGCGTGCCCTGAGAATCTCCACGACCTCCCCCTTGAGATGGGTTGTCACATCGTAAAAAGTACCTTGGGAAGTCCCAGGAGTTTCACTCTTTATGATGGAATTTTTCTCCGTAGTCTTGACAACAAGAATTAAGGGAAAGGAGTCTATGTACGCTTTCTCAGCCTCTGAATATGGTCCCCTCGCCGCAGTGATCGAAGCAAGCAAAGCAACTAAACTCAGAAAGAAGGTCAGTATTTTTTTCATCTCTGTATCTTTCAGTTAAGCATGAACTATTGTTCTTTACTCTTTAGGGATTCCTTCTGTTCACTGAGATATTTTCTTAAGGTTTCCCATGATGAAGGCGGAATATGCCCATCGTATTCTGTGATATTCAAGAGTCCATCCTGCACCTCATAGGTTTTGACGCAGATTATTTTCTCTGTGGGTGGATTTATTTGCTGCTTCCCTTCTGTCGGCCTTTTGTCAAAGATATCACGATAAGAAAGATGGCGAACATAGGGCATTCCTGCATGTATCAAGCCGGGCGGTACATTGCGTGCCCTGAGAACCTCCACGACCTCCCCCTTGAGATGGGTTGTCACACTGTAAAAAGTACCTTGGGAAGTCCCCGGAGTTTCACTCTTTATGATGGAATTTTCCTCTGTAGTCTTGACAACAAGAATTAAGGGAAAGGAGTCTATGTACGCTTTCTGAGCCTCTGAATATGGTTCCTTCGCCACAGTGATCGAAGCAAGCAAAGCAGCTAAACTCAGAAAGAAGGTCAGTATTTTTTTCATCTTTAGGTTATGTATATTGAGTGAGGTTTGAGGAGGACTTTGCCAGACCTCTCCGAGATAGTCTAGATAACAAAGCCCCACGCTTTTTACGTGTAACATGATTCTCTTCATCATGCAACCAAAAAACACAAAAAAATTTCATTTTTTTTCGTGGATGCCAGCTTGCAGATTTCTCATCCATCGTCTTTTCTCCTTGAAACGGATGGGGTGAGTTGAATGGGTTTGGAGAAATTTTATGGGGGCAAATGTGCAATGCATATAAGGGGCGACATGGAATCGGACAAGACTCCAGAATCAAATCAACTGTGCACGCGTTTAGTGTGAAGGTCAAGATTCTCCGTCGATTAACTTCTCTCAAATGCGTTTGCCTTGGGAATAAGCTTGCAAATCTGTGCTAATGCGGGTATGTTCGATATGGTATTTGTTGTAGTTGTTTCTGCGCCTCTATGCTGAGTGTGGTGAAGCGAAACAGCAAACGCCTTTTTGGCTCCCTATATCCTCTGTGGGATGCCAATGAGAAGGAGCAATCAGTATACACAAGCCAAAGCTATGAGTACGCAGCGGTATTACAAGTATTTTGCCTTCATCAGCTACAGTCGGCGCGATGAGATGTTTGCGCAGAGGTTGCAGAAATTTTTGATGGGGTACAAGTTGCCGACAAGGCTCTGCAAACAGTACCCGGATCGACCGAGGAACCTGCGTCCCATCTACCGCGATGAGATGGATCCGGGGGAAGATCATCTGAATAGGGAACTTCCCGGCGCTCTGGAGCTTTCCAAATACCTCATCGTGGTGTGCTCGGTGAATTCGGCACGGCTGAACAGGGAGGGAAAGAATTGGATCAACGAGGAGGTGCGCACCTTCGTGGGGCTGGAGGAGGGGGATGCAGACCGCGTGATCCCCGTGATGCTGCGGCAGAAAGGGGATGGCAGCACGAGCAAGGATTGCACGCCGGAGGCGGTGCAGGAGCTGCATTTGCCTGCGGCGGATGTGTCCGACAAGGGGGAAGAGAGGACGTTTAGCGACGTGGCGGCGAAGATGTTGGATTTGGCGCCGAATGATTTGTGGAACTGCTGGGGACGCGAGCAGCGCAAGAAGCGCATCGTGCGACGCATATTCGGTGGTATAGCGGTCGTGCTGGCGGTGGCAGCGGGTCTGTGGTGCTGGGATTATTACTTTGTGCCGCACTACAGTTATTACGCGGATTACGTGGAGTTCAACAATATCCCGCAGGGGGTTGGGAAGGAGCTCACGAAAGAACAGATTGCGAAGAGGGAGATTCATTACCGGTTCAGACGGCAGCGTGGTCAATTGAGGCAGGTGGAGTCACTCAACTCGGCAGGTTATCCGCGTGTCAGTAGTACTCTCCCCGGGCAGGAGGAGAGACCGGCATCCATTAAGTTGACGTACGCGGAGAATGGGCGCATTGAGGAGCAGATCTATGAGGACTTGCATGGGAATGTCGTGCAGATACGTACGGTGTACCCGTCTGCCATTGTGTTCTCAAAGCCGGAAGAAGGGGATGAAGGGGGACGAAGAGGCACGGGACGCATCGGCGGAGCCGCTTTTTCTCTCGGTTGGGAGGATTCCTTTGGGAATGCCGTCCGTCAGAAGAACAGGAACGTGGAACGCTATGGAGTGAAGAGAGACGCGCGAGGAGCTGTGATAGAGGAAACCTTCCAGAATATGTACGCATCACCTGTGTGTAATGTAGAAGGCGTGTGGGGACGTCGCTATGAGCGAGGTGCGGATGGGCGTATGCTTTCCATGACGTATATTGACGAAAAGGGGAAAGCAATGACCGATAAGGAAGGAATCATGAAGAGGGTGTACACATATAGCGCGGAGGGCGAGGTGGTGAAAGAAGAGTTCTTTGCGGATGAGGAAGGGAAACGGAGGGCGTGTGGAGCGAATGGGTGCTCATACCGCGAATTAACGTGGGAGGGAGGGAATCTTGTTCGGGTGAGCTATTATGGACTAGATGAGAAGCTGTGCTTGCATAAGGAAGGTTATGCAAGCGTCGAGTGGATGTATGATGAACGCGGGAATCAGACCTCGGCGAGCTGCTATGGGGTGGATGGCAAGCCGTGTGTATGTGAGGAGGGCTATGCTCGTTTTGAGAACACGTATGATGAGCGCGGGAATCAGATTTCGGAGAGCTACTATGGGTTGGATGGGAAGCTGTGCGCATGTAGGGAGGGCTATGCCCGAGTTGCGAGGACGTATGATGAACGCGGAAATAGGACATCGCAGAGCTACTATGGGTTGGATGGGAAGCCGTGCTTGCATAAGGATGGCAATGCCCGAGTTGAGTGGACGTACGATGAGCGCGGAAATACGACATCGCAGAGCTACTATGGGTTGGATGGGAAGCCGTGCTTGATCAAGGAGGGCTATGCTCAAGTTGAGTGTACGTACGATAAACGCGGGAATCGGACATCGCAGAGCTACTATGGGTTGGATGGCAAGCCGTGCTTGCATAAGGATGGCAATGCCCGAGTTGAGTGGACGTACGATGAGCGCGGGAATCAGACATCGCAGAGCTACTATGGGTTGGATGGGAAGCCGTGCATGCTTGAGGATGGTTATGCCCGAGTTGAGTGGACGTACGATGAGCACGGGAATCGAACATCGCAGAGCTACTATGGGGTGGATGGGAAGCCATGCATGCTTGAGGATGGTTATGCCCGGGTTGAGAGTACGTACGATGAGCGCGGGAATACGACTTCGAAGAGTTACTATGGACCGGATGGCAAGCCGTGTCTGTGCAGGGATGGCTATGCCCGCCTTGAGATGACGTATGATGAACGCGGGAATGCGACTTCGGAGAACTATTATGGGAAGGATGGAAAGCCATGCACATGCAGGTATGGTTGGGCTCGCACCGAAAGCATGTACGATGAGCGAGGAAACATGACTTCGGAGAAATACTATGGAGCGGATGGCAAACCGTGCGAGCTTGTGGATGGATATGCCCGAGTTGAGTGTACGTACAATGAACGCGGGAATATGACCTCGGAGAGTTACTATGGAGCGGATGGTAAGCCGTGTTTGCTTGAGGATGGCTATGCCCGCCTTGAATGGACGTATGATGAGCGTGGGAATACGACTTTGCAGAGCTACTATGGCTTGGATGGCAAGCCGTGCGTGATTGAGAAGGGCTATGCCCGCCTTGAGATGACGTATGATGAACGTGGTAATATGACCTCGGAGAGTTACCATGGGTTGGACGGGAAGTTGCGCTTGTCCATTCATGGCTATGCCCGAGTTGAGTGGACGTACAACGAGCGAGGGAATATAACCTCAGCGAGCTACTATGGGGAGGATGGCAGACCGTGTGTGATTGAGGACGGCTATGCCCGAGTTGAATGGACGTACAACGAGCGCGGGAATATGACCTCAGCGAGCTACTATGGGCCGGATTGGAAGCCGTGTTTGCTTGAGGATGGCTATGCCCGTCTTGAATGGACGTATGATGAGCGCGGGAATACGACTTCGCAGAGCTACTATGGGTTGGATGGCAAGACCCCGTGCTTGCATAAGGATGGCTACGCACGCATTGAGAAGACGTGCAATGAGCGCGGGAATATGACCTCAGCGAGCTCCTATGGGTTGGATGGGAAGCCGGTCAACGTGGGAGGATTTCACAGAATAGAGGTGACCTACGATTCGGAGGGAGAGTTGCAGGAGATGCGGTATTACAACGCTGCAGGGGAGCTTATCGAGACGGAGAAGAATCAGTAAAAGAGAGAAGAAGTAATCAACATACACAAACCAAAGCTATGAGTACGCAGAGGCATTATAAGTTCGGCGGTATAGCGGCCGTGCTGGCGGTGGCAGCGGGCGTGTGGTGCTGGGATTATTATGTGCCGCACTACAGTTATTACGCGGATTACGTGGAGTTCAACAACATCCCCCAGGGGATTGGGAAGGAACTCACGAAGGAACAGATTGCACAGAGGGATGTTCATTATCGCTTCAGACGGCAGCGTGGTCAATTGAGGCAGGTGGAGTCACTCAACTCGGCAGGTTATCCGCGTGTCAATAGGGAACTCCCCGGGCAGGAGGAGAGACCGGCATCCATTAAGTTGACGTATGCGGAGAATGGACGCATTGAGAAGCAGACCTATGAGGACTTGCATGGGAAGGTCGTGCAGGTACGTACGGTGTACCCGTCTGCCATTGTGTTCTCAAAGCCGGAAGAAGGGGATAAAGGGGGAATAAGAGGCACGGGACGCATCGGCGGATCCTCTTTTTCTCTCGATTGGGACGATTCCTTCGGGAATGCCGTCCGTCCGGAGAACAGGGACGTGGAACGCTATGAGGTGAAGAGAGACGCACGAGGAGCTGTGATCGAAGAGATGTTCCGGAATGGGTACGGATCCCCCGTGCGAAACGCAGAGGGCGTGTGGGGACGTCGTTATGAACGAGAGGCGGATGGGCGTGTGCTTTCCATGACGTATATTGACGAGAGAGGGAAAGCCATGACCAATGAGGAAGGAATCATGAAGAGGGTGTACACGTATGGCGCAGAAGGCAAGATCGTGAAGGAAGAGTTCTTTGCGGATGAGGAAGGGAAACAGAGGTCGTGTGGAGCGAATGGGTGCTCATACCGTGAATTTACGTGGGAGGGGGAGAATCTTGTTCAGGTGAGACGTTATGGAGTGGATGTCAGGCCGTGCGTGCGTAGGGATGGCTATGCTCGCCTTGAGAGGACGTATGATGAGCGCGGGAATATGACCTCGGAGAGCTACTATGGGTTGAACGGGAAGCCGTTCACGCTCAAGAAGGGCTATGCCCGAGTTGAGAGGGCGTACGATAAGCGTGGGAATAAGACCTCGGAGAGCTACTATGGGCCGGACGGGAAGCAGTGTCTGTGTAGGGATGGCTATGCCCGCGTTGAGTGGACGTATGATGAATGCGGGAATATGACCTCGGAGAGCTACTATGGGTTGAACGGGAAGCCGTGCGTGCTTAAGGATGGCTATGCCCGCGTTGAGTGGACGTATGATGAATGCGGGAATACGACTTCGAAGAGCTACTATGGGCCGGATGGCAAGCCCTGCTTGGGTGGGGTAGGCTTCGCTCGAGTTGAGATGACGCATGATGAACGAGGGAATAAGATTTCGGAGAGCTACTATGGAGTGGATGGCAAGCCGTGCTTGCGTGTGGAGGGCTTCGCTCGAGTTGAGATGACGTACGATGAGCGCGGGAATAGGACTTCGGAGAGCCACTATGGGGTGGACGGGAAGCCTACGACTTCGAAGAGCTACTACGGGCCGGATGGAAAGCCGTGCGTGCGTAAAGATGGCTATGCCCGAGTTGGGTGGACGTATGATGAACGCGGGAATCTGACCTCGGAGAGCTACTACGGACCGGATGGGAAGCCATGCGCATGCAGGTATGGCTATGCTCGCATCGAAAGCATGTACGATGAACGAGGAAACATGACTTCGGAGAGCTACTATGGGCCGGATGGCAAGCCGTGCGTGCTTGATGGTTACTATGCTCGCCTTGAGTGGACGTACGATGAACGCGGGAATATGACTTCGAAGAGTTTCTATGGAGCGGATGGCGAGCCGTGCCTATGCAGGTATGGCTTTGCTCGCCTTGAGAGGATGTACGATGAACGCGGAAATGAAACCTCGCAGAGCTGCTATGGGGTGGATGGCAAGCCGTGCTTGCGTAAAGAGGGCTTCGCACGAGTTGAGAGGACGTACGATGAGCGCGGAAAGCAGACCTCGGTGAACTACTATGGAGTGGATGGCAAGCTCTGCTTGGGTGGGGGGAGCTTCGCACGAGTTGAGAAGAAGTACGATGAACGAGGGAATGAGATTTCGGAGAGCTACTATGGGGTGGATGGCAAGCTCTGCTTGCGTTGGGGGGGCTTCGCACGAGTTGAGAGGACGTACGATGAGCGCGGAAAGCAGACATCGGTGAACTACTATGGAGTGGATGGCAAGCCCTGTTTGGGTGGGAGAGCTTCGCACGAGTGGAGATGACGTACGATGAGCGCGGGAATAGGACTTCGGAGAGCCACTATGGGGTGGATGGGAAGCCGTGCGTGCCTAAGTACGGCTGTGCCCGACGTGAGATGACGCATGATGAACGAGGGAATAAGATTTCGGAGAGCTACTATGGGCCGGATGGCAAGCCGTGCATGCTTGATGGTGACTACGCTCGCCTTGAGCGGACGTACGATGAGCGCGGGAATGAGACCTCACGGAGTTATTATGGGATGGATGGCAAGCCGTGCGTGCCTAAGTATGGCTATGCTCGAGTTGAGATGACGTATGATGAACGAGGGAATAAGATTTCGGAGAGCTACTATGGAGTGGATGACAAGCCGTGTTTGTGTAGGGAGGACTATGCTCGAGTTGAGAGGACGTATGATGAATGCGGGAATAAGACTTCGGAGAGCTACTATGGGGTGGATGGGAAGCCGGTCAACATAAGATGATTCCACAGAATGGAGATGACTTGCGATTCGGGCGGGTCGCTGCCGGAGCTCACTTCCCAAATTGACTCACTGCACCACCCTGCCAGTTGCTTCGGAGTCGCCCCACGACTCCTCACCCCTGCGGGGCAAAAGCCAATGCTTTTGGCCAAACTGGCTTACAGCCGCCGGCAGTTTTCACCCCTGTCGGGGCAACGCATGCGCGTTGCCTGCTCGCCACCCGCAGCTCCGCTGCGCATTATTTGCAAATCGTACATCGAAAATCGCACATCGTACATGAGCAGCCGCCCCGCGGCTGCTTGGGGCCGTCGGGCGTGTTGTACATCGTACATAGGCAAACGCATTTTCTAATGCGTTTGCCCTGCGCTAAACACCAGGGCAAACGCATTAGAAAATTGGATTCATTTTAAGGAAGGAGACAAGAGGTTCATTTATGCTCTAATTCGTTG
>CANQSS010000081.1 GCA_947626545.1 uncultured Akkermansia sp. | reverse complement strand
TGAAGATCGACCTGACGGGACTCCGCATGGAGGATCTGGACGGCAAGCAGCTGTTCTCCGGTGCCTTGGTTGATGAGACTAGCGCAGATTGGCACAAGAACATCGAGCTGACAGGCACCACGATCACCGATCGTCACGCCCTGTCCCTGAACAACGATGGCTCCCTGACCTACGCAGAGCTGGATTCGCCGCTGAGCTGGAACGGCACGACCAACACATGGGAAGCCGGCGGCGGTGACTTGGATTGGGATATCAGCGATAAGACCGGGAAGCAGCACAGCACAACGACCTTCAGGACCGGCGATGACGTGACCTTCGGCGCGGATGCGGAGACCAACAAGGACGTGAAGATCGTCGATAGCATCACGGCGGGCGAGATGAGCGTGACAGCCGGGGGCTACACGTTCACCGGAAGGACAGGAAACAACGAGAGCCTGACAGTCGATAAGCTGACGCTGGATTCCGGTGCGACCTTCGGCGTGAACACCACGGTGACCGGAGAGCTGACGGGCGAGGGCGACCTGACGCTGAACGGCACGATGAGCGTGACCGGCGCACTTGACAGCTACGAAGGCACCATCACCCTGAACAAGGGTACGCTGAACGCGAGCGGCACGGCGAAGGCAGTGAGCGGCACGGGTACGCTGAACGGCACGGGCAACGGCTTGACGGCTAAGTTGAACGGCGCGGGCGCGCTGACGGCGGAAGGCACGCTGAACCTGAGCGGCGAGGCGGGCGCGCTGAGCATGAGCGATGCCACCGTGACGGGCAAGAGCCTGAGCGCGGCGGGCGTGAACGGCAGCGGTACGCTGAGCGGCGATGTGACCGTGACCGGCAAGGGCAGCTTCGGCGGCACGGTGACGGATCTGACCATCACGGTTGGCGAGCAGAAGAGCCAGAGCTTCACGGGTAGCGATGTGACCATCACGAGCGCGACGGTGAACGGCGAGCTGACGGTAGCGGACGGCACCGTGAGTGAGGCGAGCGTGAACGGCACCCTGAACATGGGTAGCGGCACGGTGAGCGGCTTGAGCGGCAACGGCACGCTGGCAACGACGGGTGCGGTGAGCGCGAGCGGCGCCATCGGCAGCCTGGATGTGCAGAGCGGCACGCTGACCGTGGCTGACAGCCTGATGGCGAGCACGCTGAGCGGCAAGGGGACAGTGAGCGGCGCGGGCACGCTGACGCTGGCGAACGGCGAGACCGAGCTGAGCGACGTGCAGACGAGCATCAGCAGCAACCTGACCTGGACGGGTAAGGATGCCACGCTGAAGGGTGAGTTCAACGGCAGCGCCCTGACCGTGAGCGGTGCAGCGGATGCAACCCTGACGGTGAACGAGCTGACGGGCGATCAGACGGCTGTCACAATGACTTCCGGCACGCTGAGCCTAGGCGAAGCCACACTGGCGAGCTTGAATGGCACCAATGCTGAGACGGAGGTGACCGCAGATAGCCTTACCGTGAACGGCGGTGAGTACAGCGGCGCGCTGACGACCGACGGACTGACCGTGGGCACCTTCACCTACAACGGCGCGGCCGCGAGCGTCGGCACGCTGGCGGTGAACGACAGCCTGAACCTGGGCGAGAACGGCACCATGAGCGCCACCGGTCTGGAAGGTAAGGGCACGGTGAGCGGCGCAGGTACGCTGACGCTGGCGAATACAGACGCAGTGACGAGCGACGTGACCATCAACAGCAACCTGACCACCGGAATCGGCAATGTCACGCTGAACAAGGCCTTTGGCGGCAAGACCCTGACCCTCGGCGAGGGCAAGGTGACCTTGGGCGCAGGCGGCACGATCAGCACGCTGAACGCGAACAACGGCGCGCTGGCACTGGCGGGCAGAACGAGCATCACCGCGATGAACGGCGGGCTGACGAGCCTGAGCCTGGCGGACAAGGCGAACCTCGACCTGGGCGCGTTGGATAGCGCGAGCTTGGGCGCGGTGAGTCTGGACGGCAATGCCACCATCAAGGTGGGAAGCACGGAGAGCGGGCTGACGCAGCTCACGCTGAGCGACCTGAACGCCGGGAACGGCAAGCTCACCATCGACCTGACCGGGTTTGAAATGAGCACGCTGGATGGCAAGCAGCTCTTCGGCGGAGGATTCAAGGCAGATTGGATCGACAGCATCGGATTCTTGACTAAGCCCGAGATGGCGCCTGACAGCTACGACCTGTGGCTGGGAGAGGACGGCAAACTGCACTACGAACTCATGGAGGTGCTGACCTGGGCAGGACAGGATGGCGTGTGGGATATGAACGACCACAACGACTGGACCGGCGGCACGCAGGGACACGAGACCGGCTTCGCGAAAGGAAGCAACGTGAAGTTCGGCGAGATCGACGACACGGCTAACAAGGCCGTGCAGGTGGACGGAGCCATCACGGCGGGCGCGATGAGCGTGACAGCGGAGGGCTACAGCTTCAGCGGCGATGAGGGTGACAGCCTGACGGTGAAGAGCCTGACGCTGGACAACGACGCCACCTTCGGCGTGAACACCACCGTGGAGGGAGCACTGAGCGGCGCGGGCGCCCTGACCCTGACAGACGCGATGAGCGTGGGCAGCGCGATCGACAGCTACGAAGGCGCCATCACCCTGGACGGCGGCAGCCTGACAGCGAACGGCACGCTGAAGAGCGATCTGACGGTGACGGGCGAGGGCAACACGCTGGCCAGCAGCAAGGGCAAGAGCTTGACCGCCACCCTGAGCGGCGACGGCGATCTGACCGCGGAAGGCACGCTGAACCTGAGCGGTGCGGCAGGCGCGCTGACCATGAACGATGCTAACGTGAAGACCACCGGCGACGGACTGAGCGTCGCGGGAGTGAACGGCACGGGCAGCTTGGGCGGCAACGTCACCATCACCGGCGGCGAAGCGACCTACGACGGCACGCTGGCATCGGGCACGAACCTGACCGTCACCGGCGGCACACAGACACTCAGCAAGACCGGACAAACCCTGGCATCTGCCAACGTGGGCGAGAACGGCACCCTGAACCTGGCCGACAACACCACCGTAAGGGAACTGACCGCGAATGGCACGCTCGCCTGGACGGGCGCCATGAACGTCGAAACCCTGAGCGGAAATGGCACACTCAACGCCGTGGGCAGCACCCTGAACCTGACCGGGACCGGTGAGAAGGGCAGCCACTTCGCGGGCACAGTGACCGCCGGAACCCTGAACGTCACCGGCGAGCACAGCATTGGCGGCGGCGACATCGGAACCGTGGACGTCAGCAAGGGCAAACTCGTCACCAGCGGAGAGCTGACCCTGACGGGCGAACTCAAACTCGGCGCTCTGACGGCCGGTAGCCTCAGCACGGCGGAAGACGCTAAACTGCAGGCCACGGAAGGCGGCAGCATCAAGCTGAGCCCGACGGGCAAACTGGGATTGGATGTGAGCATCGGGGACGTCAAGAACCAGGAGGCAGCCGAAGCCTTTGCAGGCAGGTACTACCTGGCGAGCGGACTGAACGTCGAGAAGAGCATCACGGAGTACTTCGGCGACAGCATCGCCGCGCTGGACGCCCTGAACAAGGCGCTCAACGCCGTGCTCACCGACGGAGAACCCACCATGAAGTTCAACTCGCAGCTCTACTTCGAGGACGGCAACCTGATCCTGGATCTGCAGTATCGCGACCAGAACGCCCTGTACTGGAACGGCAACGGGCAGGAAGGAAGCGCGGGCATGACCTGGAACGGAGTCGATAAGAGACATCAAAACGACAACTGGGAGGAAGGCAGCAACGGAGAAGTCATCGGCGAAACCACACCGAACGAAGCGCCTGTCGTGCACTTCACGGCAGAAGGCGCGGGTGAAGTGACCGTCAACGGCACCGTCACACCGGGAGCCATCGAAGTGGAGAGCGGCGAGTACAGCTTCGCCGGCGAAGGCGACATCGCCCTGAACACGGAGAACGAAGCCATCGACCACGACGTCACCGTGAAGAAAGGCGCCTCGCTTGACCTGAAAGTCGCCACCGAGAACGTCGACAAGTTCGTCGTGGAAGGCGAGCTGACCGTATCGCATGAGCAGGCCGTGAACGACTCCGCCATCGAACTGAACGGCGAAGGCAGCAGCCTGACCATCGGCGAGAAGGCGGACGGCGGACTCTACATGGAGAACGGCGACAACGTCACGCTCACGGAAGGCACGAAACTCACGATCCAAGTCGGCCAAACCTACGAAGAGTACTTTGAGGCGGCGGCAGCGCAGCCCATGGTGGCAGCCGTGGACGATGAGACCGCTCAACCCGGAACGGGAACCTCCTACACGACGCCGAACCGGAACTTCAAGCTGGGCAGCGCCGAAGTCAAGCGTTCCGACGCGCAGCAGGCCAACCACATCGTCTTCCAGGCCCTGAACAACGGCATCGAGAAGAGCGGACGCTACAGCATGCTGATGGAGTGGAGCGAAGACGGAGCGGACGAGACCCCGGTGACCTATGCGGGCAGCATCGACGTCGTGGAAGGCGAACTCGAATACTCCATCCACGGCACGGCAGGTAAGACCTACGAATTCGGCGGCGGCATCACCGTCACGGACGGCGGCACCTTCCGCGTGCATGCCACAGACGGCACAGTGAAGATCGGCACGCTGGCAAGCGTGAGCCTCAAGGAGCTCAACGAAGACAAGCAGGCAGCCCTGACAACACTCTTCGGCGAAGAGAACGTCGCGGCACACGTCGTCGTGGGCGATGAGAGCGACAACGCCACCTACACTCTGACGGGCAACAACGGCGGATTTGCCGGCACCCTCGAAATCGCGAGCAGTGCGAATAACGGCATCGTCACACTCACGGACGGCAAAGCCCTGGGCGGCGAGGAGACGAACCTCGTGCTGGGCGGACGCAGCTTCGTGTTTGAGGCGGGAGCCGCGAACACCGCAGTCAAGGTCGCGAGCATCGACGTGAAGGGCACGAACCTGATGGGCGGCGCGGCACTGGCGAGCGAAGGCAGCGACCCGAACGCGAAGATCGACATCACCGCGGTGGGCAGCATCACCGGCACGGGCATCCTGGCCAACGCGGCAGGAGAGGGCGAGGCAGCCTTCCACCACAGCTTGACGGGCGACCTGAGCGGATTTGAAGGCACCATCGTAGCGGGCATGGCGACGGCGGGAGTCGAGACATCTGACTCGACCTGGACACTGACCCACACGGGAGAGGAGAGCGTCATCAACGCCAAGCTGGCAGGTATGGGCACCATCACCGTGAAGACCGAGAAGGACAGCGCCATCACCCTGGCCGGCAGCATCGGCGACGACACGCTGGGCAACGCGCTCTCACTGGTCAATAATGGCAGTGGAAAGGTCATCCTGAGAGCGGCGAACACCGCGACGGGAAGCCTGAAGGGCAACTTCGAACTGAACGGCACGGGCGCCACTTGGGCAGGCAGCGAGCTGAAGAGCGGCACCTTTACCCTGGTGGAAGGCACGCTGACCAACGGCATCACCGACAAGGGCAGCGCCAGCATCGTGGTGGATGCCGCGGGCACGGTGGACCTCGGCGGCACGGCAGGCACCTTGCTCAAGAACATCACCATCACCGGCACAACGGGCGGACACCTCGTCAACGTGGGAGGCAACATCGACACCTCCTCCACGCGCCCGGTTAAGCTCGTCCTCGACGGCAACAGCCTGACACTGAGCCAGGACGATGGAGAGGCGCTCATCAGCTTCGCGGATGACGGAGAGGAGCACAGCCTGAAGATCGCGAAGGACAGCCTGACCGTGGATATCACCAACACCGCGCTGAAGGACGTGCTGACCGGAACCTCGGAAGAGAAGGGCACCTACTGGATGCACATCGTGGACAACGGCAAGCTCACCGAGCTCGACAAGCTCAACGGCGACCTGAGCCTGCTGAACGGCGAGAACATCACCCTGCTCTCCACACTCGGCTACATGCTCACGGGAGACGGAACGGACGGCAACATCGGCCTGACCGGAACGTCTAAGGACGTCTACCTCGTGCTCGACGGCGGACAGGCCGGACGCGCTCATGACGTCACCGTGGGAGAAAACAGCCAAGCTCTGGAGGACTCCCAGGCCGTGGTTGTGGATGAGAACACGAAGCTGACGCTGACCTTCGGCAAGGAGACCACTGAGAAGGACGTCACCCTGAACAACCTCGTCGGGTTGGAAGGCTCGGAGCTGGAAGTCAAGGATGAGCGCAAGGCGGCGGAAGGAAGCGAACTCGACCACGTCACCGTTGACCTGAACAACGCGACGGCTGATATCACAGACGAGACCGGGTACGGAGACGGGCAGGTGCAGGAGCAGGACGGTGAGAAACACACCGTGACGACCGATGGAACGGACGGCTTCGGCGTGAAGGGACAGGACACCACCTTCGAAGGCACGATCAAGAGCACGAAGGATACCGTGGACTTCGACAAGACGGGAGACGGTCAACTCACGCTGGGCAGCGCGAGCACCAAGAAGGGCGGCATCAATGTGAAGGGCGACCTCGAGCTGAAGGACGGCGGCATCACCGTGCAGGGCAATGCTTCCGGAGGCAACAAGCTCGGCTCGCTCACCTTCGGGTACAATGAGCAGACGCCGGGTGAGTCGACGGTGGACAACACCGGACTGACCCTCACCAACGACGCCGACATCACGGTGAACGACATCGTGGAGGCCGGAACGGACATGAAGGGCAACGGCGGACAGGGCGGCGACATCACCCTGGGCAAGGGCAGCGACTTCACCCTCAATAACTCCGCCAAGGAGGGAGGCACCACGACGCTGCACGACACCACCTTCAAGGCGGGCGACGACAAGGATGAGGAAGGCAACGTGGTCGGCGGCAAGCTCGTGGTCGGCGGCAAGACGGAGGTTAAGGGTGAGGAAGGCAAGGGAACCGGCGCCTACACCGGATCCGGCCTGACACTGGACGGCAAGAACGCCGGCGTGAATGGCGTGGACCTGACGGTGAAGGACGGTGCGGACATGACCGTGGAGAATGGCGCGACCGTGAAGGACAGCGACATCACCCTGAGCGGCAACCGCACGACGAAGCCGGCAGTCAAGGATGAGAACGGTGAGGTGATCGATGAAGCAGAAACGACCGGCAGCAAGCTGACCGTGGGCGATGGCTCCTCCATCACCGGCGATGGCAACATCACCGTGGGTGAGGAAGGCAAGCTGACCCTCAAGGAACTCACGGAGGAGGCAGCCAAGGACGCGAAGTCCCTGGATATCACGGGCGACCTGAAAGTGAATGAAGGCGGCAACCTGGCACTGAATAACAGCGACAACCAAGTCGGCGGACTCTCCGGCAAGGGCACGCTGGAAGGCGCCACGGACGACAAACTCACCGTCAACGGCGAGGGCACCTTCAGCGGCACGCTGGCAGGCAAGGAAGGCGAGAAGGGCGGCGCTCAACTCACCGTGGGTGAGGAAGGCAGGCTGACGCTGGACAACGTGACGACCGACCACGCGACGACCGATCCGGATGATCCGGGAGATTTGTGGAACCTCGGCGTCAAGAAGGGCGGCGTGCTCGGGCTCAACTCGGACAAGATCGAGGAGGGCAACACGATGGACTTCGGCAACATCGAACTGGCGGCCGGCGGTACGCTTTCGCTCAAGGGCAACCAGGAGACCGGCGAGAACAGGACGAGCGGCAACGTGAAGGTGGGCGGTGCTCAAGGTGACGGGAAGACGAAGGGACAACTGATCGTCGATATCACCGGAGCGAAACCTGAGCAGGGCGTGAACCTCGGTGGGTTGACCTTCACCGGAATGGAGGGAGATCTTGACGAGGACGCGCTCAACGAGGCGCTCAACGTGGACTTCTCCGGACTGGCTGCGGCGCACTACAAGAACGGCAGGCTGGAGCGGCGGATGGGTGAAGATGGGCCGCAATGGTATGTCCACATGGATAAGCAGGATCAGAACACGTACGTCAAGGATGGTATGCACAAGAACGTGCGCGCCGGAGCGAACCTGATCTGGGAAGCGACGGATCCGAACAGCCCAGTGTACGCCTACGTCAACAGCGAGGCGGGTCAGAGCGGGGCCCTGGCGAGCGTGCTCAACACTCTGGCTACGTATGAGAAGTACAAGGAGTATGATCAGGCAACCCTCGACATGCTTGCGGCGCTCGGCCTCGTCAACCCGCTGGCTGCGAACATGAGCGACAACGACGTGCAGAGGATGTACGCGGCGGTGGCAGGCAGCTCGGTGGCGACACTGGGATCGGCCAGCATGCAGGATGTGAAGCGTCAGTTGGAGAGCATGCGCAATCGCTCCACCATGCTGGGAGATGCGAAGGTGAATGCGGAGCCGGGTGCGAAGAGCTTGCACGCCTGGATCAACGCTGAGAGCGGCTACCACAAGGTGGACGCGGACGGCTGGGCACCGGGATACACGCTCAACGGCTGGGGCGGCACGCTCGGCGGCAGCATGGAGGTCACCTCCAACACGACCGTCGGCATGGCCCTCACGGCGATGTACAACGACCTGAAGACCTCCGGAGCTGATTCCGGCAAGGGCGATGTGGACTTGACCTACCTCAGCGGATTCGTGAGGACGCAGGACGGAGCCTGGAGCCACACCTTCGTGGCGACGGTCGGCCTGTCGGATATCTCGCTGGATCGTACGGTGAGCGGGTTGTACAAGACGCACGGCGAGACGGACGGCTACGCGGCCGGTCTCATGTACGAGGTGGCGTACACCCGTATGCTCAATGAGAAGGGCACCGTGGCGCTCCAACCGATGTTCAACGTGCAGTACCGCCACTCCAAGGTGAATGGCTACAACGAGACGAGCAGCGATGCGGGTCTGCGTGTGGATGAGGTGAGCGCCGATGTGCTGACCTTCGGTTTGGGCACGCGCTTGCAGTCCGCCATCCACGAGAACGTGTTCGGCCGCTCGTCGGTGTTCGAGGCACGCTTGCTGGCCAAGGCTGATGTCGGCGACAACACGGGTAAGGCCAACAATGCGCTGCTCCAGGGCGGACCTACTCAGGAGGTCGAGAGCGCCGAGGTCGGCAAGATCGGTATCGAAGTGGGCGCCGGTTTGACCCTGCC
>CANQSS010000080.1 GCA_947626545.1 uncultured Akkermansia sp. | reverse complement strand
TCCCTTCTTCCGCAACTGCGGTTATTCTATCGCAGTCCCCCGTATTTTAACACCTCAAATTAACCGTTTACGATTTACGATTTACGATTTGAATGCTAGCACGCTACGCGCGTTCCTGCGAAACAAAAGTAAAGCGGAATTTTCGAAGACGAGGTGCATTGATGGAGGGAAAGTCTTCTGTGTGAGACTATGTCGGGTTGACTCAGCGCCACCCCATCGGCGGTTGCTTCGGAGTCGCCTCACGACTCCGCACCCCTGCGGGGCAAAAGCTGACGCTTTTGGCTAATCGACCTTACGGCCGTCGGTCGCTTTCGCCCTTCGGGCAAAAGCTGTGCTTTTGTCCAATCCCTCTCCGAGCCCTCGGGGGCTTTCACGGCTTTGCTCAATCATCAATGGTTTGAGCTTCCTGCTGACTTACCTTCTTCATCCATGGGAAACGCATGAGGAATGGTTTGAATGAACCCAGAGAAGATTTTATTGGGACACGTGTGAAACGGGACGCAGAATTGAGTTGCAAGCATGCTTCAGGCATGGTAAAACAAGAGCGCAATGGAAAAAACTCTTTTTCAGAAGATCGCCGACAAAGAGATCCCGGCACAGATTGTCTATGAGGATGAGTTGTGCGTGGCATTCCGTGATATATCGCCAGCGGCGCCAGTGCACGTGTTGCTGGTGCCGCGCAAGCCTATACCGAACATAGCCGAGGCTAAGGCGGAAGACGCAGATCTGCTGGCGCACCTGATGTTCAAGGTGCGTGAAATAGCGCAGGCGGAGGGCATTGCGGAAAGTGGCTTCCGCACGGTGCTTAACACCGGTTCGGACGGCGGGCAAACCGTGCCGCATCTGCACATTCACATACTCGGCGGACGTAGCATGCAGTGGCCTCCCGGCTAGGCGACCTGCTTTGAGGGCATCTGCGATCAGGGGATGAATTTGTCATACGAATGGATTGATGAGAGGACGCTGGAGCTGGAGCTCCCGGCGGCGCGTCTGCGCCTCTCGTTCCCGGAAAATGGAGTGGTGCGGTGTCGCTACGTGACAGGTGTGGTATTCGAGAATATACCGAGTTACGGAGTGAGTCCGGAATACCGACCAAGCAGGGTTGACATCGAGGAAAGCGAGCAAGAAGATGCTTTCAACCTGCGCGCCGGGCGTATTTCTCTGAAAATTCGCAAGAGTGACGGCGGGCTTGAATTCTACGAAAATGCGGGGGGCAGACTGCTGTGCGCTGACGCGGAGGGGATGGGACATCGCACCCAGGATCGAACTGGCGATGAGCTGGTGTGGGTACTTAAGCAAATGCCGGAGGAAGCGCATTTCTTTGGCCTAGGGGATAAGCCCTGCGCCCTGAATATGCGAGGAATGCGCTTTGAAATGTGGGGGGCGGATCACTACAAGTTCACGCCGGAAAGCGACCCGCTGTATAAGAATATCCCCTTTTTCCTGTGCCTGAACCAGGGCACGCAGTACGGCATCTTTTTCGACAACACCATGCGCTCTTACTTCGATTTTGGCAGAGAGCGCAAGGATCGCCTGCTCTTCGGTGCGGATGGCGGGGTGATGGATTACTATTTCATTTGCGGGGAGGATGCTTTGGACACCGTGCAAATGTACACAAAGCTCACCGGGTTGGCTCCTCTGCCGCCGCTCTGGGCGCTGGGTTACCACCAGAGCAAGTGGAGTTATTATCCGGAAGCCAATGTAGCCGATGTAGCGCGTGAGCTGCGCTCCCGACGCATCCCCTGCGATGCTATCCATCTGGACATCCACCACATGAAGCGCTATCAAAGCCTCACTTGGGATCGCGAGCGCTTCCCGGATCCCCCCGGCATGATTCGCCGCCTCGGCGAGCAAGGGTTCAAAGTAGTCACCATCGTAGATCCCGGCATCAAAATTAATCCGGATAATTACGTGTGGCGCAGTGGATTTGAAAAGAACGTCTTTTGCAGACGGCACGATGGCGCCCTGCTGGAGGCAGAGGTGTGGCCGGGGCTATGCACCTTTCCGGACTTCACAAGCCCAACCACGCGGATCTGGTGGGCAGATCTCTTTCATCGCGAAGTAGGCGAATACGGCGTGCGGGGAATTTGGACGGATATGAACGAGCCGGTGATTTTCCCGGATAAAACCTTCCCGGATGACACGCGGCACGCGTACGATGGATTTGCCTGCTCGCACCTGAAAGCCCACAACGTTTACGGCCAGTGTATGGCACAGGCCACGCGACTCGGGATGGAAAAGAGCGCGCCGGAAAGACGCCCCTTCGTGCTCACTCGTTCAGGCTTTGCGGGCTTGCAAAGGTGGGCCGCCACGTGGACGGGGGACAACTACTCAGACTGGGAAAATCTGAAAATGGCCAACCTCATGGTCCAGCGCCTTTCTTCCAGCGGAGTCTCTTTCTGCGGTGCGGACACGGGTGGTTTCCTGGGGCGACCCACACCGGAACTTTTCCGCCGGTGGATGCAGATGGCCGCCTTCCATGTCTTTTTCCGCAATCATAATAACGGGGAGTTCGGGGGACAAGAGCCCTGGTGCTTCGATAAAAAGACGGAGGACATCGTGAGGCGTGCCATCGAGGAAAGATACCGTCTGCTGCCGTACTTCTACACCTGTTTCTACCGCTATTCAACAGCAGGCACACCCATTATTCGCTCACTCGCACTCATGTTCCCGGAGAATCCGGATACCTACTGGCGCAGCAGTGAGTTTTTCCTGGGAGACGCACTGTACGTGATCCCCGTGCACCACCCCGGGCAGGAAGAGCGCAGCTTATACATGCCCCCTGGCAAATGGTTTTCCCTGTGGGATGATAGCCCTGCTCCCACTGCGGATGGCGAGACCACAGTGCCCACGCCGGATGAACACATACCTGTGTTTGTACGAGGCGGCAAAATAGTGCCGCGTTGGCCGGTGCAGCAGTACGTTGGCGAATTACCCTCTCCCCCCTGCAGCTTGGATCTGTGGTTCGCCCCCGACGTAGAGGAACTCAGTATGCTCTACGAAGATGAGGGCGATGGGTTGGCACACCGCTATGGAGCCTACCTGCTGCACACCTTCACTTGCCGCACTGAAAAGAACCGACTCTTTCTCACCCACCGCCGCACCGGGCAGTACCGCCCGCAGCGTCCCTGCTTCACTTTGCGCCTGCACGCCCTGCCGACGGAGACAACCCCGACATTGCTTGTCGATGGGCGGAGCACGCCACTGGAGTGGGCCAATCGTGTGGCCTGTGCAGAGATTCCCATAGATTTTCGCGAAGTTTTGCTCAACTTATGAAACGCGATACGATCGAAAAAATTGCCACACGACTCGACAACTTCGGAGCGGACGACGTGCGCCGACTTTTCACACGACTTGCCACGGAAAAAGGGCTGTTGCAGGAAGTATTTGACGCACTGCGCGACGGACTCATTCTCTTCTCCTCAGATGGTAAGGCTCGTTTTGCGAACAAGGCCGCGTGCAGCATCTACAACCACTCAATGCGTGAGCTGCTGCGCGAACCTTTCGAGCGTTTGGTGAGCGGCACGTGCAGCTGGCAAGAGTTGCAGGCGAGTAAGGCGGCTATTGTACGCGATGTGCATGTGAATTACCCGACCAGCAGGCACTACAACTTCTTCATTTCCCCACTCGCAGGGGAGCAAGAGTATCTGCTGCTCGTGCGGGATGATACCGAAGCGCAGGAGCGCCGAGAAGAAAACGCCGAGGCCGAACAATTCAACCTGCTTACCTTTCTGAGTTCTGCCGTGGCACATGAAATCGGCAATCCTCTTAATTCGCTCGGACTCACCCTGCAGCTCCTGAAGAGAAAATTGGATAAACTCGAAAAACTGGATGCAAAAAACCGGCTCGCTCTGAGCGAATTGGTGGATGACTCACTGCAGGAAACGCAGCGCCTGGATACCCTGCTGCACCAATTTCTGGAATCTATGCGACCTTCCACACCCGTGCGCACCAAGGCGCAGGTGAATGACGTAATCGCACACGTGCTTCGCGTACTGGCGCCGGAGGTTGCAGAGCGCGGGGTGTCCATCCAAAGCGAACTGCCGGATGATCTCCCGGAAATCAATGCGGATGCTGATCAGCTTTTCCGCGCACTCTACAACCTCATCCGAAACGCGTTGCAGTCGCTGCCCGGCACCAGCGGCGGCATCTCAATCCGCACCTCATACAATGACTCCGATATCGGCATCATCATTGGTGATAACGGCTCGGGCATCTCGCACGAGGTGATGGGCAGTATGTACGAACCTTTCCGCTCCACCAAGAAAAAGGGGCATGGGCTGGGGCTGCTCATTGTGCGCCATATCATCCGCGAGCACGGCGGCACGCTCAGCATCACCTCCCGAGAGGGGTTGGGCACCACTGTAACCATCACCCTGCCCCGGGCCGACCGTACTGTGCGTCTGCTGCCCTCCTAATCTCTGCGGAAAGGCCCTGGCATCACTTATCGATGACTTGCATTTTGATGAGCAGCATGCCATCTTGCACAGTGACTTGCCCGCCAATTCTCCCGGCTGATTTGCCTTTTCCTGTGGCGTTATTGCATTCGTCGCTTATGTGGAGCAATTCACCCACATTCAAGGCGAATACAGCGCCGCAAAAGGGTTCGCCGGAGCCGGAATCCCTACTCAGGGCGTCGGCAGCGGCGCGATCCGTAGCCAACACCAACTTCCCATCGCCCAACACCAATTGCGGTTCGCAGGCTCCGTCGGCAACAGGGAACGCGAGCGCGTAACGCACGGCGCCATCCGGCTCGTCCTGCGAAAGGACAGGCAAATTATCGAGCTGCTCCGGCGGTGTGGACAGCACCATCCCGGCGATAGTTTTGAGCTGGTCGATGAGGTCACGCCAGCCTCCCTCTACAGCGGAGCGATCAGTGACAGAAAGGCGCAGGGCGCCGGAGACTTTCCGCTGCTCACCGCGACCAAGCATGAGAGCCATGGGGGAGGAAAGTCCTCCGCTGATCTGCGAAAGAGCGTTACAAACACCACGAATTTGGGGGCGAAACAGCTTCATGAGCATCATTCCCATGCTCGCTCTGTCCTTGAGCCCCTCATCCAGCGTCAGATACACTCCGGAAACGATATCGAGAACAGCATCGGGAACACCACGGCAATCCACCTCACTCGAGTTGCAAAAACGCGTACTCTCCACGTAAAGGGCACAGGATTCTGCGTGGGTTGCGTACCGGATTTCTCCCGGCTCAAAAGATGCGCCACAGGCATCCGCGGAGAACCTCACTTGCGTCTCATCGCCATCTCGCCATACTTGAAGTGTCATGGGTAGCCGGGGTTTCACCGCTCTGGATTTTTCTACCACACGGAGCAACGTTTCCACCCCATTGGCAGCGGCCTGAAAAGCCTGAGAATCTCCGGTCTGTGTCGCTGCCAGATCTGCAAAGAGCTTTTGCATCGGCTCAAGAGGTCCCGACAAGCCGCCAATTTCCTCCAGGCGGCTCTGCATCTCGGCAGGCATCCACACAGCCAACTGAATATTTTCTGCATGGGCATCCATACCACTGAGTTCCGGCGCAGCCAGCATAGATTGAGCATCCTCCGTCGGCCACGGTGCCTCCGGTTTATCCGTTACCAGAACAATACGAAACACTCCGGGTTGCCGCTGAGTGAGCACGTACAACTTGTGCGTTGCAAGTTCGGAAAGCAGCTCGCTGCGCTCATTTCCGGAAAGCTTAAGGGCATCAATGGAGCGTTCCATGATGGCATTCCACGGCAATTCCAGCATTTGCCCCTGTTCACATGAGCTCATGCCAGGCGTCTGCGCGTCCAAACGCTTCTCAATCTGTTCGACAAACTGACGGAAACCTTCCTCCTTCCCGGCTGCCGCCGTAAACACGATGTACACCGGTGCCACATGCAAGCTGCGGAGTCTCTCCTTCAACTCACTCATTCGATCGTTGTACGAAGCTTGTAAACTCGCCTGCGCCGCATTCTGTACGCTGCCGTTCTGCACGCTTGAAAAATACTGTTTCATGCGAGAAATTGCCACCAGCTGCTGTACAGCACGCTGCATGGAAATAAACTCTCGGCATGACTGCTCACCTCCCTTCCCGATGCTCACGGCGAAACTCCCCACGCTCTGTGCAGTATCGTCGCCCGACTCCCCCGCACATAAATCCTCGACCAGCGCTGCCGCTGCCGTAGGCGCACAATCACCGCCGGCAGCCACCACACCAGACGTTTCTATGGGGATATATCGCAGCGCGGGAACGCCCTTTGCCCTCATCTCAGTAGAGGCGCTCGTCGTCTGCCCTTCCTCCCTGAATAAGTTCGTGAGCGAAAAGTCTGCTTGTGCCGGCTCCACCACAAGCAACCCAACCATAACTGCAAGCATCGCAATGTATGTTCTTCTCTTCATGATGTCCATATTCTAGCCATTTTCTGCACCCATGTAAAGAGTGAACCCAGGGCAATGTGGATTGCAACACATCCGTCCCAAGAAAAAGCGGTTCCAACATGAAGTTATCTGTGCGTAATGTAGCATAATGCGTTCACAATTTACGATTTACGATTTACGATTTACGATTTGAATGCTAGCACGCTACGCGCGAGATTGCCGAGCCGGTGCGTAGCGGGATTCTTGAAATGATAATGCATTGATAGAAGAAAAGCACCTGCTGTTACGCCGTGCCGAGTTCACGGCTTTGCTCAATCATCAATGGTTGAGCTTCTTGCTGGCTTACCTTCTTCATCCATGGAAAACGCATGAGGAATGGGTTGAATGAGCCCAGAGAAGAGTTTATTGGGACACGTGTGGGATTGCAAAATTCAATGCAACAGGTCAACAGAACAAAGAGGAGAGTCAATTGGAGAGCAAGGAGGGAACGGGGCTAACTCTGTCAGTGCTTCTGTCAGTGCTCCCCATCTTGTTCTTTAGCTTTGAAGAGTTGGCAATGGAGCAGCAGGCGACGGAGGAGCGCCTTTTTGTCCGCCCGGATAGCGGATACGAGCGCGGTGTCCAGCAGCCGCAGGGCTTCTGAGAAGATGATGGCAAGCGCTAGATTAATAGCGAACATGATGGGCAGTTTGATGCCCCACTCCAGACGGATGTACGGGGAGATGAAGAAAAGGCAGGAGGAAGAGACTCCCTGACCGGCGTAGTAAAAGATAGCATTGCGACCGATATGTTCGAAAAATCGATTGCGTAGGGCGTTACTGGCGAAAAAGATAATACCCGCCATAGAGAGGCAAGAAGCGGCTATGTAAGGAAGTTTGAAGGCGGGGAATTTATTACTTTGCAAGTCATAGACTCTGTCTCCTGTATGCAAGAAACAGAGATAATAAACGATGCAGGCCCCAACAGCAAGGAGGAGTGCGAAGCCTCTGCGGCGGAAACTTTTCGCCGGGATGATGTGCTGCTGACACCAATAACCAAACAGGTAAATCGCCACGGGGAAGAGAAGCCTGTCCAAGCCTACCCCCAGGAATCGGTACCCCGCAAAACTCAGCTCTCCTCCGAATGCCAGTGCATAGGTGAGGACGATGAGTAAAAGAATCCATGGGATATGCCTCTCGGCATTCTTAACAATGACCCCACCCAGGATGATGGTGCAAGCATAGACCGGCACAAACCAATAAGAACTGCCCACCCCTTTAAACAGAGAAGAAACTTTGACGCCCATGAGGAACATGGGTCTGAAAATCGATGCCCACGTGACCCCTCCGTCGATCAGGTCACATAGGAGTCCCAAGAGCACAAAAACCATCGAAAGCTTGAAAAGCTGGGTCAGAACAGTGTCCTTCTGAATGTATGCCCTAGTCATACCCGCGATGAAGAAAAACGCCGGCACATCCAACAGCAACGAGATAGAACGCATCGGCATGGGTACGTATGAACCACCACTGAAAAAACACGTATGGATAAAAACGATGCTCACGGCACAAATGCCGCGCACAAGATCGATGTAATGTTCGCGCTCTCCGGTCATTATTTCTTTTGTCCGTTCAGGGTTCTTCCTAGCTCCGTGAGGTACAGTCTCACGACATGGGTAACACAAAAGTTTCAAAACCTCACTCCTTTTTTTCAGTTCTGTTGGAGCCTTCTTTTGAAGAGTCGGAACGCAGAGCTCCGTTGCTCCGCGTTAGTATTCTTTCATACTCATACATTAAGTCAGATTTTTCGTGTTTCACATATTGACGCCAACACATATCCATTAAGAACTCGTAAGCCTCCTTGTAATAATTTTCATTCGCTATGAACTCTGTCCGTTCGACAATTTTAAAGAAAGCCACAGTGTTCAAACGATCTGTAAGTCGATGTAACACTCTTGTAGAAATGAACCCCTTTTTATGCATGTTGTAAATACCGTAGAAATAGAATTTAATTGTCCTACGATACTTGGCATACTTCTTGAGCTCTTCTCTAATTTTTCTCCGGCATTCTCTCGGGATAATGCACTCATCTGTGAGATGGGGGCGGTACGGCGTCCGCGTCCCAAGGAAGGCCTCAGGATACTTGGTTCTTAACTTGCACATCTCTCGTAAGGCTTCTCCCATTTCCGGAGAATCTGCAAGTTGATCGTACTTGAATATGAGTTCGGCTTCTTGAGCCTTTCTGCTACTCCGAATTTGTAAAGCTATTAATGCACAGGGAATCAACGCTATTAATGCGGGGACGAATGTTTCCGGACAACAATAGGAACATTTAGATTCTTCAATTCCATCGTATAAAACGTAGCCCAATATGAATAAAATAGCAAAAAAGAGGAAATTAGGTATTCCCTCGATAATAGAAGCTAAAGCTATTTTCCTCGTGTTCTTTGTAATTCTGATAGTCATATGTTTTCTTTAGTAGTAATTCTCTTCTTCTTAAACCTCTCCGAATGCTCGTCCTCCTTCAGCAAGACCACCTTGGCGGGAATCTTGTAGCGGGCAAAGTGGCTTTTGCTGGTTTCGCTGAAAAGAATATTTCTCCTCGATTTTTATCCTATTTTCTGCAGGATGAGGTCCACCATTTCGCCGACATTGTGCAGGTTCACAACCTCCTTCATGGCGAAGCGAAAGCCGAATTCCTGCTCGATGGCGGCAATGAGGCCGATGTGTGCCAGGGAATCCCACCCTTCCACGTCATCAGCCGTGGTCGTATCGGTCAGTTCAATTTCGTCCAGATCAAGGTTCTCCTTGAATATCTCCGTCAG
>CANQSS010000079.1 GCA_947626545.1 uncultured Akkermansia sp. | reverse complement strand
GTATTTTTGAGGTAACCGATCCTAACCCATTGTACCATTCTTTCTTTTCGGCGTCCTGAATTATGAGGTAACGCGCAAGACGCGTTTTTTCGCACTTTTGACTTGTCAAGGGCGAAAAAAACTGTAAAATGCTGCTCGGTTTAAGGCATCGAGCTGTAGCGCAGTCTGGTAGCGCGCTTCGTTCGGGACGAAGAGGTCGCAGGTTCGAATCCTGTCAGCTCGACTTTGAGAAATGCCTGAGCCGTGCAATAAGGCTGCTCCCGCGAGAGCTGCGGACGGACGTGAGGCCAGTGCGCCACCCTGCGCGATACGCTCCTGCTAGCCCCCTGCCCTCCATACTAGCAACCTCCTACCTCAATCTCACAACTAAACTCCCAGTTATGTCCGGTCACAATAAATGGTCCAAAATTAAGTTCACCAAAGCCGCCGCAGATGCGAAAAAAGGCAAGATATTTGCCCGCTATTCCCATGAGATCACCTTGGCTGCCAAAAGCGGCGGCGGGGATGTGGACACCAACCCGCGCTTACGCGCTGCGATCGAAGGTGCCAAGGCTGTTTCCATGCCCAAGGAGAACATCGACCGAGCCGTGAAAAAGGGAACCGGTGAGCTGCAGGGGGCCACAATTCAGGAGGTGACGTACGAGGGTTATGGTCCGGCAGGCACTGCCATCATTGTGGAGGTCGCTACAGACAACACCAATCGCTGCTCTTCTGAAATCCGCACCATCTTCTCGCGCAATGGCGGTAACATGGGTACCCCCGGCTCGGTAGCATACCAATTTGACCGCAAGGGAGAAGTTCGTATCGTGGATGAGACGCTCAACGAAGACTCCGCCACCGAGCTGGCTCTGGATTGCGGGGCGGACGATGTGGAGGCTGGCGAGAATGACGGCGAATGGGTGTTTACCTGCGCTCCCACAGACCTGCAAACTGTCCAGGAAGCCCTCAGTGCCGCCGGCAAAAACGTCACGGGCATCAAGCTCATCTCTGTGGCTCAGAACACCACCGAGATTACCGATGTAGAAACTGCGCAAAAAGTGATGAAGCTCTACGATCTTCTGGATGATTACGATGACACGATGAACGTGTTCACCAATTTCGAGATTCCGGATGAAATCCTGGAGCAACTCTCATAACGCGAGCGCAGTCCATCGGCGACAGGTTGAACAACTCATGTGATGATGAATACGGATAATCCCGTACCTCAGAAGGATGGAAGGCCTTGGCGGCGACGCCAAGGAAATTACAATGAATCTGCAGTTGGTACCGACTCCTCCAACCAACGGTATTCCCGCCCGCGTTTCTCCAATGACCGTCGCAACGCCGATAATCTGCGCAACAAACGCGTCGCTTTTCACCGCACAAAAAATCGCTTCCAAAAGCCCCACCGAGCGCACTCATTCTCTGCCCCTGATGGAGACAACACCCTTACGCGAGCCTACGTTCCTGTAGGCGAACCTACCGAGCTTGTCGGGCTCTTGGAAATCACCAGCAAAGGCTTTGGTTTCGTCCGAGTTCCGGACAATAACTGGGCACCCTCTACGGAGGCAGTCTATGTGCCGGCAGACATCATTGAAGAACACCATCTGCGCCCCTTTGTGCAGATCAAAGGCATGGCGCAGAAGTACGAGCGTGGGCACCAGCTCATCTCTGTCATGGAGGTCAACGGGCAACCGCCAGAGGTCGCGGCCAACAATCCCCACTTCGATGACCTGAAGGCGACCAATCCTACAGAGCGCATCTCTTTCGAGACAACGTCTGACCGCTATACGACACGCGCGTTGGATCTGGTGGCGCCGGTAGCTCGCGGTCAACGCGGGCTCATTGTGGCTCCGCCGCGCACAGGTAAGACAACTCTGCTCATGCACATCTCTGAAGCGATTCTGGAAAAGTACGACGGGGAAATCACCTTGCTCGTCCTGCTCATCGATGAACGACCGGAGGAAGTGACAGAGTTCCGCCGCGCCTTGCCGGGAGCCGAAATCTATGCCTCCAGCAACGACAGCGGAGTGCGTGAACACTGTCGCATGGCTGAAATGTGCATCACCCGCGCCAAGCGTCTCGTGGAAGCCGGGCGTCACGTTCTCGTCGTCCTAGACTCCATCACCCGTCTTGCCCGGGCGTACAATAATTTGGACAAGGGAAGCGGACGCACAATGAGTGGCGGCATTGATGCCCGCGCCTTGGAGATGCCACGCCGTCTCTTCGCTGCCGCTCGCAATACTCGTCAGGCTGGTTCACTCACCATCCTTGCTACAGCTCTCATTGAGACCAACAGTCGTATGGATGAGCTTATTTTCCAGGAATTCAAGGGCACCGGCAACATGGAGCTCGTTCTTAACCGTCGCATTGCAGAAATGTATATTTACCCGGCGGTAGATATCCTGAAAAGCGGCACCAGGCGTGAAGAACTTATCCTTCCGGAGTGGATGCTTGAGAAAATTCACCTCATACGCCGGGCTCTTGCCGGACACAAACCGCCGGAGGCCATGGAGCGGCTGCTCTATTTCATGAAGCGTTGCTCCAATAACACGCAAATGCTCATGAATCTCAAGACGCGTTAGGTCCTCCTCGGGCAAGTTGAAGTAAGCGCCCCATCTCTGTCGGGTTAGTGCAACGGCGGAGTTTATATTCTGCGTCTGCCGAAAAATCTTGGTAGCAGAAGGCGAGATATTTTTTCATACGGTTGCAATGTCCGGAAGGCGTGTATCGCTCCAGATGATGGCCCGTCTCTTCCAGTAGAACTGCGTAGTATTCCTGCATTTCTTCCGCTGTAGGCGCTGAGCCTCCACGCAGCTCGCGCAGCAAATATGGGTTGCGCACCAAGCCTCGCCCAATCATTAATCCGGCCGGTTCAACGGTATTCAACCATATTCTGGCCTCTTCCATGCTCGATATGTCTCCATTGGCAAACACCGGACAGCTCCCCCGCCGCACCGCAAGACGCACAGCAGCCATACACGGCTCCCCTGCGTAGAGCTGTTTTCTCGTGCGCGCATGCACCATGAGCATGTCCGGATGCGAATCGCACAGCGCATCGAGCACACGAGGAAACTCCTCCGCCCGCTCCCACCCTATACGGCACTTTACGCTCCACGCTCCGGGAGGCAGCTGCGCCCGCAATGCCAAAGCAATCTCACGCAACAGGGGAAGCTTGCGCAGTAATCCCGCTCCGGCGCCATGTCGATTCACCAGCGGAGAAGGACAGCCCACATTCAGATTAATGCCCGCCACCGGCAGCTGCATCAGCGCCTCTGCGTCCCTCAGCAGCGGCGTGGCAGTGCTTCCCGCCAACTGCGCCCATACAGGAATCCCGGCAGGATTCTCCATAATGCACCGTAACGGCCCCTCAGACATCGCACAAGTGGTGCGCGTACTCCGGAAATAGGGAGTCACCCAAAAATCAGGCAGGCAATGGATGCGCGTCAGTGTACGCATGTACGCCAAATCCGTGACGTCCTGCATGGGCGCGAGAGCCAGCATGGGCGATGCACCACTGTTTCCCTGCCCGATCATAAGTTCACGATCAGCAATACTGCAAACCCAGCCAATATGAGGGCAAACACGACATCCACCACCCGCGTATGCCTCAGATAAGCCCCACGAAGCGGCGCCCACTGCAACATTCCGCTCCACAGTGCCCACCCGCCTATGCTGGCTACAAACAGGCTGGCAATAAGAGCAGGCACATACCACCTCAAGGCTGCATGATGACGCAGAGCATCTGTGGTAAGTGACAAGATGAAGAGCATGCACTTGGGATTAAGGATATTGCATAGAAAGCCATTACGGATGAGTGCGAAAACGGGCTCATGAACAACGTCATCGGTATCCAGCTGCACCTGCGATCCAGCGCCAAATCTTGGGCAAATCCGCCAAGCAAGATAAAGCAGCCAGCACGCTGCAGCAATGATGAGCCAACTACTCCAACTCTGCTCCAACACCCAGGCTCCCAGCGTGCATGCCACAATGCTCTGAACAAGAAACCCCATATTGATGCCGAACGCCACTGCCATTCCCCGCCGAAATCCCTGGGCCAACGAGGTGCGAAATACATAGAACACATCCGGCCCCGGGCTGAGCTGCGAGAGTACCAGTGTACCGCATATCACCAGCAGGCTCACGATACTCTCTGCCATATCACGCCTCCTCTCCGTCTCCGCCCACCTTCGGCAGGGAATCCACCACGTTACCGGGCAAGGGCATTCTGCGTTGGCGTATATGCTCAGAAAGCTGAGGTGATTCCGCATACGCATTGCGTAGCATCTCCATCTTCGCATCCAAATCATCCGCATGGTGCAACACAAAAGCCTCCGGCGTTTTGGGAACCACCGGCGAACCAAACTCCAAGGTTCCGTGGTGAGATGCCACCAGGTGCAGCAAATGCAACCGCACTTGTTCCGTAGGCGGTTTGAGTTTTTCCCACTCTTTACGGCGAGCCTCTGTGCACACGCCACTCCATAGCTTGTTGATGACCTCTATCCCCAACGAAATATGCCCAAGCAATTCCCCGGTGTCGGTGTATGGCATGGACAACCCGCGCTCAGCATAGCCATTTTCCCACATCTTCCCGCAATCGTGGAAAAGAGCCCCCGTGAGCACCAGATCCCTGTTGATATGCGGGTAAGCGTCGCACAGCGCATTTGCCGTGCGCATCACTCCGGCTGTGTGTTCCACAAGACCACCTCGGCGGGCATGGTGAAACCCTCTTGCGGCAGCGGCTCGGCGAAATCTTTTTTCGTGAGTGCTCAGCAGGGCGTCGCACAACGCAACCATGCGCGGGTCACGAATCGTGCCTACCAGTCCGAGTATCTGCTGCCAGTCTGCATTCTGTCGTTTCTGCAATTCCACACTACCGACGAGCAAAATCTCCTCCTCCTCCGAACGCAGCGGTCGCACCGTAGCCCCTGACACCTCGATACCAAACTGTGTATTGCACCACACCCCATCCATGGCTATTCCCGATTCCTGTTCAGCACCCTGCAGGGTCGAATACCAAGGCATATTTTCCCACACCTTCAGCATCAGACTCGACTCTGAATCAACCAGTTGCACCTCCATGTACGGCTTCCCGTTCCTCGTCGTACGTAACAGCTTTTGGGCAATTCTCGCTCTCAACGTCCCTTGAGCCGGCTGCCCGTCTGCCAGCACCGCTGTCATCTGTGCAATACTTTCCCAAGTCATGTCGGCAGTTTACACCCCCTGGACATACGCGTCAAGTGGAGAAATATTGACAATTCATTGAGAAATCAAGAACACTTGCGCTTACACGCTCATTCCAACGCTAGCTCCGGGGGGAATCGAACCCTCATCTAAGGTACCGGAAACCTTCGTCCTATCCATTGAACGACGGAGCCGCCAAGCGGCGCATACTGTGCCATAAATGGGGGGAGATGTCAAGCATAGAGTGAAAGGGAAAATGGGTAAATTGCACAGGCTAACCTTCAGCAGATTGTAAAAAAGCAAGGAAGTCGGTGAGAGAAGGGAATTGTAAAGTAGCGGCAGAGAGGTCAGAGCCGGCAGTCATGCGATTCGGAACGGCAATACATGGAATGCCAGCGTTACGGGCAGCGAACACACCATTCTCGGAATCCTCAATGACGAGACAATCGGACGCCGAAAGCTCCAAGAATTCACGCGCCGCAATAAAGAGGTCGGGGGAGGGCTTCACGGCGAAGCCGTCCGTACGACAGAAGAGGCGTTCAAAGAAGTGCTCTGCCTTCAAATGCTCCAGCCATCCAGCCACCCATCGACGAGATGATGAAGAAGCGACCACCATGCGAATAGCGTTCGCGCGGCACCATATCAATAGTTCCAACGCACCGGGCATGAGAGTCTGAGTGGCCAGCACGCGTTCAATAGAAGCCTGTCTGGCGGCATTTTCAGCATGCCAGTCGTAGGATTTACCGGTCAGAGATTCGAGGTGAGCTGCAGGATCCCAGCGGGAGTAGCCGGCACCCAAGCAATCCGCATAATCCCGCACAGAGAGTGTGCACCCTTCGCGCTTGTACAACTCCACCCACGAGTTGAAAATGGCCCACTCCGTATCCAGAAGCACGCCATCGAAATCAAAGATAATGGCACGCGGAGTAGTCATGGCGCGCCGTGCAATTTAGCTCGTGCCCACTCGCACATTGAACGGTGTGCGAGGTTCTTGTGGATGAGGTAGATCGCGACGAACAAGTAGATCACGTTCGGAAGCCACGCACTGATCCACGCTTGGATGAGTCCTGATTCTCCCAACGAAGTGAAGATGCGGTACAAGAAGAGCATGAGCGCAGCCAGCAATATCGCTACGCCAATCCCTTTCATCGGGCTGCGTCGCTGGAAAGTAACGGCACTCGGCAGTGCCAGCAGCACCAATACCAAGCAGCTAAAAATACGTGCAAGCCGCACATGCCACTCCGTGCGATAGCGGCAGCGATCCAAGCGTGAGCCAGCACCAGACTTGATGAGATCGTAAAGCACGGATGTACCCATCGCATCTATGCGATTATCTTGTGTGGGAGCAATAATTTGATAGGGCTTCTCTTCCAATGGCAGCACCAGTACCTCTGCGAACTCCTCATCTGGCGGGCGATCTCTGGCAGATGCCAGTCGGCGAGTATAAGCATTGCAGAGAGTCCACGTAGCATCTTCTTTATTCCAAGTAGCTCGTTCAGCAGTGATTTGAAAGAGAAGTTTGCCGGATTTCACACTGTCGAATTGCTCAATAGTGAGGTCACGCATAGGCTCGCCGGGATTCGAAAAGGAAGCCGGATGTTTTATGGCCCAGATGCGCGCGCAAGCATCGCTGTGGTAGATAATGGGAGAAGGCTTATCGTTGCTGAGCTTTTCCTGCTTGAGAATCATTTGGCGATAAAGAGAACCGTTGGGCGCCCAGTGAAAGCCAAAGATGCCATATGCTGCCGCAGCGAGAGCTCCATACAAAAACACTGGCCAGCAAACACGCATTAACGAACGTCCACTCTGCAGCATACCTGTCAACTCGCTCGTGCCACTCAGCTTGCTCAAACACCAAAGGGCACCCATCATGATGGTGTAAGGCAGGATCTGGTAGAGGAACATGGGAAGCTGAGAGACGTAGAAAAGAAGCGCCTGGCGCAGCGGGTCATCAAAACGGGTACGGAAACGCTCCATGTTATCTGTAAAATCCGCCAACATATAAATGAGCAGCAGAATTGCCGTACACAACAGAAAATAGTTGATGAAGCAACGACTCATATAACGATCCATTGTCCCCATCACCGAATATGCCAGCGCTCCAAGCATAGGGATATAGCAGAGAGCCAGCAACAGAATCGGCCGAAACTTTTGCTCCAACGGGTAGCTTTCCGGCATACCCGCCACCTCCCAGCGCATCTGCTCCAGCTCGCTTGGTACCAATATGAGTGCAAGCACCGTTCCCCCCGCAAAACAGAGCAGCAAAAGCAGCATGTTCCTAAGAAGTCCCGCCATGATGATGCTCTGCAGAATTGTTGAACCATCGACAGGCGCCAGCCGCACCTTAGATGCCCTTCTCAAGGCGCTCCGCCAAATATTCCGGTAGTCCGACGCTGCGTATGGCATCCTGCGCAGCGCGTATATCGTACTCTACACGTTTAATAATGATGAGGTTGAGATCTGTGTCGTATATGCCATAGCACGCACGAGGATCACTATCACGCGGCTGCCCGACAGAGCCTACATTGATAAAATATTTGAGATCAGAAAGAGGCTGAAACTCCGTAAACCCCTCCAGATAAAGTGGGTGCAAATTATCATAATCCTCCGATGCATGTTTTCCGTCCCACACAAAAATCTTGGGGGCATGGGTGTGACCATGAAAGCAAATATGTGAGAATTGACGAGGAAAGTTGTTGGATGCATCACTTGCGTTAATGATATAGTTCCACGCCTTGGGATGATCCAAGGATGAATGGACGATGGAGAAAGTTGTGCCGGTATCAGTGCGCACGATGCGCTGGTATTGCAAGCGAGCAAGCCAACTCAGCTGCGTCTCATCCAACTGGTTACGGGTCCAGTCCATAGCTTCGCGAGCAGTGGAGTTCATGCGAGCGTTGGACGGGGTGACAACCTCCTCATCGTGGTTGCCTTTCACGACAGGGCAATTCAAATCACGCACATAGTTCAAGCACTTGGATGGGTAGGCATTGTAACCAACCACGTCTCCGAGGCACACCAAGTCAGTGCATTGCATGGAACGCATATCCTCAATCACCGCACTCAAAGCATGGTAATTGGCATGAATATCGCTAATGATTGCAGTTCTAGCCATACGACGCTCCCTATTGTACTACGGGGTTAGACCAATGACAAGTCCAAATTTTAGCCTTGAAATATGCAGCAACCGGACAAAAATGAGAAAGTAATTTCCGGAAAAGACAGAGGAAAAGCAACGCGTCTCCGGAAATGAAAAACTCCAAACAATCGGAATCGGAGATGCGCACACAACCGCGGCTTTCGCTTGAAGAGAGAAAGCCGCAGACATCGCCACCCAGAAAGAAACCAGGGCGTGGAAATCAATTCTCAGCAGGAGTAACGGACGAAGCAGGAATCTCCTCCTTGTTCGTGAAACGCCATTTCACCTTGTTGCGTTTGCTAGCAGAGCGAGCCTTGCGGCGCTTCTCATCCATCGGGCTTTCAAAAGCGCGACGACGGCGCATCTCTTCCAGAATACCCTCGGTATCCAGCTTAGTCTTCAAGCGCTTGAGTGCGCGGTCGATGGGCTCTCCTTTACGAACGGTGACAGAACGCATAGTAGTGTAATAGGTGTGAATAGACTCCGTATAATCGGAACGGGGCAGCAGGTTATACTAAAGCTCCCCCCTTGTCAAGCGTTTTTCTGCACCAAGAAGGTTATTTTCAACAAAAAATTGCAATTGATGTACACCGGAGGTGACACAACAAACGAATTTGAGAGTTTGGTCAAAAACGCAGCTTTTGCCTTAAAGGAGTGAAAACTGACGACGGCGTGAGGCAGTTTGGTCAAAAGCATCAGCTTTTGCCCGCAGGGGTGAGGAGTCGTGAGGCAACTCCGAAGCAACAGTCGCGTGGTGACTCCAAAGCAACAGGTAATGCGATGCGCAAGACTGAAGAAACAAATGACCACACGGCAAACGCATTAGAAAATGCGTTTGCCTATGTACGATTTACGATTTACGAAGTCAACTATAATTTTGAGACGGGGTAAATTTTTATTTTTGCTCAATCCATTAGAGCAAAGCAGAGCTTGTGGGGGGGCTTTCAGCCTCCCCACTCC
>CANQSS010000078.1 GCA_947626545.1 uncultured Akkermansia sp. | reverse complement strand
TGAACCTGGCAGATGGTACGACCTTCGATTTGATGGATCATTTCGCGACGTCCTATGACATTGCCGGTCTGACTGGTAATGGGGGAACTATCACGAACAGCGCAAGGCCAGACGGCTCTAACGGTAATGGAGAGATAACCCTAGTGCTTTACACGGCGGCGAGGGACGGGCTCATCAGTGGCGCTTCCATCGTGCAGGGGGACGACAACCATGGCGATGTCAGCCTCGAGATGGCGGGCACGGGACATCAGACGATCACGGGTTCCTTCGACGGCTTGAACATCACGGTTGTGGATGGCAAGCTGACGCTGGGGTCTGCGACGCCAGACATGAACGTGGACGCGAAGGGGAGTGTGACGCTGACGAATGGCACGCTTGCTTTCGGGAACGCGACGAACACGGTGGCGGGCACGATGAGCGGCGCGGGCGACTTGCAGCTGAGCTTCACTGCGGTGGAGGAAGGAGCAGACACGGCCTCGCTGAGTGTGGGCGCGATGAACGGCAGCTTCACGCTGAAGAATGCGGAGGGTGCGGCTCTGACCGATACAGACAACGATCTGGCGCTGACCATCACGAAGGGCGTGGCTGCCCCGGAGGGAGCCACCTACACGGGTTCGCTGACCGGCGTGAGCAGCATCACGATGACGGGTGAGAGCGCGACCGGCACGCAGGTCTTCACGCACGAGAACTACAGCGGAAATGTGACGATTGACGATGGCGCCACTGGCACGCTGAAGTTCAGCAAGATTGTGAATCTGAACGAGGCGACGGTGGACAGCGGTAAGCTGACGCTGGCTGAGGGCGGTAAGATTGGAACGCTCAGCAGCGCGCAGACCGACGGCAAAGTCACTACCGAGAACAAGGCTCTGCAGGTGAACGGCGGTGTGTACAGCGGTACGCTGACGACCGGCACCGGCAAGCTGACCGTGGGAGATTCCCCGGAGCAAACATTCGTCTTCAACGGCAAGGGCACGGAAAACATCGTCGGAACCTTGCAAGTGGACGGCACTTTGACCCTGGGTCAGCCGCAGATTGAGGGGGCTACGGATGCCGCGCTGAGCGCCACAAGTCTGGAAGGCGAAGGCACGATCAATGGACTCGGCGAGCTGACGCTGAACAACGGTGATACCAAGTTGGACTCGGTGGAGGTCACGGTGAAGAGCGATTTGACCTACAACGGCTCGGGGGATGTCACGCTGAACAAGGCGTTCGGTCGTGCGGACGGCTCGAACCTGATGATGGGCGAATCTGCCGGCACGCTGACGCTGAATCAGGGCGGCCATATCGACAAACTGACCACGCAGGCGACTGACGGCGGCAAGCTCACCATGAACGGCAACACCACCATCGAATCGATGGTGCAGGGCAGCAAGCTGGCCGAGGCGACTCTTGCCAGCGGCAGCACACTCACGCTGACGACGGGCGGCGAAATCACGAAGCTGGTGACGAATGGCGGTAGCCTGACACTGAACGGCGGGAAGACCACGCTGGGCGAGTTGGCTGGCCGCGAAACGGAGGGCAGCTTGACCAAGCTGACGGTTGGCGGCGAGACCGAGTCGGAATTGGAGTTGGGTGACTGGCACTACAACATCGATACGATTGAAATCAACCAGGCGCTGACCCTGAACCTCGACATCCAGCTGGGTGCGGATGAGGAGTCCATGGTCCCCGGATCGCGAATCCACCAGCAGACGGTCACGATCGGTGGCGACGGCAAGCTGACGATCAACCTGAAGAAAGGACAGCTCGACTGGTTCGAGGTGGAAGCGCGTGTCCTCGGCTTCGGCGACTACAAGTTGTTCAACGAGACCGACGATATGGCTTGGACCAGGGATGTCATGATAACCGTGGACGGGAAGGAGTTCAACGAGGACGGTGTCAAACTGTACCTCGATGAGCACGGGTTCATCTGCTACGAGACGGCGGTGGGCAACAAGTTCACCTGGAGCGGTGAGACTGCAACGTGGGATCTCAACGAGAGCGGTGACTGGTATCGTGGAACACAACTCCGCTCGGCGTTCGTCAACGATGGCACGAGCGACGTGATCTTCAATGATCGCGGCAAGGCGAATCCGGCTATCACCTATGTCGACGCGCTGAACGTCAACAACATGACCGTGGATGGCATCGACTACACCTTCAACGGCGAGCAGGGCGCGAGCATCACCATCGAACGAGCGAAGGGGGCCGAGGAGGGCGGCGATCTCGTCCTAGAGGGAGGAAATAAGGTGACGGTCACCTTCGGCGGGGAAGGCAAAGTGACGGTGCACGGCGACGTGACCGGCAGCGCCAACCTGGCGGTGAGCGGTGGAACTCTCACGCTGAAATCGGCGCTGTCGGAGGATGACTTTACCGGCAAGCTGATCGTGAGCGGCGGCATGGTGGTGACAGAGCAGGGCGGCTCGATCGATGGAGTGACGGTGGACAGCGGCGCCTTGAGCATCGGAGACGGTCAAACCCTGACGGTGACTGATTTGGTGGTCTCGGAAGGCTCGGAAGGCGGCAGCATCAGCGGCAACGGCACGCTGCAATTGCTTGACAACAAGGGCGAGTTCAACGGCGATATCGACGTGAACCTGACCTTCGAGGGTGTGAAGTATACGCTGACCGGCTCCTTCGATGAGGACAAGCAGTTGACCGTGAACGGCGGCGCCTTGACCCTCACCGGCAAGAATAGCGCGGACGGCCCCGATACGCTGACCTTGAACCACGTGACCGTGGGGAAAGACGGCGAACTCACCCTGGGCGATGGTTCGCAGGCGGTGACTGTGGACGGAACCCACCTGAAAGTGGAAGGAGCGCTCTCCATGGAGGGCACGAGCAACACGATCACGGGCGACCTCAACCTGAGCAATTCGAACGCGGTCATTGAGATGACCGGCACCAATACGCTGGGCGCCGTGAACGCGACGAAGGGCGCGTTGACGCTGAATGGCAACAACACGCTGACCAGCCTGACGATGACGGGGACGGGCAGCGAGGTGGATCTGAATGGCACGACAGCGATCACCGGTGCGTTGACCTACGACGGCGGCGATCTGAGCTGGGAGAACCTGAGCGTCGGCACCCTGGAGGGCAGCGGCAACCTCAGCTCCGGAGGAGACCTGACCATCACGGGCGATGGGAGCACCTTCAACGGCAGCCTCGAGGTGGGCACCTTGACCGTGCAGGCCGGGACGCATACGCTCAACGGCGGCGCAGACCTCGATGTACTCAGCGGCGCGGGCAAACTCACTGTCAGAGGCAAGAACGCCGTCATCGACAGTACGGAGGGTTACACCGGCACACTCACGGTGAGCGTCGTAACCGTTGAAAGCCGGAATGGCCTCATGGTGGGGAACCTGGCCGGCGACGGCACGGTGGATGGCGATGTGACTGTGACGACGGGCGATGAAGAGACCGCTTTCGACGGCACGGTGAATGGCGACTTCACGCTGCAGGGAGGCGAGTTTACCTTCTCCGCGGAGCAGGACGGCATTGGGACCTTGAATGTGGCCGGTGCTCTCTCGATGGCGGGCGGTACGGTTGGCGATGTCAAGGTGACGGGCACGGGCGCGTTGACCCTCACGGCTGAGACGGGTGCTGATTCGCTGGATTTGAAGGACACGGGCAGCGTCACGATTACGGACACGACCCTGACGGTGGACGAGCTGAGCGGCGTGGCGGGCACATCCATCACGGGCACGGGCACGGGCACGCTGGTGCTGGAGGACAACAACAAGGGCGGTGAGTTTGCGGGCAGCATCACCAGCAACTTCACCTACAACGGAGGGCGCAGGGCGTACACCGTGAGCGGCAATGTCGGTACAACGGGTGCGACTATCGAGGTGAACGGCAAGCTGAGCATCGGCGGGGAGAGCACCACTGTCACGGCGACCGATTTGATCATCCGCAGCGGCAGCACCGTGGACCTGTATGCCACCGGGACGAAGACTCTGAATCACATCACCCTGGAAGATGAGACCAGCGAGCTGGTCATCCATGGCGCAGACGTGGCCGGGAAGACCGGTGGTGACTGGTCGAATAACGGCTATGCCAGCGGCGCGGGCACAATCAAGCTGCTCGGATTGGGGGACTACACCAATGGCGGTGGGGGAAGCGGCACGATCTTCTGGGATCTAGTGACGGGAACCATCCAAAAAGAGAACACCATCGGCAAGATCGTGATTGGAACTGATGAGGACGGGACAGCCTCGCGTGTAACCTTCAATGGCGGCATGGCAAACGGTACGTTGAATGGCGAGAATAATCACCATCGCATGGCCAACGTGAAGGAACTGTGGGTGGAAGAGGGCAGCTCCATCATTATGGCTTGCCAGGATCTCTTAGGCGAGACAGGCGCTTGGGGCAATACCCTGCACTTGGCGGGCAGCGGTGAAAATGAGGCCGGCGCATTGCAAATCATAAGCGGAGGCAACCTAGCTGACCCTCAAATTGCTTGGAATGTTGTGGCGGACAGCAACACGACTGTTGCGACGAATAATAGCCGCTCAGTCACTTTTGCGGGCGAGCTGGATGCGCAAGGTCACACCATCACCAAGAAGGGTGACGGCACGATGATCTTGGGTAGCATCAGTGGCGTCACGAATGGAACCATCACCACCTTCACGACCAAGGCCGGAAGCACGGGCACGCTGAATGTGGCGGAAGGGACCCTGAAGTTGGCGTACACAGATAGCACGGCGTTGGCTGATTACGCCATCACGTCGAACGGAACCTTGACTCTGGATGGAGGTCGCACCTATCAGGTGAAGAGCTTGGCGGGTGCCGGAAGCGTCGGCGGCACGGGCACCCTGGAGCTGCTGACGACCGGGACGGAGACGTCGACCGCGAGCGTGGCGGGTGTGGACCTGACGATGAGCGGCAGAGGCACGCAGAGCATCGGTAGCTTCAGCGGCACGACCCTCACGGTGAACAGCGGCACGCTGAACCTGACCGGCGCGGTGAATGCAACCGCGGGAACGAACCTGACCGGCGGCGAGTTGAGCCTGACCGGCGCGGAGACAGCCGCGTTGGGCACCCTCAAGGGCAGCGGCGCGTTGACGGCGACTGGTGCGGTGACCGTGAGCGGCGGAAGCTTCAACGGCACGATGACGACGGGCGGCCTGACCCTGACCGGCAATTTTGCCTACAACGGCACGCAGGCGGATGTCGGCGCACTGAACGTGGGTGGGAGCACCCTGAACCTGGGCAGCGATATGACCGCGACGAGCCTGTCCGAAGGCACGGGCAAGGTGACCGGCGGCGGCACACTCACGCTGACAGGCACGACGACTTCGGCTGTGACGGTTGAGACCAACCTGACCACGGGAGCCGGGGCTGTGACCCTGAACAGCGCCTTCGGCGGAGCGCGCGGCGCGGATCTGACGCTCGGCGCGGGCGCGGTGGCTCTGAACGGCGGCGGCAAGATTGCCACGCTGACCACCGGAGACGCGGGCAGCCTCACGCTGGGCGGCAACACGAGCATCGCGGCGATGAACGGCGGCCTGACGAGCCTGACGCTGAACGCGGGCGAACTCGACCTGAGCGCGCTGAGCGGCGCGGCACTGGGAGCGGTGACGAGCACGGAGGAGGCTGCCATCAAGGTGGGCATTGTGGGCGGAGAGCTCACGCTGCTCGATGTGACGGAGCTGACGGATGGTTCGAAGCTCACGATCGACCTGCGAGGGATCGACCTGGAGGAGCTGAACGGTAAGCAGCTCTTCGACGGCGATCTGCTTCAGGTGGCGGACTGGCAGAAGAACTTGGTCGAGTTGCAGCACAACACCCTGGCAGATCGTCGTTCTTTGTTCTTGGACGACAAGGGCTTCCTGCAGTACGCGAACTTGGAGCCGCCGGTGATCTGGAACGGCGCGACGAACGACTGGGAACTCGGCGGCAAGGATCAGGATTGGGACATCAGCGATAAGAACGATGGGTTCGTAACCACGAACTTCCAGAACTTCGATAACGTGAAATTCGGTGAGCTTACCGATCCTACCAAGAAGACCGTGAGCGTGCACGGCCATGTGGAAGCGGGCGATATGACCGTGGAAGCGACGGGCTACACCTTCAACGAGGTTAGCGACACGGACGAACTCCTGGTCAGGAACCTCACTCTCACTCCGGAAGATGAGCTCAGCACCACGACCTTCGGCGTGACCACGACCGTGAAGGGCAACCTGACCGGCAAGGGCAACCTGACCCTGACGGGCGACATGACCGTGAAGGGCTCGGTGGGTGGCTACGAAGGCAATATCACGCTGAACGGCGGCAGCCTGACGGCGGCGGGCGAGCTGATGAATGCTCTCACCGTGAGCGGCGGCGGCATGCTGAACGGATCGGGCAAAGGCCTGACCACCTCACTGAGCGGCACGGGCAACCTGACGGCGGCGGGTACGCTGACTTTGGGCGGCACGCTGGACGGCATGCTGACCGTGGACGGCACAGTGACGACCAACGAACAACTGACCGTGAAAGGCGTGAACGGCAATGGCTCGTTGAGCGGCGAGGTGACCATCACAGGCACGGGCGGCAGCTTCAGCGGCACGGCGACGGGTCTGACCATCTCGGTGAGCGGCGGCGCAAGCCAAGCCTTCACGGGCGACGTGACCATCACGAGCGCGACGGTGGAGGCCACGGGTGGGCTGACGCTGGCTGATGCCACTGTGGGCACCGCGGCTGTGAGCGGCACGATGACCATGAGCGGCGGCACCGTGAGCACCGCAACCGTGAATGAGGGCGGCAAGCTGAGCATGGGCGGCGGCGAAGTGACCACCTCCCTGACCGGCACGGGCACGCTGGAAGTGACCGGCGCAGTGGCTCTGAACGGAGAGGAGAACACCATCGGCACGCTGAATGTGACGGAGAGTGGTAACCTGACCGTGGCTGACAGCCTGAACGCAACAACGGCGACTGTGGCCGGCGAGGTGGCGCTGAGTGGCGCAGCGGCCAGCTTGACCGTGACGAGCCTGAGCGGCGCGGGCACGGTGAGCGGCGACGGCACGCTGACGCTGAACAACACGAGCGAGCTGACGGGTGAGCAGGCTGTGAACACGACCATCAGCAGCAACCTGACCTGGACGGGTACGAATGCCACGCTGAACGGTGCGTTCAGCGGCAGCACCCTCAACGTGAACGGCACGGGCATCTTGGCGGTAAACGAGCTGACGAGCGATCAGACGGCTGTCACAATGACTTCCGGCACGTTGAGCCTGGGCGATGCCGCACTGGCGAGCTTGAACGACGGTGGGACCCATCAGGACACGAGCGTGACTGCAGGGAACCTGACCGTGAACGGCGGTGAGTACAGCGGCGCGCTGAGCGCGACGACCGGACTGACCGTGGACGGTGAAGGCTTCATCTACAGCGGCACTGCGGGGAACGTCGGCACGCTGACGGTGAACAGCAGCCTGACCCTGGACGGCACCATGAGTGCCACGAGCCTGGCCGACACAGAGGGCACGATCAGCGGCAAGGGCATGCTGACCCTGACGGACGGGACGACATCCTCCGGCACGAAGGTTGAGACGAACCTGACCACCGGAGACGGAGCCGTGACCCTGACGAGCGCCTTCGGCGGCGAGAGCGGCAAGAACCTGAGCCTCGGCGCGGGCGAAGTGAACCTGGCGGGCGGCGGCAAGATCGGCACGCTGACGGCGAACGGCGGCAAGCTTGCGCTGGGCGGCAACACGAGCATCGCGGCGATGAGCGGCAACCTGACGAGCCTGACCTTGGCGGACAACGCGAACCTCGACCTGAGCGCGCTGAGCGCGGCGACACTGGGAACGGTGAGTCTGGACGGCAATGCCACCATCAAGGTGGGTCTGAACGAGGGCGCGCTCACGCAGCTGGGATTGACTGCACTGGATGCCGGCGACGGCAGGATGCTCACCATCGACCTGAGCGACATCGACCTGGTGGAGGACATCGGCGAGAACGGCAAGAAGCTCTTCGACGTGGCGGGCGGAACGGCCGGCTGGGATCGTGAGAAGGTGCGCTTCAGCGTGGCGGGCGATCTGGTGCCGGACGGCTACGACCTGTGGCTGGATGATAAGGGCACGCTGCTCTGCAAGAAAGTGGATCCGTTGACCTGGGCGGGACAGGATGGCACTTGGGATCAACCCGATGCTGACCACAACGACTGGCTGTTGGGCGAGGGTGGACGCGCAACCGGATTTGCAGAGGGTTGGGGCGTGGTCTTCGGCGAGCTCCCGGCTGAGGCCGCCGCCAACTACAACGTGACGGTGAAGGGCGAGATCGTGGCGGGTAAGATGCACGTGACGGCAGATGGCTACAAGTTCAACGGCGAAGCGGGCGACAGCCTGACGGTCAACGATCTTGAACTGGACGAGGGCACGAACACAAGCTTCGGCGTGACCACGACGGTGAAGGGCGCGCTGGCGGGCGATGGCGACCTGACCCTGACGGAGGGCGGCAGCGTGACTGTCAAGGCTCTCAGCACGGAGACCTACACCGGCACCATCGTCCTGAACGGCGGCGCGCTGAATGCGAACGGCGAGGCGACAGTTGAGCTGGGCGCTGCGGGCGGCACGCTGAACGGCACGGAGGGCGGCCTGACCGCTGCTCTGAGCGGCACGGGCGACCTGACGGCCAAGGGCACGCTGAACCTGAGCGGCACGACGAGCGGCGCGGTGAACGTGACCGGCGAGGTGGCGGCGAAGGAGCTGAGCGTGGCGGGCGTGAACGGCGCGGGTACGCTGAGCGGCAACCTGACCGTCACGGGCACGGTCGGCAGCTTCGACGGCACTGTGACAGTCGACACCATCGAGGTGGCGAGCGGTGCGAGCCAGAGCTTCAATAACGGCGGCGCGGCCATCAACAGCGCGACGGTGAAGAGCGAGGGCACGCTGACGCTGGCGAACGGCGGCACGGTGAAGAGTGCGGCTGTGGAAGGCGCGATGAGCGTGAACGCCGGCACACTGACGGTCGAAGCCCTGAAGGGCGCGGGCCAAGTCAAGGGTGCGGGCACGCTGGAGCTGAGAACGGCTGGCGACGCATTCACGGGCACGGTTGACCTGGGCGGTCTGAAGCTTGCGGAAGGTGTAACCACCATCGGCGGCGGCCGCATCGGGATGCTCGATGTGAATGAGAGCCGCAAGCTCGCCACGAGCGGCGAGCTGACCCTGACGGGCGGCCTGCACATCGACACACTGACGGCCGGCAGCCTCAGCAAGGCGGAAGATGCTTTGGTGCAGGGCAGCATTGTGCTGGATCCGACGGCAGGCAAGCTGACGGTGAATGTGAAGGACATCAGTGATCTTGACAAGGAGGCAAAGGACTACGCGGGCAGGTACTACCTGGCGAGCGGGTTGACGGTGACCGGCAAGGATGCTGGTTCGTACTTCGATACCGAGAGCCTGAAGGACTTGGATGAGCTGATCAACGCCGGCCTTGAGAACCCGGATCGAGAGAAGGTCACCTCCAAGCTGTACTTCGAGGACGGCAACCTGATCTTGGATCTGCAGTACCGCGTGCAGCAAGACCTGTACTGGAACGGCGACGGGCAGACAGAAGAGCGCATGACCTGGAAG
>CANQSS010000077.1 GCA_947626545.1 uncultured Akkermansia sp. | reverse complement strand
CATCTCGAAAAGGAGGAGGAGTCGACTCTTGTTACACTCCCGTTCCTTATAAAATTGAGTTTTTCGAGATGGCAGAAATATCGGTAGTCCCCCCAGTGAGGGAAGAATGGGAGCAATTTGCTGTCCTATTCATTGAAGCAGAATATGTTGTTAAAATTTGCGAACATATCTCTGCCCAATTGAACGAGCCTGCTGTAATTGCTTTAAGTAAATCGGGAGAATATGCAGCAGACGCTTTACAGAAACAGGACACAGACCCAGGTGGAGCTGTAATCTCCTTGAAGAGAGCTTGCGTGCAAACGAAGAAAGCTTACAGATATGCACTAAGTCAGGGGCTTTCCCTTCTTTCAATAAAGGTTGCCGATGTATTGGATTCATACGGTAAACACCCAGAAGATACATTAGCCAGATACATGCCAAACTTCCCGGCTTACGTGTCAAACTTTGATCACATGCGTAAACTTCTTGATGAGATCGGAACAAGGCGCGCATTCAGAAGAAGAAAATTTGTAGGTGAATGTCAAGAAGTTATCAGGAGTACAACAAGTTTCCTAGAGGAATATACAAAGTATGCCCCTGCCATTAAGGAGTATGATAGAAAGCGAAAAAGTATCCATTGGTCTAATACATGGGGGGCAGTATGGAGTGCTCTAGCTGGACTTGCCATTTCTTCGATATTGACTTTCTTAGTAGATTGGGTTGAGCGAAATATTCTTTAATAATTTCCTTATAATTAAAATGGGAGAGATGGATACACCGCCGTCAGCTAAAGAGCCATTTACATCATCCGATGCAAAGAAAAAGTTCTCAGAATCCTTTGCTAAAGCCATAAAGGTTGTAAACCAGTATGAAAAGGGGAGGGGTAATAGGGTAATTCCTTCTCATAATGAGTTGCGTTATGCTACCCGACACTTGATAGATGCGGTAAAAATAAGCATCGAAGGAGGGAACGGTACAGACAGCTGGGAACGAGCCAAACGTCACGCGGATAGGGCGAATTATGATGTTTCTGAGTTTGAAGTCGCTTCTTTAATCACAGCAATACGTAAATTCTTAAAAAAATATGAGGCTCACGCACATTTGCTTGCTTTAACCATCGAAAATTACTACACTCATATCGGGAATTATTATAAATATTTTAATTATCTCTCTGAGATACACGAGTTTGATAAGGAGGATGAGGAGTATAAGGCTCAATGCGCGCAGTTCGTAGTCCAATTGGATGCTTTTTGGAACGATATTGTTAAGGGAAAAGAGAATTTTTTTAGTGCAATTGAAAGGGAAAGTCGTGAAGCGAGGAATCATAAACTTATAGCTCGGTTCATTTTTTGGGTGATTGCATTGTGGCCTATTTGGAGTAAATGTATAGTTTTTTTATATTCTAAATTGCGCCCTCTTGTTCAATTTGTCTTTGAGTAGTCATGAATCGTAAGTAGGCTGACTTCCATAGCGCCGCACTTTTTCGCGATTTAATGAGCTGACTTGTGGATGGCAAAGTTAAGTGCAACGCACATCCGTTCCAATAAAATCTTCTCCGGGCCCATTTTAACCCATTCCTCATGCATTTCCTATGGATGATGGAAGTAGGCCAGCAAGACGGCAAACCATTGATGATTGAGCAAGGAAATGAACCCGGCATGGCGTCACACCGAGAGGTTCCCCACGCAACGCGCGCGAACTTTCCAAATCGTACATAAGCGCCGTTAGGCGCCATTGCCCCTGCGTTGCAAGCCCGTTGCAAGAGCATGGCCGCGTTCTCACCGCCTGCTTTTTACGCGAGACTCGCTCTTGCTGGTGGGGTTGGCAGTGGGAGTGCAGGGGCGCAGCAGGTCGCGAGCATGGGCCTCCGCTGCGGGGCCGGAGGAGCCGAGCATACGCATAATCTCCGAGATGCGGGCGCGTCCCGTCACCTCCGTGAGAACAGAGATACTGCGGCCGTCCACGACCCGCTTGGAAATAAGGAAGTGGTGAGAAGCGAGGGAGGCAACCTGAGGAAAGTGAGTGATGGCAATGACTTGGTGATTGCGGCCGAGTTCGAGCATCTTCATACCCACAGCGCGGGCAATTTCTCCGCCCACGTTGGCATCAATCTCATCAAAAACGAGCAGGGGAGTATCATCCTGCTTGGCCAAGGCGGATTTGAGGGCGAGCAAGACGCGCGCTAATTCGCCCCCTGATGCGATGAGACGCAGAGGTTTAAGTGGCTCACCCGGATTGGGACCAAAGAGGAACTCTACCTCCTCTGCGCCGCGCGGCCCCGGTTCTTGCAGGGCGTTGAGTTGGACATCAAAGATCGCCTGCCGGAACCCCAAATGCTCTGCATGCACCAGGAAGTTCTTTTCCAGCTGTGGCGCTGCCTTACTGCGTTTGGCGGAGAGCGCTTTTGCCGCGCGTAGCATATCCGCATGCGCTGCCTGCTCGACCTCTTGCAACTTGTTCAAGTGTTCTTCCCGGTTTTCCAAGGCAGAAAGCTTTCTTCGGCATGAATCGAGGTGGGCGCAAATGGCTTCAAAGTCTTGGCCGTATTTGCGACGTAGGGTGTCGAAAAGCGAGACTCGTTCTTCCAGCTGCGTGCGCTCCAACGGGTCACTGCTCAGGGAATTCAGATATTCCTGCGCCTCGGCATAGACGTCATCCAGCCCCTCCACGGCCTCTGTCAAGGGCTTGAGCCATGCCGCCGCAGAGGGGTCGAGTCGCTCCAGCTCATGGGCGCGTCGCACGGCGAGCCGCAGGCGGGGTAGCACGGCCTGGTCATCGTCTCCCAGCAGGGCGGGAATAGGCGCGGCGGCATCCTGCAGGCGCGAGGCATTGCGAGCGCGCTGCCATCGTTCCTCCAGCGTGTTGACCTCCTGCTGGGTGAAGGCCGCTTGCTCAATTTCGTCGATTTGGTGGCGCAGGAAGTCCAACTCGCGTTCATTGGCGGCTTCGCTGAGTTCAAGCTCGATACGTTCGCGGCGAGCCCGGAGCCAAACTTGGTATGCGTTTTCGTAGGAGCTCACTTGGGACTCGGCGCCGGCAAAGGCGTCCAACAGCGCCAGTTGGCGTTCTCTGGAAGTTAAAGATCTCGGCGAATCCGGGTGGTGCATGTCCACCAGGCCGCTGCTGATGTGACGCAGCAGGCTCAGCGTGACCGGGGTATTATTGATAAACTGACGGTTGCTCGTTGGGGTGATGACGCGGCGTATGAGCAGTTCTCCCTGCTCGCAGGGGGGGACTCCTGCGTCCTCCAGGCGCTGGTTTATGGCACTGGCATCCGGCAGGGAGAAGACGGCTTCCAGAGAGCACTGATTGGCCCCGCTGCGTATGACGGATTTGTCCGCCCGGTCTCCCAACGCAAGCGATATGCTGCCCATGATAACCGATTTGCCGGCGCCGGTTTCACCCGTGATACTCAAAAACCCCGGCCCTGGTTCCCACACCAGCTCATCCACGAGGGCAAGGTTGCGTATCTTGAGAAGCGAGAGCATATTTTTGCTTTCCGTTGCTCGTTCATTATGGCATAATGCCGCCGGAAATCAATCCTCAATATCGGTAATGAAGGTACTTTTTCTTGGCAGTGGCACCTCGGTGGGGGTTCCCGTTATCGGTTGTAAATGTGCTGTATGCCGCTCCACAGACCCCCACAACAAGCGTTTGCGCTCCGCTGTGCTGGTCTCATCGAGTACAACCTCTCTGCTCATTGATTTTGGCCCGGATCTGCATACCCAGGCTCTGCGCTATGACGTAACCGCCGTGGATGCTGTGCTATGCACCCACGAGCACCTGGATCACATTGCCGGATTTGATGATTTGCGCGCCTTCTGTTGGGAGCGCACGGAGCGCCTGCCCATATATTCCGGTGAAAGGTGCAAGGCGCAGCTCTCCAGAATGTATCCCTGGGCATTTGCGCCCGGCGGCTACCGGGGCTACGTTCGCGCGCAAGGTATCTGCCATGCCGGGGCTCCCTTCTGCGTGGGTGACATCGCGGTGCAGCCCATACCGGTGCAGCACGCCACAGTGGAGACGTACGGCTATGTGTTGCGCGCGGGTTCGGCGAGTTTCGGTTACGTACCGGATGTGAAGCAGATGCCCGATTCCTCCCGCGAGCTTCTGCGCGGGCTGGATGCCTTGGCCATGGATGGGCTCTGTTTCCCGCAGCACCCCACTCATCTGAGCATTGATGAGAATATCGCCCTCATGAGAGAATTGGCTCCCAAGTGCGGCATCGTGACTCACACCGGCCATCGCGTGGATTTTAATCAACTGGCCGCGTACCTGCCGGACTTCATGCAACCTGCCTTCGATGGCTTGGAGCTCTCTCTTTAGGCGGAATTACGGTCTCCCGGCGGGGCATCAGTAGCTTTCTACCAGCGTGCGAGTGCGCTCCCGGACGCGCCGCACACGGTCCTGCAGCTCGGCCTTATACGTTTCCAAGTCCGGCAGCTTGCACGGGGAGACGCCGGAGATGACGGCCGCCTGCGCTATAGCCGGGCAAAGGTAGGTGATCATGCGCGGGTCGAAGGGTTTGGGGATGACGTAATCGCGCCCGAACTCCAGCGGCACACCGCCGTTGGCATCGATGACCTCCTGCGGCACAGGACACCGCGCCAAGTCAGCCAGCGCGCGTGAGGCAGCAATCTTCATGGCCTCGCTGATGCTGGTGGCTTGCATATCCAGCGCAGCGCGGAAGATGTATGGAAAGCAGCTCACGTTGTTCACCTGGTTGGGCCAGTCGCTCCGGCCCGAGCCCATGATGCAGTCCGGCCGCACCTCCTTCGCCTCCTGGTAAGTGATTTCAGGATCGGGGTTGGCGCAGGCAAAAATGATGGGATTGGGAGCCATGCTTGCCACCATCTCAGGCTTGAGAAGCCCCTTGCGCGAGAGCCCCAGGAAAATGTCGGCCCCCTGCAGAGCGACCTCCAGCGTGCAATCATCACTCTGGGCAAACATCGCCTTTGTGGGGTGCAAATCCAAACGCCCGGTGTGGATAAGCCCTTTGGAGTCGAACATGTAGATATTCTCACGCCGTATGCCCAGCGCCATATAAAACTTGGCACAGGCGATGCCGGCAGCTCCCGCCCCGCACACGACGCATTTCATGTCCTGCAGCAGACGTCCCGTGAGATGCGCCGCATTCAGCAACGCTGCGCCGGAGATAACGGCCGTGCCGTGCTGATCATCATGAAACACGGGGATATTCATTTCCTCGCGCAATCGCTGCTCCACGTAAAAGCACTCCGGGGCCTTAATATCCTCCAAATTGATGGCGCCAAAGGTGGGTTCCATCGCCTTAATCACCTCGATGAGTGTTTCCGGCTTACTCACATCCAACTCAATATCAAAAACATCGACGTCTGCATAGATTTTGAAGAGCAGCCCCTTCCCCTCCATCACTGGCTTAGCGGCGCGCGCCCCTATGTTGCCCAAGCCGAGCACGGCTGTGCCGTTGGAGACGACGCCCACCAAATTGCTGCGGCCTGTGTATTGCGCGGCAGCGGCAGGATCAGCTGCAATGGCGCGGCAGGGCGCTGCAACACCTGGTGAGTATGCAAGGGTGAGATCCTCTATGGAAAAGCACGCTTTGCAGGGAAGTACTTCCAGCTTGCCGGGGCGGGGCTGTTCGTGGTAGAGTAGAGCCTGCTGTTGGATGGAATCATTCATAACTTAGGGGGATATATTATACCTTGCCTGTCGCACATGGGCAAGCAGAATCACAAATATCGGCGAAGGAAACCACATCCGTCCCAAGAAAAAGCCTGGCCATTTACGATTTACGATTTACGATTTGGAAGGCTCGCGCGCGTTGCGCGGGGAGGCGGAGCAAAAGCAAAGCGGAATTTTCGAAGACGATGGTGCGTCGATAGAAGGAAAGTTTCCTGTGTGAGACCATGTCGGGTTTACGGCTTTGCTCAATCATCAATGGTTTGAGCTTCTCGCTGGCTTACTTTCTTCATCCATGGGAAACGCATGAGGAATGAGTTGAATGAGCCCGGAGAAAATTTTATTGGGACACGTGTGCACTGTCTCGGAAAAGTTACGGACTATCATTCGGAGGGAAGATAACTTTGGGGGATAATGTGCTGGACTCATCCGGCGTGTTTCATGCATCGCTGGATTTGCCGAAGGCCCATCGCAGATATTTGAGCGATTCGTTCCACACGTGCGAGTTGGTGCTCCCCAGCACCACCACAATGACCGAATGCCCGTCCATGGAGGCACAGGAAATCAGGCATTTGCCCGCGGCGTTCGTGTAACCTGTCTTCATGCCCTGCACCCAGGGGTACTGCCTGAGCAACTTATTGGTGGACTTGATGGTGCGCCACGTTCCGTCGGCCATGCGGAATTTGTACTCCGGGATATTGATGCATCGGCGTATCAGGGGGTTGTTGTACGCATAGCACGCCGCCAACGCCATGTCGTATGCCGTTGAATATTGCTGAGCAGGCAGTCCGTTTGGGTTGGCAAAGTGGGTGTCATACATGCGCATGCGCCGTGCGCGGGCATTCATGCGGCTAACAAACGCATCCACGCTGCCTGCCGTGTCGCGGGCCAGCGTGAGTGCCACGTCATTGAAGCTTCCCGTCAGCATGGCGCGCAGCAGATCTCCCCGTCGGTAGCTCGTCCCCGGTTTCAAATTCAGTTTGCACGGCGGCGCCTCCTCATCCTGAGCCGTAACCATCGCCATCCTGCCCAAGTTCCCGGTATCCAGCACACACAGCGCCGTCACGATCTTCTGCGTGCTTGCCACTTGGCGGCGAGCGTGCGCATTGTGCTTGTAGAGCACGTGTCCATTGCGCGGGTCAATGACACACACTGCTGCGCAACTCGGGGCCGGTGCCGCCACCTCCGGCTGTGCCAGCGGTTTCGCCTGCATAAGTTCCGTCCCTCTGTTGGTTACGGATGGTTGCTGCACCCTCGGTACCGGCCGATAGGCAATCTCCCGTGTCGCTTGTGGTCGGTATGCGTGTCCCCCGTTTCCCTGCACTTGGCATGCGGCCAACACTGCTGCCACTACTGCCACAATGACCTTGGCTCTCCTGCACATGCGCGCCAGCATACACATCCTGAACCCCTTTGTCAAGTTCGACGCTCTCCGCTTCCCTCTCCCCCCTGCCTACCTCTTTTTGAAAGAGATGTACAGCCTAAAATGCGTTAAAATTTTCCTCGTGAAGTTTTTTCATTTTTCCGCGAGCGTAATAACATACGAAGAGAATTGAGATTTTTAATAACATTATTATCTCTGAATGCTTCAATAATAATTTATTACAACTACACACGCCGTATATCTCTTTCAAAAAGAGATATACTCACCTCCCACCAACAACTATATCACCCCTACTCACCCCTATCTACCCTTATTCACCCCTACTCACCCCTATTCAACCCCTATCCAACCCCTATCTAACCCCTATCTAACCCCTATCTAACCCTTATGAAACTCCATCTCCCCCTCCCCCTTCGCTCCGCTTTACTCGCTGTTTGTGCTGTCGGTTTACTGCCTCAGCCTAGCAGTGCTGGGGACCTGACAATAACCGAGTCTCAATCTTTTCTTTGTCGACCTGGAACAGATGAGGATTTTACGTCTGACTATGCTTGGAGGAGCTTCGAGTATCAAGGCGAGGGGAATGATACAATCACGTTTACTGATATTTCCGGTTACGTTTTTTATGGATGGTATCATAACCAGGCGTTCTTTATAGGTGCTCCCCCCTCGCCAACAATCTCTTTTAGAGGTTATGCGAAGGTCATCTTTACCGGAATTACGGAGACTGAGAGAAAATACTCCTATGAGGTGCCCGGTATATTGACATCGTTCTGCAATCAGCCTGGCACCTATGAGCAACCAAATGGGATGTTGTTTGAAGACGTCGGGGAAGTGGTTATGACAGGCAATGTAGGAAAACTTTTCGGTGGCGACAATTACGGCTCCCTCAATGGTGGTCTTATGCCACATTTTAAGAACGTAGGAATTGTAACCATCGAGCACAATAACTCTCCAACCTACTCGAATCTCATCGGGAATATTAATAACCCCGTCACTTTTGAGGGAATCTCAAAAGGAGTATCCATCAGTTATAATAAAAGTTCCTATATCGGCGGGAACTATGCACTTTTGTCACGTGGCGGGCTGACTGCCTCGGCATCAGGTAGTGACGTCTACTTCAAAATGGACGGAAATGAGGGGGGAGCCGGTGTTTATGCTATTTTGACAGGAACACTTAAATTGGATGGTTTTGATCGGTTCTCATTGCAGAACAATAAGATCAACAATACCAGCGAGAAGGTGGAGGTGGGGGTCGAAGGGGTGGCGTTCACGAATGTTCGCACTGTGAATATCTCGGGGAATGAATTGCAAGCAGCGAAGGGAGTGGGAAATCTTTTGTCCGGTTCGATCAGCGGCGTGGGACAGATGGTTGTAGAGAACAACTACCTCAACTACGATTCTCAAACTGGAAAATATGGCACAGAGGAAGAGCCAGAGGGTCTCTTCGGAGCTCTTACCATCACCGGGACTGGAGATAAGTCATCCTCGCTTCTCATTGCCGGCAATAAAACCGGCGGCCTTACGACTACAGGGAAGACGTTTATGGGCCGCGCTGGGAATATAATTCTCAAGGACCTTGAAAATGTCGAGATATTGGGCAATATGGGTGGTTATTTGTTGGAAACAAAGAACGTGAACAACTTTGTATTCAAGAGTAATGAGTACATTATTGAGGATAGGTTGAATCAGGTTTCATCCGTAGGTCTTGGGGAAGGTATTTTATCGAATCAAAGTACCGATGACAATGGATGGAATATTGAAGGCGCAGAGAAGTTTGAAGTATCGAATAATACGACGAGAGTGAATGGTGAGTTGCATGGCGGCGCTATCTTTTTGATGGATGATGGTGGCTTTAGCATGAGATATGTGACAAGATCCATGACCCTCAATGCGAAAAGCGTGGAGTTAGTTGGGAATGCTGCAATAGGAACAAAGACGGCATGGGGAGGTGCCATCTATGATGGCAGTACATACGGCATTACGTTCAAAAACTGTGAAAATGTGCTCATCCAAGGCAATTATGCGCAGGCGGACAAAGTAATAGACCTCTACACGGAGGATCATCTGGAAGGTGCGCTTGGAGGGGCCATTTTTTGCCCTGACTACAACTGGCTTGAGTTTAAAAACAATCAATCTGTTGAAATACGAGGGAATTACATAACGGACAAGAAAACGTACCAGCTCAACGCGATTTTTGGACAAGATCTCAAGATGATAGTCAAGGTGGGCGCGGGAGATACGTTTACTTGTTACGATGGTATTACGGTTAACGAACTACACATCAATGGCTATAACTCAAATAGCTCCGATGACGAAGATAGAATAGACCTGGATACCAGCTATACGGGAACAGTGGTATTCTCGGGGAAGTATGCAGAGGATGATTTGCGTGCTCTGAATCCCAATTACACCCAAGAAGACCTAGAGAAATCAAAAACGATATTGCTGACTCGCGGTCTCACCGTATATCGGGGTACGCTTCGTCTGGAGGATACCACGCTGGAGACAGGCGATGGCTTGAAAACAAGGGTTGTCGCAGGCACTTTCGAGCTGGATCACGCAACATTGCGTACAAAGTCGACATTTGATTGGCCTGGGATGGTGTTCATTGTTAGTAAACCGGAGGCATGTGTTTCCATGAAAAATGGCTCCGTATTGGAGTTAAATGACATGTTGGCGCCATATGATGTACCAGTATACGGTGCGGCATGGATACCGACCGCTCGATTTGAAGGCACGAATAATATCATCAAGAGC
>CANQSS010000076.1 GCA_947626545.1 uncultured Akkermansia sp. | reverse complement strand
GATGGAAAGCGGTGCAAGTCCGAATCCACATAACGGTGCGGAGGAGTTGTCAGGGTATCTGACGAGGAGAGAGAAAAAGAGTTGCGGTAGGAACAAGGGTTCCGGGACCAATCACACGCCGAGAAACCGCCGTATGCCACAAAAGGCACGTACGGTGGTGTGAGAGGGGGCGAAAGCCCCCTACTCGATTTCTCTTTCAAGTTGTTTTTCTCGCTCCAGTAAAGCCATATCAGTTTCTCGTCTTTCTTCCTCTTCCTTTATCTGAGCTTTTCTTTCCTCTTCCAAACGCTCCTGTCGTTCTTGGGCGGAGCGTTGTCTCTTTTCTTCTTTTTTCGTAGCGATTGCTTTCCTCAACTCCTGACTACCCTCTTTCAGGGTTGCTACTTCTCCTGCGAGCGTCTCACGCTTCTTGTCCTCCGCTTCGTAGGTCGCTTGGGCATTGACCAATTCCTGCCTAGCCAGCTTGAGTTCGTTACGGATTCTTCTCAGCTCCGCATCTGCATCGGAACTTTTCAAATACATCCAACCGCCCCAAAGCAGGGTCAGCACAGCCAAAGTTCTAATTAGAGTGTCCATATTGAATGTGGTATGTTAAATTCTATCAAGCTCCGCTTTCAGCTGCTCTTGTTGTTTTTCCAGTCTGGATTTTTCGGAATTCAGTTGACGGATACCCAAGGTATTCATCTTGGCTTTGATGGCGGAAATTTCCTTCCGGATGCCTTCAATCTTCCTCTGCATGTTTTCAATGGAGATTTCAGTGTCCAATTTCACGGAGTAGTAGTGTCTGCCGCCTAAAATTGCGGCAATGATGACGATACTGAGGCCTATATTGAGGCCGATATTAATGTATTTATTCATATGGGATCAGGGGTTGGTGGAAGTTTCGGGATTGGCAGGGGCATCCAATTCTTCGGATTGCCGAAGCAGGAGTTGGCGGGAGTTGACAGCCTTCAAAAGGCTATCGGCTGCTTCAACAACCCTTCCAGCTTGATCGAAATATAACAGGGTATTTCCTGTCACAACATCTGCGGAGTCGGCGAGTTCGCGCACTTGCTCCTGCAGACGGTGTACCTTGTCCGTCTCTCCACGGGCGGCGGCGTTAAGCAAAGACTGCACGGCAGCTCTCCATTTTGCATGAATGCGCTGCAGTTTCTCCGCATATTCATCATTGAGAGCTTCCAGACAAGGCGGGGTTCTGTACGTGCGGAGAGCACCGCGCGATTCGGAAATCTTGCGCAGCAGCATCCTGTTTTCACGAAAGAGTGCGCGCCGGACCGCAGAGCGTTCAGGTTCCGACAGGTCGGAGGCATCTCTTCCCTGCAAATCGGCCTCATGGCTTGCTGTTTCCCGAAGATTATCTGTTTCCGCTGAGAGCCCCTTTTTCAGTATGAGCTGTTTTCTGAGCGTACGCAGCTCACTTTTGAGTTCGAGCTTCATCTCGCGCAGCTCTGTGAGCATGGCCCTATCTTCCTCGTACGCATCCTTTTCTTCTGCCAATCGGGCGGCAGAGTCTTGCAACTGCAACTCTATCCTGTGCAGACCCCTTTCCGAAAGCAAACAGAACACGAACATACAGAGAACCCAGACAACGGCCAAGCTGGTTGCTACTCTCAAAGCTATGCGAATCTTTTCCCTCATGCGTTTATTCCTCCTCGAGCAGAGAGCTCAGCTCGGTTACTTTGCCTTCCAGTCTGTCGATCCCAAGCAAGAGCTCTTGCGTGTTAACAGAGGAACGCTTGTTATCGATCCTGACAACCTCACATTCTAGCTTCTTGATGCGCGCGTTTACTTGGTCAGATTTCCTATCCAAACGCTCGGCACGTTGATAATAGCCTGCACCCACACCCACCGAAGCCACCAGCACAACCGCCATGGCGATGTCTGTAATTAATTCCAGGTGAATCTTTTTTCTTAGCGATGGCATGATATGCAGGAAAGATCATGAGTCGGTTACACCCCCAACCAAGCAACAGACTATCTCTTTTTGAAAGAGATGTACATCTGCTCTATTTATGCAAGACTTATATTTAGTGAGATGCAATGAATCAGGCCGATATGAAATAAACTTGACGCATGGCATTTATCGCGTTCTTCATGTTCCTAACTCGCCTATCATGAAGAGTCGTTTTCTTTTTTTATTGACATCTCTTTCAAAAAGAGATGTACACGATAAGAAGATTTTTAACATATTAAAAATAAAACGAAAAGAAGGACATAAATCGGGAAAAACCTATCCATTTTCTATCACAAAGTATTGGATGAAAAAACAGGGAGGGGTATGAAGATTTGTATTGCCAAAACGGGTAGAGCAGTGTAGAATGTGCCGCCTCTCGGAAGGGAGGCAAGAAGAACACAAAGAGATACTATGGACCCCCAAACATTATTCTGGTTGGTACCTGCCGCATCATTGATTGCACTGTTGTTCGCAGCGATATTTTTCTTCAATATGAAGAAAGCAGATGAAGGCACGGATAGAATGAAAGAGATAGCGGGCTACGTGCGCGAAGGCGCCATGGCTTACCTGAAACAGCAGTACAAAGTGGTGGCGATTTTCTTCGTTATCATTGCGGTGGTGTTTGGGGTGATGGCCTACTTCGGGCTGCAGAACAACATCGTGCCGGTCGCGTTCCTGACGGGCGGTATTTTCTCGGGCCTTGCGGGATTCATTGGTATGAAAACGGCCACCTACGCCTCCGGACGCGTGGCTGAAGCGTGCCGCGACGAGCACGATGGATTGAATCGCGGACTGAAGCTTGCCTTCCGCTCCGGCGCGGTGCTGGGACTTACTGTGGTAGGCTTCGGATTGCTGGATATTTCGGCGTGGTATCTCATCTTGGACAACACAGGCCTTGTGCAGGGAGAAGGAGTGAGCAAGTTGGTGGAGATTACCACGATTATGCTGACTTTCGGTATGGGCGCATCACTGCAGGCGCTCTTCGCACGCGTGGGCGGCGGCATCTACACGAAGGCGGCGGATGTGGGCGCAGACCTGGTAGGCAAGACCGAGTTCCACTTCAATGAGGACGATCCCCGCAACCCCGCCACCATTGCCGACAACGTGGGCGACAACGTGGGTGATGTGGCAGGCATGGGCGCGGATTTGTACGAGTCTTACGCCGGGTCGATTTTGGCCTCTGCGGCCTTGGGTGCCGCGGCTGTGGCCTCGGCTCACGGTACAGCTGAGCAAGGATTGCAGATGGTCATGGCGCCCATGATTATCGGAGCCGTGGGGGCTATTCTTTCCGTGCTGGGCATCTTTATCGTGCGCACGAAGCAAGGAGCGACGCAGAGTCAGCTGATGGCGGCGCTCAACCGCGGCATCAACTTCTCGGGCGTGTTGATTGCGCTCGCCGCTGCCGGGGTACTCTACCTGTTGGGTATTGAAAACTGGCTCGGTCTATGGGGCTCGATTGTGATTGGCCTGGTGGTGGGCATCCTGATCGGCAAGGTGACAGAGTATTACACCTCTTTCGAGTACAAACCCGTCAAGTTCATCGCGGAGAACGCCACGACGGGGCCCGCCACCGTCATCATTTCCGGTATCGGTGTGGGCATGATTTCTACCTGCTGGCCTGTGATTTTCATCGTGCTGGGTACCATTGGAGCGTATCTGTGCGCAGCCGGCGGACTTGAGTTCTCCTCCGCCAATCTGAGCATGGGGTTGTACGGCATCGGCATTGCCGCAGTCGGTATGCTTTCTACCCTCGGTCTCACGCTGGCGACGGACGCCTACGGACCTATCTCTGACAACGCCGGTGGCAATGCCGAAATGAGCGGACTGGGCGAGAGCGTGCGCTCGCGCACGGATGCCCTGGATGCCCTCGGCAACACAACGGCGGCTACCGGCAAGGGATTCGCGATCGGCTCTGCCGCTCTCACGGCTCTGGCGCTGCTTGCCTCCTACATCGAGGAGCTCAAGATTGCCGCCGGTCGTTTGGGCGATGCGGACATCACGCTGAGTCTCTTCAGCGGTCCTATCGGCAAGGGCACGGAAGTTGCCACTTGGGATATCGCTACTTTCATGAGCAAGTTTGAGGTGACGCTGATGAATCCGAAAGTGCTGCTGGGTATCTTCATCGGCGCCATGCTTTCCTTCCTCTTCTGCGGACTCACGATGAATGCCGTGGGACGCGCCGCCAAGCGCATGGTGGAGGAAGTGCGCAGTCAGCTTGCCGACAAGGATGTGCTGGAGGGACGCAAGAAAGCAGATTACGCGCGTTGCGTAGGTATCTCCACACAGGGCGCTCAGCGCGAGATGATCATCCCCTCGCTCATTGCCGTGGTGGTGCCGATTCTCACGGGCTTATTCATGGGTGTAGCCGGTGTTTTCGGCTTGCTGGCGGGCGGTCTTGCCGGGGGCTTTGTACTGGCCGTGTTCATGGCGAATTCCGGCGGTGCCTGGGACAATGCCAAGAAGTTCATTGAAACCGGAGACGCGCCCTTCTGCGGCAAGCACACGCCGATCCACGATGCGTCCGTCGTGGGTGATACGGTCGGCGATCCTTTCAAGGACACCTCCGGTCCCTCGCTCAACATTCTCATCAAGCTCATGAGCATGGTGAGTATCGTTACGGCCGGGTTGAACATTGTGTTCTCTCTCCTGTAAGAATAGCGCCAATTTCTTTGCAGAAGGGGTGGCCATAAGGCCGCCCCTTTTTTGCAACTTTATGGCTGCAGGAGCGCGTCCGCAGTCTCATGGCAGATGTTCCTCATCACGGAGCTTTAGTTGACAAGCAGGGAATTCTCATGGTGGTACATACCCTCCATCGCGATGTAGCGAGTGCGCAGCAACTCAGCAGAGCGGTGACCCATTTCGAGCTGCAGCTCGGCGTAGTTGCGAAAGGTGGCGAGGTGGTGTGTGGCGAAAGTGTGGCGCAGGACATCCGGTTGCCATGCGGTGAGGCCGGCTTCGTGGTGCAGGAGGGTTTGGAGTCGTCTCCAGTTCGGCGGACAGATTCGTTCAGCATCAGGGCGGCGGATGCGCTGCAGGATGCGAGCTAATGGTGGGAAGATGGTAACGTGGCGCGCGCCTCCGGTCTTGCTGTGGCGCGGTGCGATAAGAATCCTGCCGTTTTCAAGCCGCACGTCGCCCCAGCACAGCCGCTCCACTTCGTTGGGGCGTACTCCGGCGTAGAGCATGATAGCCAGCGGAGCGAGACAAGAGCCGCCATTGAATGTCTCGGCGGTGTGCATTAAACGTGTGAGTTCCTCTTTGCTGAGGATGCTGATGCTCTTTTCTCGGATATGAGGCACAGGGATGCTGCGTATCGGGTTTTCGGAGCACCAACCGCGACGTTTGGCTGTGCTGAATACACTGCTGAGCGCCACGCGTGCCTTCTTGCGTTGGCTTGGTGTGGTATATGCCCTCTCCAGCCATGCGGCGCATTCCTCGCTGCGTATGCTGCGCACACGTCGTAACTTCACCTGCGGACACTCGCGCATCAGTCGTCTCATCGCTTGCCGAAAGTCACTCTGCGTGCGCGCCCGTCTCTCCTTTTTCTCCTCCGCTGCTGCTTCTACCGCCTGTGCAAAACTCACCGTTCGCCGGTTGCGTTTCATTTCCTCCTCTCCCAGCTCCAGGCAGCGTTCCGCTCGCCGCAATTTACCCCCTCCTCGCTTCAGCCCCTCTTGCACAAAGTGCATCACTTCATGCGCTTGTACTTTGATGGATCTCATCATGATAATGAGCGCTCGCTCTTCCTCAGTTATGTTCTTGCTTTCTTCCTTCATTTGTTCTCCTTTTTTTCTTTTGCTCTGCGTTTTTGGAATACGTATGTCAAGCCTCTATTTGAAAATTTTTATCTTTCATATTCAATGCTTTATTGAGAGGACTCGCTTACTTTAACGGCGAAAATACGATTGTTTATGTTTTTGCAAGATTTATATAATCAAAGATTTATACATGCATGAATACGTATTCCAAACACGTAAACTTATCCCCGCCTAAAAAATATTTTACAACACTATGAAATTACATCTACCTGTTGGATTACGCGTCGCGTTACTCGCAGTTCTGGCTTCCCTTTCTGTCGCTTTCGGAAAGGTCACGGTGAAGCAAAATATCACCGATGAAAACCCCGACGGAGATAAGGTAACAGTGCAGGAGGGAGGGGTCATAGAGGGAGGACTTGAAAAGGACGTCAGCGTGGATCTCACGAGCGATGGCGAAGAAGAGAAATTGACTCTGAAAGGGAAAATTGGTGCGGAGGGCAAGTCGGATGTTAAAGTGGGAGCAAATTGTGAGTTGACGCTTTTAAAAGCTTTCCTCGGATACCAAGACAAGGACAATGGATCTGTGGAAACTACCATCGAGGTCGATGGCGGCAAGTTCGTTGTCGGTGATGGGACATACTCAGGCGGATCATCTGTGGGTACACTCAAGGGTGAATATTCTACCGGATCTCTTAAAATTGACGTTATAAATGGCGGGGAGTTCAGCGTGCTGTCATCATACGATCATGTTGGTGAAACCACGGCATGGCATGGCAAAAATGTTGTTGAGATTAATGTTACTTCCAATGCCACATTCACAAACAATGGATCTGTGGGCGAGGTGTCGTCTGGCCCGAACAGCGGGGCAGAATCTGACACAACTATTACTATCTCAGATGGTGGGACGTTTAATCTCAACGGTTACATTGGGCGCTGCTCCGGATCAGACTGGGATCCGGATTTTAAGACTCACACACATATCAATGTGTTAGATGGTGGAAAGTTTGAGGCTACGGGAGCATCGGGATATATCGGTGATGTAGCTGGTCAACATGCTACAACTGACGTCACGATCGATGTTGCCAAGGAAGGATCGTTTGTTTTTGGACCCACCAGTGGGAGCATAGGTGACACAGGGGAGTCTTTTTCCTCCACGAAAACGACGATCAATGTGAAAGGCGAATGTACACTTAGTAAAGGGGATATTGGGCAGGCGTGCAGGACATACTCCTCGACCAGCACTGCCCCGACATCCGAAGTAATCATCAACGTACTTGGCGGCACGCTTACTCTGGGGAATCCTGCAGCGGTAAACAACGATGGGTTAAGCGTCGGTAAGGTCGGGAATTATTCAGAAGGGGGAACTGCCACGACTACGATCACAGTGGGAGCTGCGGAAGATGCTCCGGAACAATCCGGTCAGTTGGTTATGGAATCGGGGCGCATTGGCTGTGCAGTAACCTCTAACTATAAACCCGGCACGTCATCCGTTGAAATTATTCTGAAGGATGCAGGCAGCATGTCGCTGAAAAAGAAGAGTGAACTTGGTGGCAATTCGCTCACGATCGATGTGTACGATCAGGCTTCTTTCTCTGCCGAAGCGGGAGTCAAGATAGCCGATACCGCTGTCTTCACAATGCACGGCGGTTCTTTGGCGGGAGAAGGTATAGCGAACCTGGAAGGCAAGGTAGCCATCGACACAGCGGAGGGGTTCACGGGTACGATCGACCTGGGAGGTCTGAATGCGAACAAGATCACTCAGGAATTCACCCGTAAAGTGCAGAATACAGAAACGGGAGAATACACGTACGAATCCGTCAAAGGCTTCCGCATTGGGGGGCCAAACACGCGTATCACGGGATTGCAGGCGGGCACCACGCTCACACTCACGGGAAATCAAGAGGGCGGCTACGACAATTTCATCATGGTGGGTACCGACAGTGCATATCTTAAAACGGGAGGCGGGAAAGCGCCCGAAGGCTACGGGGCCCTCATCGAGTTCAAGGATGAGAGTGGTACTGTCAAATTGGAATCGGGTACACAGATAACGCTCGATTTTAGCGGCAAACTTCTTGATGGTGCATTGAGTGGCGCCGAGGATGGGAATGTGGAAATAGAGGTGTGGTTCACCAACGGCACCTTGACGCTGGGTGATGAGGAAGGCAGAGACCCGAATGATTTCTTCGTATTGGGGAATGGTTGGGGACTTTATACGACCGCTGTAAAGAATTCTGATGGTGAGGCTACCGGCAAGTTGCTCATCACGGGCAACATTGACAATGTATGGATGTCGACGAAGCAGTTGACAGAAAAAGAATCAGACGTACTTGTCGGAGAGTTGAGCAGCGTGACGGAAAAGTTCACCAAGGTTGTAATTGACGCCGACACAAAGCTGACCTCCACGGCCGACGGTGGGAGGCTCGAACAGTTGGAAGGAGCTCAAAGCCTGCATATCGCCGGGGAAGGAGAGGTCACCCTCGATAACTCGCAGGTAACTGCATTCCCGACAGGAACCCTCGCTTCCACGCTCAAGGGAACTCTCACAACCGAGGAGGACGTGAATCTCCGGAAGACCGGTGAAGGAACGCTTACGCTGGGAGGAGGGCTGACAGCCGGCGGGGATGTCACCGTGGCGCAGGGAACGCTGGCCGTCGGCGGTGCGGAAAGCTCCATCACCGGCAAGTTGGGCATGACAGCAGACGGGACGTTGCAAGTGACGAAAGACGGTCAGCTCACCCTTTCCGGGGAAAGTGACTTAACCGCCGGCACACTCACCGGGGAAGGCAAGATCACCGTGGCGGAAGGAGGCAGTTTGACCGTAGGAGAAGAGGCTACGCTGGGCAAAGCCCTTTCCTTGCAGGTGGATGGAGATCTCACCCTGCATGGAAAGCACCTTCGTGATTCCTCCGAGGATGGCACCATCACCGGCTCCGGCACCTTGACCGTGGCGGAGGGCGGGGAACTCAGCATCGAAGCCGATTCTGAATGGACCCTAGAAGTTTCCGATGTCCATGTTGCGGGTACATTGTCACAAAAAAAGAGCCCGATTACTGCAGAGAATATCGTGGTACAGGCCGGCGGCAAATGGACCCAGGAGAGTGATGCTTCCTATAGCACCACTTGGAGCGATACCGTGACTCAGACGGTTGCCAAGAGCATCACCGTCGAAAACACCGGCACCGTTGAGCAAAAGGGGTCAAGTGTTTCCGCAGATACAATCACTGTGGCGGGAACATGGACTCAGGATAAGATCACGCTCACAGACGACAGCACAGCACCATCTTGGAGTAAAAATCATGACGTACATGCAGAGACGCGCGCCAATAGCCTCGTAGTGCAGGCCGGCGGCAACTACAACCTCATGGATGGCGCCATCTCTGCTTTGGGTGGTGCTGACGATGCACCCGGGACGTTGGATTTGCAAGTGAGCGGCACTTTCACGATGAGCAATGGAACCATCGCCGAGAAGGGAGACGTAGCCATTGATGTGCAGCAAGGCGGCAAGTTCACGATGAGCAATGGGAATGTTGCCACGGGAGGAAATGCGAACATCATCGTGGAGCAGGGGGGAGAGTTTAAAATGGAGGGGACTGGGAATGTAGCCGGGGCAGATTATAAAGGCGATTCTCAAGCCAAGATCAGCATCCGGGGTGGAGATTTTACTCTATCCGGCGGTACTTCTATCGGAAACGCGAGTACATACTCCTGGGATGAAAAGCAATCTTGCACGAGTACTGTGACTATTGAGATCACTGAGGACGGTGGCAATTTCACCCTTTCGGGAAATGGTCAGATCGGCATCGCAAGTGGTCGCGGGGACGAGTCCGACGTCACTATCAATGTGAAGGGGGGAAAATTCCTGGTTCAGAATGATAACAGCACCCAGAGCAGTCTTGGAGAGGTGCAGCAAGCCAGCGATGCAGATTGTACCAACAAAGTTGAAATTGGAATCAACGTCTCCGGCAATGGACAATTCGTCCTGGCAGAGGGAGGGATAGGCTGCGCCGATTTTGCCTCCCAGGCGAATGGACAATGCTCTGCAAGTACGAAAATCACCGTTACAGACTCAGGCTCCTTTACGATGGAAGGCGGCAATCTCGGGTGCAAGCTTAGCGACAGTGCATCACTCTCAACGGCGCTTCATATTGAACTGTCCGATCAGGGTCAAATGCAGATCTCAGGTGGAAAAGTTGGCGAGGGAGCAACATTGAAGATGTCCGATGAGGCCAAGTTCACACTGGGCGCGGGAGGAAAAATTGGTGAAGGAGCCACGATAGAGGTATCCGATGCATCCACATTCACACTGGACGCCACAGAGGAGGACGCGACCAACAATCTGTCGATCATGATGCACGGCGGTTCCTTGGCGGGAGA
>CANQSS010000075.1 GCA_947626545.1 uncultured Akkermansia sp. | reverse complement strand
TGCTTTCTGAGGACATCAAAAACTATGACGGTAAAACATCGCGGAACACTTCGGTGCACTATTTTTGTCCGATCACGCATGCTGAGCTCTTGCACGACAAATGCATTTGAAAGTGAGTTGCTGTGTGAGCGGTTCTATTGCAGGGCAAACGCATTTGAGAGAAGTTCATCAACGGAGAAAATGCTCTTGTCGACTGATATCAACGTTTATACGTATAAAAATTGTGACAACTAACGCTCATCATGATGACGGCTCTAAAGACACCCCTGCATGTGTTAATGATTCGGAAAAATCCTCGCAACGCGCACACTGTTAATAAATAGAATATCGTACATCACACATCGTAAATAGGCAAACGCATTTCCTAATGCATTTGTCGTGGGTTCTATTGGACTTGCTATGACGAGAGAAGCGTGTTAGACTGAGGGCATGTCACGATACAATGGAGAGCAGGTGCTCGTGGTGCCGCGAGCGGTGTATGAGGCGGTGGGGGCGTTTCATGGGGTGCGGAAGAATCCTCAGGATTATTTGACGGCGTTTTTGAGATCGGGAGAGGCGAGGTACATGGATCGCGATGAGGCGGAAGTGAATCCGCAGTTCAAGCAAATTATAGCCTACGCCATTTTTCGGCATGAGGGACGGATATTGGCATATGCGCGTACGCCGAAGGGCGGGGAGGTGCGTCTGCACAATAAAATGTCGTTGGGAATCGGAGGGCACATTAACCCGATTGACGGGTTGACAGATAGCATTGACACCTACCTGGCGGGTATGGAGCGCGAAGTACGCGAAGAGATACGTTTTTCCGGCGGGGCGACGCATAGGCTCTACGCTGTCATTAACGATGACACGAATGATGTAGGGAGTGTGCACTTGGGCATGGTGCACCTTTTTGAGCTCGACACTGAGGATGTGGCGCCCAATGAGAAGGCTTTGGCGGAACTGGCATTTCACAGCTTGGATGAATTGGCGGGGCCACTTTATGAGCGGTTGGAGACATGGTCGGCCATCTGTGTGGATGCGCTGCGGGCAGAACAGGTGTAAGCATAAAAACCATGTACCCGGCAGCATCAGCCCACGCACGCGCACTGTTGGCGGCCTTGGCGGCGGCGGCACTTATGGGATCGCTGTGCATCTTTGTGCGTGAGTCGCATTGCAGCGCGCAGCTGTGCTCTTTTTCACGGTTTGGTGTAGGTTTCGTACTCATAGGCGTTGTGGCGTGCGGGGCGTGGATATGCCGGGGAGTGAGTTTACGGTTTTCACCCGCAGCTTTTGGCTCCGGAATCAGTACTGGGTTGTGCGTGCTCTTTTATTTTTTGGCGATTCGATATACGGCGGCAGGTATAGCCGCATTGCTTCCGGCTATGGGGCCGCTGTTGGCGGCTGTTTGGGAGTCTCTTTTGGAGAAGCGTCTGCCGCCGCGGCGGGATGTAATGCTACTCATGGTAGCAAGTTTAGGCATACTGCTCGTCACTTGCTTTGCAGAAGGCGGAGCGTCGGGGCAGAACCACGTGTTGGGCATCGTGTACGGCACGCTTGCTGCGCTGTTTTATTCCTTCTACATTGTGCTCAACCGTTTCATGTCGGCAGAAATCAGCTTGCTGCGCCGCTTGTTTTGGCAATCGGCGGCGGGCACACTTACCCTCATCGGACCTCTGCTTGCAACAGGGGCGCCGTTGGAAGGGCTGACGCTGGGATGGCCATGGTTAGTGGGGATAGGAGTGCTGCAAGGAGCGGGAGTGCTGGCATTGGTGGCGTGCGCGATGCGTCGGCTCACTGCTTTGGAGTTCGGCATTGTCTCATGTTTGGAACCCACAGAGGCCACCTTTTGGGGCTGGCTGGTGTACGCGGAAGCTGTGCTGCCCGGGCAGTGGTTGGGATTTGCACTGGTGCTGGCTACCATCGTTGCGAAATCACAGCGCCACATAGGCTGGCGCATCTCGTGCTTCATGGCGCGTCACTTGCAGCGTCGCGCGTAGTGCTACATGCGTTTGCTGATTGAGATGTCTCCGTCGCGGCAATGATCGAGGGAAGATACGTTTGGTCGTGATAATTCGCGAGTGAAAGGGAAAAGATCTTAGCAGGCGGGAGCGTTTTTAGCTAGGCCGGCAAGGGAGGTCTCGCGATAGTTGCGGTGGAGATGACGACCGGTTTCGTACATGGTGGCGATGACGCTATCGAGACTGACGAAGTGCGAGCCATCGCCGCGCATGGCGAGGCGAGCGGCATTCACAGCCTTTACAGCACCGATGGCATTGCGCTCGATACAGGGAACTTGGACGAGACCGCAGACGGGATCACAGGTGAGACCCAAATTGTGCTCCATGGCAATTTCGGCGGCGTTTTCGACCTGCTGATTAGAGCCACCCATGGCTGCGGCGAGACCGGCAGCGGCCATAGAGCACGCTACTCCAACCTCACCCTGGCAGCCAACTTCTGCCCCGGAAATGGAAGCGTTGGCACGATACAAGCTGCAAATGGCTGAAGCCGTCAGCAGGAGAATATCTGTACCGGTTTCAGCGGAGAAAGGAGAGTCCTTGCAACCGTATCGTTCATAATAGCGCAACACTGCGGGAAGCACCCCCGCAGAACCCATCGTGGGAGCGGTGACTACACGCCCTCCTGCGGCATTTTCCTCAGCAACGGCAAAAGCCCACAGATTGATCCAGTCAATAATCGTGAGGGCGTCCGTTTCATTGCGGCGGAATCGATCTTCCAAACGAGCGTAAATTTGTGGGGCGCGGCGCGGCATGCGAAGTGCGCCGGGCAAGATCCCCGTGGAGGTTGTTCCGCGATCGATGGCGGAATTCATGACTTTGGCGACCTGGCGAATGCGCGCATCAAGCTCCGGTGCGGAGCGCAGACGGGTCTCATTGTGACGCGCAAGCCGGGCAATGGAGACGCCCTCGCGCATGCAGATTTCCATCAGCTCGCGACAGGAATGAAATTCCCAAAGGTCGGCGGAAACCATCTTCGGAGCCTCGGGGAGCTGCATTTCCTCACGTGACTTCACAGCTCCGCCGCCGATGGAAAAATAAACCTGTTCGCAGAGGGAGGTCTCATCGGCATCCAACGCTCGGAAATGCAGACCGTTTGGATGCTCCGGGAGAGATTGCTCTCTCTCGGCGATGATATGGTCAGCTATACGGAATGGGACAGGTCGCTCGCCACCCAGCAGGAGAGGATCCGGAACGGGCGGTGGACCTTCCATGGATTCCGCATCCAGCCCCATGAGTCCGTAGGCGATGGCCGACGGTGTGCCGTGTCCTTCCCCCGTGAGCGCAAGCGAGCCGTACAGATGCACGCGCACCCGCGCCACGCGGAAGAGTAAACCACGGTCGCGCAGCAGCTGCACAAAGCGGGCTGCCGCGCGCATGGGCCCCATCGTGTGCGAACTTGACGGTCCGATGCCGATGGAGAAAACGTCAAAAAAGCTCGTGTACATGAACTCAGCTGATGATGCCGAGCTCCTTGCCGGCCTGCGCGAATGCGGCAATGGCGCGGTCGAGCTGCTCTTCGGTGTGAGCGGCGGAAATCTGCGTGCGAATGCGCGCCTGCTCTTTTGGCACCACGGGGTAGAAGAAGCCCATGGCGTACACGCCCAGCTCGAGCAAGCGGTTGCTCATGCGCTGAGAGAGCGCGGCATCGCCTATCATCACCGGCACGATGGCGTGGCCGGCGCCGGCGAGCTTGAACCCGCATTGCTCCATACCTTTGCGGAAGTAGGCGGCATTGTGCTGCACGCGCTCGGTGAGTTCCGTGGAGGCCTCCAACATATCGAGCACCTTGATCGTGGTGGCAGCAATGGCGGGCATCACGCTGTTGGAGAAGAGGTACGGACGAGCCTTCTGGCGCAGGACATCCACAATCTCCTTTTTCGCAGAGATGTAACCGCCGGAGGCGCCGCCAAGAGCCTTGCCGAATGTGCCGGTGGTGATGTCAATTTTACCGAAGAGTCCGCAATGCTCGTGCGTGCCGCGTCCGCGCTTGCCGAGCACGCCCGTGGCATGCGATTCATCGAAGTGTACCAGCGCACCGTATTTCTCGGCCAGCTCGTGAATCTTATCCAGACGAGCCACAATACCGTCCATCGAGAACACGCCATCGGTGGAAATCATGATGGTGCGAGCGCCTGCGGCCTTAGCCTCCTTGAGCTTGGCCTCCAGGTCCTCCATATCGTTGTTGGCGTAGCGATAACGAGCAGCTTTGCAGAGGCGTACGCCATCAATAATGGAAGCGTGATTGAGTGAGTCGGAGATGATGGCATCCTCCTTGTCGAGCAGGGCGCCAAAGAGACCGCCATTAGCATCATAGCACGAGCCGAAGAGGATAGTGGCCTCGGTGCCTAAGAAAGCGCTCAGGCGTTCCTCGAGCTCACGGTGCAGGGTTTGGGTTCCGCAGATGAAGCGGACAGAAGCCATGCCAAAGCCCCAGCGATCGATAGCCTCTTTGGCGGCTTTCTCGAGCTCGGGATTATTGGCGAGACCCAAGTAGTTGTTGGCGCACATGTTGATGACGTTACTGCCATCCTCAAGCCCCACTTCAGAAAACTGCGGGGTATGGATGTAGCGCTCTTCCTTGTAAAGACCGGCAGATTTGAGTCCTTCCAAATCTGCCACAATGCGGTTTTTAAAATCGACGTTGTACATAGGGTAAAAGCTCCCGAATGGGTGAGAACATTTTATGCCTCAAAACAGTTCGTGTCAAGCCCCGCCAAGAAGCCACTCAGGGCAAACGCATTAGAAAATGCGTTTGCCTATGTACGATTTACGATGTACGATTTATTAATAATGTGCGCGTTGCGCAGATTTTTTTCGGATCATTAACGTATGCAGAGATTCCTCTAGATCCATCATTATGATGACCGGTTGTTGTGATGATTTTGATGCGTATAAACAGGTATATCAGTCAATAAGAGCATTTTCTCTGTTGATGACCTTCTCTCAAATGCGTTTGCCTATGTACGATTTGGGCAGTGAGCGCGCGGGGCGCGGAGGAGCGAAGCAAAGGCGGAGGCTGAGTTATGAAGCCGTGATCAGGTGTAGTTATGAAAGAGCGGGAGGCGGCAAAATGCCGCCTATGTACGATGTTGGATGTACGATTCGGAATAATGCGCAGCAGAGCTGCGGGGAGCAGATAGACAGCGCGGATGGGGGGTTGCCCTGCGAAAGTGCACGCCTGTCTTGTCAAAGTGCGCGTAGAATGGTATGATGCGCGCATGTACCGCATCTGCAAGAAAATCGAACTGGAGAGCGGGCACTTGCTTTCCAAGCATCCCGGCAATTGCCAATTCCCGCACGGGCACACGCGCAGCGTAGAACTCGTCTATGCGGCGGATACGCTAGATGAGAACGATATGGTGGTGGATTTTAAGGCAGTGCGTGAGATGATGGATGATTTTTTGGAGCAGTTTGATCACGCACTGTGCATGAACACAGATGATTCGCACTACGCAGAATTCCGTGCGGCGTACGGGGAGCGCATCATACCCTTTGAGCACAGCGATCCCACGAGTGAGGTGATGGCCGAGACGGTGTATCGGCATGCAAAGAAGGTGCTGGAAGAGGCGGCGGTGAGAGGCGGCATTTCTCGTCCGGTACGGGATTGCGTAAAGCTGGAACGCGTACGCGTCTGGGAGACGAGTTCGAGCTGGGCTGAATACAGTGAATCATGAGCTGGGCTGAACAGCTGGACGCACGGAGAAATGAATGGGAAGCATGCGGGCGGGCTCGCGCGCTTTGTACACTCAGGCAGGACGGACTTTATCTGTGTTGCGGGGGTAAGAGATACCTCAATTTTTCCAGCAATGACTACTTGGGATTGAGCACGCTGCGCTATGACGGGTTGGATCTGCCTGCGTATTACAGAAGGGAGTTCGGAGGACAAAGCTTATCGCCCTTTTCGCATGGAACCCCGGCATCGCGGTTAATGACCGGCAACTGCCCGGAGTACGATGTTCTGGAAGGGGAATTAGCGGCGCTTTTCCCCGGTAAGCAGGCGCTCGTGCTCAGCAGCGGATATATGGTCAACAGCGGGCTGCTGCCGGCATTGGCGCAGGAAGGCGATGTTGTGTTGGCTGATCGTCTTGTGCATGCCAGTATCATCGAGGGCATGCGCACATTGTCTTTTCGGAGGTTTCGGCATAACGATATGCAGCATCTGCAGGATATGCTGAGCCGCATGATGCATCCGGAAAAGGCATGGGTTGTCGTGGAGTCTGTTTACAGCATGGATGGGGATAGAGCTGATCTGCGTGAGCTGGCAAAATTACGTCGAAAATACGGTTTCCGTCTGTATGTAGATGAGGCGCACAGCTTCGGTGTGTACGGGACACACGGAGCGGGGTTGTGTATGGAAGAAGGTGTTGTTGATGAGGTGGACATACTGGTGTGCACCTTTGGCAAGGCCTTGGCAGGAGCTGGGGCGTGCGTGCTGTGTGCACCGGCAGTGCGGCAGTATTTGGTGAATACGCTGAGACCGCTTATTTATTCGACAGCATTGCCTCCATGCACGCTGCAATGGGTGGGCATGGTTGTCCACGAAATGCGTGGACCCACGATGACCGACGGTGTGCCGGATGTGGCTGCGCAGCGTGCCAAGTTAGCCAGGCTTATTCAGCATGCTTCCGATATCACCGGACAGATGGACGGGACGCAAATCATCCCCGTTGAGGTGGGGAGCGACACACGTGCGCTCGAGATTGCGCAAGTCGGGCGTGATGCCGGGATTTGGTTGACTGCCATACGCCCGCCCACAGTTCCTGAGGGCAGCGCGCGCATTCGCATTTCCTTGCACGCTGAATTGAAGGTCGAACAGCTACACCGAGTTTTTACGATATGCAGCAAAGTTGGTTAAAACACGAACATCAGCGCAATCTCGTACTCTACATGCTGGGTTGGGCATCTAATCCGAATGCCGTGGTGCATATTGACCCATGCGGGTGTGATGTGTTGGCAGTGTACGATTACAGGGAAGTGCATGCATTGCGGGCGGAGGATTTTGCGGAGTATCGACGCATTTACTTGTTCGCGTGGTCATTTGGGGTGTGGGCGGCAGAGCAGTATTGCAAGCAATTGCCGCTTTATCGAGCCATCGCATTGAATGGGACGCCCTACCCGGTATCGGATGAGTACGGCATGCGCTTGCGCGTGGTGTTGCGCACAATGCGGGGCCTGGCGCGCGTAGGAATGACTCCTTTCAACGAGAAAGCGTACGGGGAAGGGCGATCTGCGCCATCAGGTCCCTACCCGGATCGCAGCGTTGATGAGAAGATTGATGAGTTGACGAAACTGGCGGAATGGAGCCGTGAGACGTCATCTTCCGACATACATTGGCGTAAAGCATACATAGGCGACAAGGACGAGATATTTCCACCGGCAAAGATGGAGGCGTATTGGGCGAAGGTAGGACTTGGGACACATTTCAACTCCTATCACTATCCCTTTGCCGATCCGCGAATCGTGCTGGACAACATAGATGCATCCCATGCAGAATAAACAGCGCATAGCCACAAGCTTTGCCCGTCACTTTTGTGAGTACGATGCGCACGCTCATGTGCAGGTGAACATGGCGCGCGAGCTGACGAAAGTATTGCCGACCGAAGTTCCCCGTTTTTCGCCGACACGAGCGATGGAAATTGGAGTGGGTACCGGACTCCTCACGCGCGAACTCGTCCGTCTGTACCCCGAGGCACAGTGGTGGTTCAATGATCTCACCCAAGCAGCCATGGCGTACATGCCAGAGACGCCCGGTTCCGTGTTTTTGTCTGGGGATGCGGAAGAGGTAGAGTTGCCGACAGAGCTGGACCTCATCGCGACTTCTGCGGTACTGCAGTGGATGAGAGATTTGCCGAAGTTTGTGTCGCGGATGGCAGAAAGCCTTGCTCATGGCGGCATGTTAGCTGTGGGCGCTTTCGTCCGGCATAATTTGTATGAACTGAGACAGATCACGGGTGCCGGGCTGCAATACCCCAGCGCGCAGGAATGGGCGGATATGCTGTGTTCCGCCGATTTGCAGCTTGTTTACGCGCGTGACTGGGAGGAAACTCTCCACTTTCCCGATATGCGTGCGCTGCTTGGGCACTTGCACTCCACCGGCGTGAATGCCGCGATATCCACACCTCTTTCACGCGGCGAACTTCAGGCCCTTTGTGAAGCCTATTGCGAGCGTTTTACGGATCACTCGGGTAGGCTTCCGCTTACCTATCACCCCATCGTTTTGCTTGCCAAGGCGCATGAGAAACGCGAGAACGCGGTATGAATGCGCAAAAAAAGGTTGCCAAACATGTAATTTCGGAGTACCCTAGTGGCGCGAAGGTTTATATGGATGAGAGTACACATGAAGGAGCTGTTGCCTTTGATTTATCGGAGTTGACGGATTTCCAATTCGGACCAGATTGGGCGCGTTCGCAAGAGAGCCCGTCGTTGGCGCGTTTTTCGGCACCCGCGGATCGTGTTTCGCGCCGCGCAGGGGATCGGGGGGACGCGCGAAGCAAAGGCAATAAGCGTCGCGATGACCGGGCTCCACGCGGTGAATATCGCGGCCGTCCCGAGCGCGACGCGCAATCGAGGCCTCGCCGGTCGGAAGCGCCACGGCGCCAGCTCCCCCAGCCGGCAGAGGGATTACGGGTTGAGGTTCGTCCCAGTGATCCCGTACTCACCATCTTCGCTACAGAGATCCAGCGTCAAAAGCGCGCTCACTCATTGCTCGACTTAGCTCGTGTGGTGATGGCGAAGGGTGACCGCTATGACCTCGTTTTCATGAAGCAGGCGGGGGGACCGATGCTCATACATTCCAAACGCGAGGACGGCTCCTGCTGGCTTACGCAGGCGGAGGCCGTGGCGTACGTTTCCCATGCTCCGTGGTTCGGCGAGCTGTACACCGCCGAACAGGTACAGGTGGATCCGCCCAAAGGAAACTTTACCGGCATTGCTGTTTGTTCGCTCGGTAACGAGGTCATCGGCCCGGTCAACTGGCATGGGTATCAGCCCTCTCTTGCGCGACTCTACAAGGCTAAGTATTCATCCATGCCGATGGGAGCGTTCCGCGCAGCCATTGCTGTGAACAAGGATGAAGAGGCAGTGAAGCAGTGGCTTGCCGAAGCATCTGTGCGCACTGTATGGCACCCTACCCGCGAAGATGAGCAGGAAAAGGTGCTTGAGACAATCAAAGAGGTGGAGGAGGACTTCCTGCAGCACCATTTCACCGACGTATATGAAACGGTTGAAAAGGTGTTTATCAATGGAGCAGTGCCTCTCAAGCTGCTGTCACCGGGGCTTGCCGCTTACGTTTCTATACTTTCCGGTAAACACCGCCGTAATCCACAGATTCTTATCCCGAATCTTTGCCACGGGTTGGCGCGCCATCACATTCCCATCTACAAATGGCACGGACACCATTACACGGGACCGAGCCGCATCCGCGTGGTGCCTGAGGGTACAGTTCTGGCTGACCGTATGCAGGGAATCCTCAATTGGACCAAAGAGAACTCCGGTAAGAAGGTGGACGCTATGTTTGCCGAGCTCAGCGGGGTACCTGCAGGCACAGATGAAGCGAGTAAACAAGCGGCTGCGGATGCCTACGCTCCCTATACGGCGGATATGATCTGGCTTATGGAGCAGGGGTTCATTCTGGTGACCAACGATAACTCCATCTGGTACCCGAAAGGTGAGGCCGCGCCCAAGGCGCAGTAAGCCATTACTCTGCCCAGTGCCACTCAATGTGTTTCGGGATATCTGGGTGGATGGATTTGCCAACCGGGCAGGAGGCGACGGCCGCCTCAATCAGGGAGCGCTGTTGTGGTGTGGTGGAATGAGGCACGGTGATGCGAAAATGTAGGGCCCCCACTCCTTGAGGACCTTCGGAGAGACCGGCGGTGATGGTGATTCCCTTTGTGGGGAAATCCTTTTTCGCACCGGTGAAGGCTACATTGCTCAGCATGCAGGAGGCAACAGTGGCAGCAAGCAATTCTCCCGGGGAGGGCTGCTCGCCCAAACCACCGAGTTTTTCCGGCACGTCAGTACAGATTTTCGGATGGGTGGGCAGATTGAATACGGTGCAGCAGTGCATGTGATCACCGAGCGTACTGTGGGATGTTTCTTTCATCATGCCCGCATTGTAGCAGCTTGTTTCTACGCTGTAAATCCAACAATCTACCTGTCACGGCAGACGCATTAGAAATGCGTTTGCCTATGTACGATGTACGATTGCGAAATTTGCGCGCGTTGCGCGAGAATTTTGTGAATGAGGAATTCCTCTGGATCCATCCACACGTGTCCCAAGAAAATAATGAGGGAGGGTAAGAGAAGACAAAAAAAGGAAGGTTGATTTGTTTCCTCAGAAA
>CANQSS010000074.1 GCA_947626545.1 uncultured Akkermansia sp. | reverse complement strand
TGAACCTGGCAGATGGTACGACCTTCGATTTGATGGATCATTTCGCGACGTCCTATGACATTGCCGGTCTGACTGGTGATGGAGGAACTATCACGAACAGCGCAAAGCCAGACGGCTCTAATGGTAATGGAGAGATAATCCTCGTGCTTCATACGGCGGGCGAGAATGTGACCAGTGGCGCTTCCATCACGGCGCCTACGAGTGAACATGGCTATGTCAGCCTCGAGATGGCGGGCACGGGACATCAGAAGATCACGGGTTCCTTCTACGGCTTGGACATCACTGTTGTGGATGGCAAGCTGACGCTGGGGTCTGCGACGCCAGACGTGAACGTGGACGCGAAGGGGAATGTGACGCTGACGAGTGGCACGCTTGCTTTCGGGAACGCGACGAACACGGTGGCGGGCACGATGAGCGGCGCGGGCAACTTGCAGCTGAGCTTCACTGAGGTGCCCGAAGGAGCAGACACGGCCTCGCTGAGCGTGGGCGCAATGAGCGGCAGCTTCACGCTGAAGAATGCGGCAACGGGGGAGGATCTGACCGCTGACAACGATCTGGCGCTGACCATCACGAAGGGCGCGCCTGCCCCGGAGGGAGCCACCTACACGGGTTTGCTGACCGGCGTGGGCAGCATCACGATGACGGGGGCGGACGCGACCGGCACACAGGCCTTCGAAGCCGGCTACACCGGAAATGTGACGATTGACCGGACTGTTGGGGACGGCGCCACGCTGAAGTTCACCAGTGCTGTGGATCTGAAGGAGGCGACGGTGGACAAGGGCACGCTGGCGCTGACTACGGGCGGTAAGATTGCAGAGCTCAACGGCGCGGGCGGTACCGTGGATGCCACGAGTCAGAATCTGCAGGTGATCGCGGGTGCGTACAGCGGCACGCTGACGACCGGCAGCCTGACTGTGGGAGACGAGGAGGATGCGGATCCGGAAGCAAATGTATTCACCTTCAACGGCACGGGTGATGACAACACCGTTGGAACCTTGACGGTGAACGACACCTTGACCTTGGGCAGTGACATTACCGACGCCAGGATGACCGCTACGGGGCTGGAGGGTTCCGGCACGATCAACGGAATTGGCACGCTGACGCTGGACAACGCGGATCCGTTGGAGTCGGTGGAGGTCACGGTGCAGAGCGACCTGAGCTATACCGGCGCAGGGAATGTCACGCTGAATCAGAAGTTCGGTCGTGAGACGAGCGGCTCGAACCTCACGATGGGCGAAAATGCCGGCACGCTGACGCTGGGTACGGGTGGTCATATCAGCACGCTGAAGACGGCGAAGGCCGGCGGCAAGCTCACCATGGGCGCTGACACCACCATCGACAAGATGGCGGAGGACAGCAAGCTGGCTCAGGCGACGCTCACCGGCAAGCTCACGCTGAAGACGGGCGGCATGATTGACAGGTTGACTGTTGAAGGCGTCGGCAGTCTGACGCTGAACGGCGGGAAGACCACACTGAGCAAGTTGGACGGTGGCAAGTTGACCGCGCTGACGGTTGGCAACGCGCAGGATAAAAACCCTGTGGAATTGACCCTGGGCGACTGGAAGGACTACAGCATCGGTACGATTGAGATCAACGCGGCGCTGACCCTGAACCTCGACATCCAGCTGGGCGCGGATGAGGAGTCCATGGTTCCCGGATCGCGGATCCATCAGGATTCTGTTGTGATCGGTGACGGCGGCAGCCTGAAGATCAAGCTGACGGAGGAGCAGTTCGAGATGTTCGCGGAAGAAGCTCTTGCCAGCGATCTCGGGAGATACAGGTTGTTCGACAAGAATACCGACATGGCCTGGACCAGGGACGTTGTGGTGGAAACGGAAGCGGGCTTGCTCGCGGAGGGCGATCTCCTGTACCTCGATGATGAAGGCTTCATCTGCTACGAGAAGAGCGTGGGCAACACACTCACCTGGAGCGGTAAAGGCGAGAACGATGAGTGGAGCGAAGATGCGGCGGATAAGGACGACTGGTACCTGGGGAAACATTTCCTCACCGCGTTCGACAACCTCAGCATGAGGGACGTGGTCTTCGATAAGACCGGCCAGGAGCGGAAGACCGTCACCTATGTCGGCCAGCTGACTGTCAACAGCATGACGGTGGACGGCATCGATTACACCTTCAACGGCAAGGAGGAGGGCGCGACCATCACCATCGGCACGGCGGAGAGTGCGGAGGACGGGACGGGCGGCGATCTCGTCCTGGAGGGCGGAAAGAGGGTGACGGTCACCTTCGGCGGGGACGGCGAAGTGACGGTGCACGGCGACCTGAGTAACAGCGCCAATTTGGTGGTGGACGGCTCAGCAAGCATCACGGTGAACGGCGATCTGACCGGCGAGGGCAGTGTGACGGTGAGCGACAAGGCGACCCTCACTCTGAATTCGTCGACGAGTGCCTTTGACGGCGCCATGATTGTGAGTGGCGGTGTCGTGGCAGTGAACGAGACCGGCGTGCTCCTGGGAGTGACAGTGAGCAGCGGCAGCCTGACGATCGGGAATGATAAGACCCTGACGGTGTACGAGCTGGGAGATGGTGGCAGTGCCACAGGCAGCATCAGCGGCAACGGCACGCTCGTGTTGGATGTCGACAAGGGCGGGTTCAACGGCTCGATCGGCGTGGATCTGACCTTTGAAGACGGAACGTACACGCTGGGCGGCGCATTTGATAAGACCAAGGACCTGACCGTGAACGGCGGCCACTTGGAGCTCACCGGCGCGAATGACGATGAGGGCGCGCGCCTGAGCTTGGAGGGTACGGTGAACGTGGGGAGCTACGGCACACTCACCTTGGGCGATGATAGCGTCATCAAATCGGTGAGTGTGGATGGAAGCAAGCTGAAGGTGGACGGCGAGCTCCGCATGCTGGGCACGGAGAGCAACACGATCACGGATACGGGTAACGGCCTGACGGTGAACGGAACGCTCTCCATGGATGGCACGGTCAACGCGATCACCGGCAAGCTGACGGTGGACGGCGAGCTCAACATGCTGGGCACGACGAGCAACACGATCACGGGTGCGGGTGACGGCCTGACGGTGAACGGAACGCTCTCCATGGATGGCTCGGACAACACGGCCAACACGATCAGCGGCAAACTGACGGTGGACGGGCTGAAGGCAGATGTCAGCATGTCCGGCGGGACCAACACGCTGGGTGATGTGAAGCTGACGAACAACGGCACGTTGACGGTGGACGGCAAGACGACCAACACGCTGGGCGCCGTGGACATGTCGAGGGGCACGCTGACGGTGGAAGGCAAGACGTCCAACACGCTTGGCGCTGTGACACTGTCGGGCGGCACGCTGACGGTGGGTGGCGCGGCGACCAATACGCTGGGCGCTGTGAAGATGTCGGGCGGTACGCTGACAGTGGACGGCACGACCAACGAGCTGGGCGCTGTGACGCTGACGAGCGGTGCGCTGACGGTGGGTGGCGAGACCAACAAGCTGGCCAGCGTGGAGATGTCCGGCGACGCCTTGAACCTGAACGGCAAGACCAACCAAATCACCGGCGTGCTGAAGTACGACGGCGGCACGCTGAATTGGTTCGGCACGCTGGAAGTCGGCGCTCTGAAGGGCAGCGGCAGGTCGCTCAGCGGCGAGGACCTGGTCATCACGGGTACGGAGCCGAACGGGGCCAGCAGCTTCAGCGGCAGACTCACGGTGGAGAGCCTGACCGTGCGGAGCGGGACGGGGCATGAGCTCAGCGGCAGCTTCAGCGGCGATCTGACGCTGGAAGGCGAGAGCGATCTGACCCTCTCGGGCGGTGGAAGCGTTGAAGTACTCAGCGGCACGGGCAACCTCACCATCACGAAGACCGGCGCTAACATCAACGGCACGAGCGACTACAGCGGCACACTCACGGTGAATGGCGTGACCGTTGGCGCCAACGACCTCCATGTGGGTGATCTGCAGGGCAACGGCAAGGTGGATGGCAGCGTGGGTGTGAGCCAAGGCAGCGGCGAGTTCGGCGGTATCGTGGACGGCATATTCGTGTTGGAGGGTGGCTCAAAGACCTTCACGCAGGAGCAGAATCTCCTTGATTACTTGGAGGTGAGCAAAGGCACGGTGACGCTGCAAAAAGGCGGCAGGATTGACCAAGTCGAGGTGACGGGCGCGCTGGTGCTCGAGGGCGACACGGGGGCCGGTTCGCTGACGTTGAACAGCGGCGACGGCAGCGTCACGATTACGGGCGCTGACACGACGCTGACGGTGGACGAGCTGAGCGGCGAGGCGGACTCCTCCATCTCGGGCACGGGCACGCTGGTGCTGAATGACAGCACGGGCGGTGAGTTCGCGGGCAACATCACCAGCAACTTCACCTACAACGGCGGGTACAGCGCGTACACCGTGAGCGGCAATATCGGTGCAACGGGTGCGACCATCGATGTGGACGGCAATCTGAGCATCGGCGGGACGGACACCACTGTCACGGCGGACGAATTGACCATCCACAGCGACAGCACCGTGGATCTGTATGCCACCGGAAAGAAGAACCTGAAGCACATCATTCTAGAAGATGAAACCAGTGAGCTGGTCATCCATGGCGCAGCCGTGGCCGGGAAGGCCGGTGGTGACTGGGAAAATGGCGGCTATGCCAGCGGCGCCGGCACGATCAGGCTGCTCGGTTTGCGAGGGGATAACCAAGGCGCCTACGATAATGGCGATGGTAGCAATCGAAAGGTGTTCTGGGATTTGTGTTCGGCAACTTTGAGTGAACAAAACACCATTGGCAAGGTTGTTCTCGGGTCTGAGAATGGTGTGGGTTCGAACGTGAATTTCACTGGCGGCATGTCAGCTGACCATCGCATAGCTAATGTGAAAGAACTGTGGGTGGAAGCCGGCAGCACCATTACCATCACCTCTGGGGACATATTCGAAGTGAGAGGGGTGCAGGGCAATGCCATTCACTTGGCAGGGAGTGGCGAAAATGAAAATGGCGCACTGATAATCCAGAACAAGTCAGCAAGCTTCAAGGATGATCCTCGGGTCGCATGGGATATCGTGGCGGATAGCAACACGACCATCGCGGTGAATGACGAACGCACGGTCACCTTCTCGGGCGAGCTGGATGCGCAAGGTCACACCATCACCAAGAAGGGTAACGGCACGATGACCTTGGGCAACACCCAGGGAGCCTTCACGACCAAGGGCGCGGGCACGCTGGATGTGGCGGAGGGGACGCTGAAGTTGGCGTACACGGATCGCGCGGCGTTGGCTGATTACGCCATCACGTTGGACGGCAGCAGCACCTTGACCCTGGGAGGCAGCACCTATCAGGTGAAGAGCCTGAAGGGCGCCGGAAGCGTCGGCGGCACGGGCACTCTGGAGCTGCTGACGACCGGGACGGTGGAATCGACCGCGAGCGTGACGGGTGTGAACCTGACGATGAGCGGCAGGGGCACGCAGAGCGTCGGTAGCTTCAGTGGCACGACCCTCACGGTGAACAGCGGCACGCTGAACCTGACCGGCGCGGTGAATGCAACCACGACGAACCTGACCGGCGGCACGCTGAACCTGGGCGGCACGGGCACGCTGGGAACTCTCAGTGGCAACGGCGCGTTGACGGCAGGCGGTGCGGTGACCGTGAACGGCGGAACCTTCGGCGGCACGATGGAGACGGGTGGTTTGACCCTGGGCGGTGGCTTCACCTACAACGGCGCGTCGGCGACGGTTGGCGCGTTGAGTGTGGCTGAACACACCCTGACCCTGAATAGCGCGATGACCGCGACGAGTCTGGCCGAGGGCACGGGCAAGGTGACCGGCAAGGGTGCGCTCACGTTGGCGAACACCACTGCGGTGAACACGGGCGTGACGGTTGAGACCGACCTGATCATCACGGGAGCCGAGGCTGTGACCCTGAAGAACGCCTTCGGCGGAGTGCGCGGCGCAGATCTGACGCTCGGCACGGGTGCGGTGACTCTGAACGGCGGCGGCAAGATTGCCACGCTGACCACCGGAACCGAGGGCAAGCTCACGCTGGGCGGCAACACGAGCATCGCGGCGATGAACGGCGGCCTGACGAGCCTGACGTTGACGGGCACGGCGAACCTCGACCTGAGCACGCTGAGCAACGCGACGCTGGGAACGGTGACGAGCACGGAGAAGGCTTCCATCAAGGTGGGTATTGTGGACGGAGCGCTTACGCTGCTCAATGTGAAGGGACTGGCGGACGATTCGAAGCTCACGATCGACCTGAGAGGCCTCGACCTGGAGCAACTGCACGATCAGCAGCTCTTCGCCGGTGATCTGCTTCGGGTGGAGAATTGGTCGGATAAGATCGTGTTGGAGCACGGCGCCTTGGCGGATCGTCGCTCCCTGTTCCTGAATGAAGAGACCGGTAGGCTGGTGTACGCGAACTTGGAGCCGCCGGTGACTTGGAACGGCACGACGCTCACGTGGGAAGTCGGCGGCAAGGATGGGGATTGGAACATCGACGATAAGAACGACGGGTTCGTAACCACGAATTTCCGGACGGGCGACGACGTCATCTTCGACGCTGTGGAGGATGGCAAGAAGCACGTGACCGTAGTCGGCGGTGGTGTGTCAGCGGGTGACATGGACGTGACCGTGGACGGCTACAGCTTCGACGGGCAAGACGATGGCGCCAGCCTGTCGGTGGGGAGTCTCAAGCTGGGTGGCGACACGGACTTCAACGTGACCACCACCGTGAGAGGCAGCCTGACCGGCGAGGGCGACCTGACCCTGAAAGGCGACATGACCGTGAAGGGTTCGCTGAATGAGTACGGCGGCGAGATTACGCTGAACGGCGGCAGCCTGACGGCGGCGGGCACGCTGACGCTTCTCACCGTGAGCAAAGAAGGCGGCATGCTGAATGGCACGGGCGAAGGCCTGACCACCTCACTGAGCGGCACGGGCAATCTGACCGCGGCGGGCACGCTGACTCTGAGCGGTGTGCTGAACGGCATGCTGACCGTGGACGGCACGGTGACGACGAAGGGGGTCGATGGTGTTGACCTGCAAGTACACGGCGTGAACGGCGCCGGCTCGCTGAGCGGCGAGGTGGCCATCACGGGCACGGACGGCAGCTTCAGCGGTACGGTGTCGGATCTGACCATCACGGTGGGCGAAGGCGCAAGCCAAGCCTTCACGGGTAACGACGTGACCATCACGAGCGCGAACGTGGCGGCTACGGGCGAGCTGAAGCTGGCTGATGCCAATGTGACTGCGGCGGAAGTGAACGGCACGCTGACCATGGGCGACGGCACTGTGGATACCCTCGTCGTGAATGAGGGCGGCGCGATGACCATGGGCAATGTCAATGTGACCGGGACGGCGACAGTGAATGGCGGTGAGCTGACCATGAAGGACGGCACCGTGACGCAAGTGGAAGTCAAGGGCGGCACGATGACCATGGACAGCGGCACCGTGCAAATGGCGGGCCTGAGCTCAGGCGGTACGATGACCGTGAAGGACGGCACCGTGGAACAAGTAGGTGTGTTGGACGCCGACAGCAAGTTGATCATGGGCGGCGGTGAAGTGAACGCCTTGGGTGGCGAGGGCACGCTGGAAGTGACCGGCGCGGTGGCTGTGAACGGAGAGGAGAGCTCCATCGGCACGCTGAATGTGACGCAGAGCGGTAACCTGACCGTGACCGGCAAGCTGAGTGCGACGACGGCGGAAGTGACCGGCGTGGTAGCTCTGAACGGTCAGGAGAACACCATCGGCAAGCTGAATGTGACGGAGAGCGGCAACCTGACCGTGACCGGCAAGCTGAATGCGACGACGGCGGATGTGACCGGCGTGGTGGCTCTGAACGGAGAGGAGAACTCCATCGGCACGCTGAATGTGACGCAGAGCGGTAACCTGACCGTGAGCGGCAACTTGGATGTGACGAACGCGGCGACTGTGGCCGGCGAGGTGGAGCTGGTCAACGAGGGCGACACCATGACCGTGAAGAGTCTGAGCGGCGCGGGTGACGTAACCGGCGCGGGCACGCTGACGCTGGCGAACGAGACCAAGCTGCCGGCTGTGAACACGAACATCAGCAGCAACCTGACCTGGACGGGTACGGATGCCACGCTGGAGGGTGTGTTCAGCGGCAACAAGCTGACCGTGGAAGGCACAGCTGCCGAGGAGGGCACAGCCATGTTGGTCGTGAAGCACTTGGAGGGTGAGAACACGGACGTCACGGTGAACAGCGGCTCGCTGGTTCTGACGGAGAACGACGCCGTGCTGAAGAGCCTGAATGGTGGCGCCGTCGGCGCGGTGAGTGCGAACAACCTGACGGTGAACGGCGGCACCTTCAGCGGCGAGTTGTTGACGAACAACGACTTGACCGTGGGCGGCGATGGCTTCACCTACAACGGCGAGGCGGACATCGGCGAAGCCCTGAAGGTGAACGAGGGTACGACTCTGACCTTGGGTCAGGAGGAGACGGAGAATGCCGCCATGACCGTGCGTGGTCTGGCTGGCACGGGTACGGTGACCGGTACGGGTACGCTGACGCTGAACAACGCCGGGGAGGTGGAGACGGATCTCGCCATTGAGACGAAGCTGGAGCACGCCGGAAGCGGCAACCTGACCTTGAACAAGGCCTTCGGCGGCGCCGGAGCGGACCTGACGCTCAAGGGCACGGGCGAAGTGAACCTGAAGCAGGGCGGCAAGATCGACACGTTGACCACCGGAGAGAGCGGCAAGCTCGCGCTGGGCGGCAACACGAGCATCCAGGAGATGACAGGCAACCTGACGAGCCTGACCTTGGCGGACAAGGCGAACCTCGACCTGAGCGCGGCGACACTGGGCGCGGCGACACTGGGAACGGTGACGCTGGAGGGCGGAGCCACCATCAAGGTGGGCCTGAATGAGGGCGCGCTCACACAGCTCACCTTGGATGACCTGATTACCGACAACGGCAGACTCACCATCGACCTGAGCGACATCAATCTGAAGGACATCGGCAAGGACGGCAAGCAGCTCTTCGTCGTGGACGGCGGAACGGAAGGCTGGGATCGCAAGAAAGTGCGCTTCAGCGTGGCGGGCGATCTGGTGCCGGACGGCTACAAGCTGTGGCTGGATGATGAGGGCTGGCTGCGCTACGACGAGGCGAATCCGCTGACCTGGGCGGGACACGACAACACCTGGAACGAGCAGGACGGCGACGAGGGCCACGAGGACTGGTTGGTGGACAAAGAGGGACGCGTGACCGGCTTCGCAGCGGGCAGGGACGTGGACTTCGACGTTCTCCCGGCTGAGGCCGCCGCCAACTACAACGTGACGGTGAAGGGCGAGATCGTGGCGGGTGACATGACCGTGAAGGCGGAAGGCTACACGTTCAACGGAGACGCGGGCAACAGCCTGACGGTGAGCAGACTCATTCTGAACGAGGGCGCGAGCTTCAGCGTGACCACGACGGTGAACGACGATCTGGTGGGCTCGGGCGACCTGACCCTGACGAAGGGCGGCGATATGACCATCGAGTGTGCTCTCGACGGTACCTACACCGGCACCATCGTTCTGAACGGCGGCAAGCTGAATGCGAACGGCGAGGCGAATGTGGAGGTGGACGCCAAGGGCGGCACGCTGAACGGCACGGAGGGCGGCCTGACCGCTGCTCTGAGCGGCACGGGCGACCTGACCGCGGATGGCACGCTGACCCTGAGCGGCACGACGAGCGGCGCGGTGAACGTGACCGGCGAGGTGGCGGCGAAGGAGCTGAGCGTGGCGGGCGTGAACGGCGCGGGTACGCTGAGCGGCAACCTGACCGTCACGGGCACGGTCGGCAGCTTCGACGGCACTGTGACAGTCGACACCATCGAGGTGGCGAGCGGTGCGAGCCAGAGCTTCAATAACGGCGGCGCGGCCATCAACAGCGCGACGGTGAAGAGCGAGGGCACGCTGACGCTGGCGAACGGCGGCACGGTGAAGAGTGCGGCTGTGGAAGGCGCGATGAGCGTGAACGCCGGCACACTGACGGTCGAAGCCCTGAAGGGCGCGGGCCAAGTCAAGGGTGCGGGCACGCTGGAGCTGAGAACGGCTGGCGACGCATTCACGGGCACGGTTGACCTGGGCGGTCTGAAGCTTGCGGAAGGTGTAACCACCATCGGCGGCGGCCGCATCGGGATGCTCGATGTGAATGAGAGCCGCAAGCTCGCCGCGAGCGGCGAGCTGACCCTGACGGGCGGCCTCAACATCGACACACTGACGGCCGGCAGCCTCAGCAAGGCGGAAGATGCCCTGTTGACGGCCACGGGCGAGGGCAGCAGCATCAAGCTGGACGAGACCGGCAAGCTGACGGTGAATGTGAAGGGCATCAGTGATCTTGACAAGGATGCAAAGGACTACGCGGGCAGGTACTACCTGGCGAGCGGGTTGACGGTGACCGGCAAGGATGCTGATCCGTACTTCGATACCAAGAGCCTGAAGGACTTGGATGATCTGATCAACGCCGGCCTTGAGAACCCGGATCAAGAGAGGGTCACCTCCAAGCTGTACTTCGAGGACGACAGCCTGATCCTGGATCTGCAGTACCGCGTGCAGCAAGACCTGTACTGGAACGGCGACGGGCAGACAGAAGAGCGCATGACCTGGAAG
>CANQSS010000073.1 GCA_947626545.1 uncultured Akkermansia sp. | reverse complement strand
ATCGCATTTAAAAAGCGATAATCGGAGTGTTCATGTGACGGGGTTTCCCCCGGGCACTGCTTTTCTATCGAAAAATACCCTTTACTCCAACTCCATTTTTAACATCACATACAACCATGAAACTGCACCTTCCTTCTCGTCTTCGTAAGGCTCTCCTCGCTTGCCTCGCTGCACTCTCCGCGCACCGTCGGCTCTCCCGCACTGTGAGCACAGGCACGGCTCTGTTGGGGGGCTTCACCATGCTTTGGAGCACGGGCTCGCGCGCATCCGCGGCTGCGTCTCAGGATGATCCGCCCTCTCAGGTTCAGATCCTGTCCGACGAGGATCAAGTTTCTCTCTCTGACGACGAGGATTCCTCTGCCGCTCTCTCTTCTCTCTCCGCTACCGAAAACGACGGCATCGCGACCATTGCTGAACCGATCACTGCTTTCCCGGATACGACCGATTGGACGACGGTTGAGGGGAACTCGATTTCGGCAGCCGGAAATTACAAGATGGACACAGAGGCTGCCGTTTCCGGGTTGGTGATTTCACCGGATGTAGAGGGAGAAATCCAGCTGCAGATAAACGGGACTGGTGAGGCGACGGCAACTTATGCGCTGACTTCCGACTTGAGCGGCGTCGATACTCTTTATCTGAGCGGATCCGGCTACTTCTACGAGGAGGGAGCTCTCTTCGGGACAGAGCACACAACTAGGTCGACCATCAAGACGATCTACGTCAAGAACGCCGCATTGTATTTCTCCAAGTGGGACAATTCGGCATCTTGGAGTGGCTGGTCAGACACGTTGCAGATGGATACAGACTTTGTGATCGGCGCGAGCAGTGTGAGTACAAGCTTTGATTTCGCAGATAACGCCGCTCTTCGTTCGAGTCTTGCTGTGGCTACGACAGGATCTTTGACGCTTTTGGATGATGCAAAAATCGCAGTCCAGAACGGGGGCAGCCTGTCGTTTGGAGGAGCTCTCAACGGTTCCGGGCATACCCTGACAGTGCAGGCCTACTCTGACGGAGGCGGCTCGCTCACTCTTGGCGCCGGCGGCACGGTCGGTTCGTTGGATGTTGGAGCGAGTGCCACACTTCGCCTCGGCGGTGAGTTGACAGTTACCGCCGGTGGCACGATCAACGCGCTGGATATGCAGGAGGGGGCCGCACTTGTCCTCGGACAGGATTTGACGGTCGGCTCCGTCACCGTCAGTGGCACTAGTGGTACGATCAAGAAGGTGACCGGCGATGGTGAAACGCCTTATTTGCTGCTGAATGCTGCGGCGGGGACAACAATCGTGGCGCCACAGATCGGTGGTCTGCAATTTGAGAATGCCGGGTTGGGAAAGACCGGGGAGGGAACGCTGAAATTTACCAGCGAACAAACAATCAGCGCAGGTTTCAAGATTGCGGAGGGTGTGGTGCAGATTGATGGAGGTAGCGGCGGGATCAACTTTACGTTCGGCGGGCAAGTCGTAGGGGCTGGCACCTTGCTCATTGCGAATGCCACGGCCGATGCTGACGCAGGCAATGAAACGTCTGAGGCACACTGGGTGACCATGAGCGCGGGCGCCGCGATGACCGGCGACTTGCAGTTGAGCCTCTACGGCGCAAAAGTAGCGCTCGGCGCTGATGCGGAATTCGGGGGGCTGACGACGGTCGGTGATGACACTCGCTACAACCGAGGGCGCACTGTCAAGAAAGCCACAGAGGGGGCAGATCCCGTGACCCTCACTGTGAATGTGGCAGAGGAGGCGGAGAAGAACTTTGCCTATGACCTGAAAGTTTTGGAGGGGGTCAACCTGGTCAAGTCCGGCGCCGGTTCTCAAACCATCAATGGCCTCTCGTTGGCCGGGGATCTGGCGGTAAACGGCGGCACGTTGTCTCTGACCGCCGACTCTACTGTAGGCGGCGATCTCACGGTGGCGACGGGTGCTCACTTTAAGTTCAATTCGAAGTCAGGAAAGACGCTGACCGTGAATGGTCAGTTCCATCTTGGCGAGGGTGGGGATCTGTTGAATGTAATCGGCAATTTAACCATTGGTTCGGCGAACGTCGAGACCAATCTGCACGATACCTCGGTGACGGGGACTGTGACCGTGCAGGCAAGACGCAATTTGATCCTTGGGGATGGTGTGACCATAGGCAAGCTTGCGAGAACCGGCGGGAGCAGCGACAAGTCGATGCATTACAGGGGTTCCGGCAACGCGGATTTGCTCTTTTTCAGTGCGGATAATAGCGAGAACCTCGACCTCTTCGGGCTGAGTACGGCTGGTAACGTCATGACCGTGACGGGCGGAAAGGGCAAGATGCTGACGATGGCGGTGGGTGGAGAGTTGACCGTTAAGCGGTCTGATGCGTGGCAGGAAACGGCGGATTTTGAGAATGGAAAGCTCACGCTGGAAGCGCTGAGTGGAAATACCAACAGCAACGGTGCTGCGAGTACTGTGAATATTGAGCAGGGTGCACATTTGGATGTGACCGGAGCTGCGACTGTTGGGACGTTGAATGGACGTGGAACGTTGAGCATAGGAAGCAATTTTACGGTGGGCCAGTCCCTCCACCTCTATGACGGCAGTGAACTGAGCGTCGGCGGTAATTTGACCCTGAATCAGGGAGGACATGCCACGGAATTGAGGAATGCCACGGTGACCGGAACCGTGAATGCCGAGAATCAGCGCACTGTGATCTTGGGGGAGAGTGTGTCGTTCGGCAAACTCGTACGAACCGGTGGTAGCAATAATAAAGCCTTGGCCTATCAGGGATCCGGTGCATCTGATTTGTTCTCCTTCAGTGCAGCGGCTGCCACTGATACCCTCACCCTCTTCGGATTGAGCACGGCTGACAACGTCATGACGGTGACGGCGGGAAGCGGCAAGACGCTGACGATGGAGGATGCCGGGCACCTGGTCATCAAGCAGGCTGCTCAGTGGACGGAAGCCGAGGGCTTCACCAATGGTCTGCTCACGCTGGAGGGGTTGGCGGGCGATGTCACAACGGCGGGGATCAGCGGCACCGGCACCTTGAAGCTGACGGCTGCGACCGGGAGCTACGCGGGCGGGCTCACCGTGGCGAACTTCACCTATGCCGGCAGCGGCACCTATTCGCTCACTGGCCTAGTGGACGTGGCGAGCCTCACCGTGCAGAGCGGTACCCTCACCTTCGCGGAGGGCTTCAGCACCTCCTCCGGGAAGGATGCTTCTATCACGGTGAACAACGGCGCGACCCTCGTTCTCGGCTACGCGAGCACGGAGCAAACGGGTTACCTGGCCAACACCGTGCTGACGGTGAACGGGAATTTGAACCTCAGCGGCGGGACGGATTCGGGCAATGCCACCTACGTGGTGAAGGGGCTGAAAGGCGATGTCTCCGGTTCCCAGGTTAAGATTGCCTCCTCTAGCGGCATTGAGGACGTACTGGTCATCGATACGACCGGCATCGAAGAGGTGCTTTCGTTCAGTGGTGAGTTCAGGGTCAGTGGCTCCAAGAAAGTTCATCTCGTAAAGCGCGGCGAAGGTACACAGATTCTTGCCACGAATAGCCTCGATACGGGATCTACCACCGTGGAAGGTGGCACGCTTCGCTTCACGGCGTCGGGCAAAACGTGGTCCAACTTCACGGTGCAGAATGGTGCGGAGGCCGTGTTTGAGACGGATTGGAAATTCGACCCTGCATCTACGATCACCGTGAATGGCGGTTCGCTCACGGTGAGGGGTACTGTCGAGGGCGTCAATTCTGGTACGAAGCCCGACGCCGGGACATTCAAGCTTGGGACGGCCGATGGCGATGGCGACGTTACAAGCACGCTGACCATTAAGGGCGCAGCGAAGATTGGGTCACTGGAGATGTACCGCGGAAGTACCGCGAATTTCGAGAACAACCTGGCTATTACGGGTGGAGACATGACCGTGAACGGCGGAACTTTGACAGTGGACGGGGCTCTCGCTGCTGGGGCACATGATTTGAACATTAGCGGGGGTGAAGTTACGCTGAACGGAGGATTAACGGCAGGTGCCGTGAATGTGTCGGGTGGGGAGAATAGCTCGCTGAATATCAATAATGGCGGGACGCTGACTAGCCTCGCGTTGTCGGGTGGCGCGGAGGTGACGCTGGGTGGCAGCAGTTCGCTGACTTTGACTACCTTGCAGTTGGTGGACGGGACGTCGACGCTGACGCTGAAGGTGACGGAGAGTAATAAGCCGTCGTTGAGCATTGGTACCGTCCAGATTGGAACTCTTGTACCGGGCAGCCTGATCGCATTGGCGGATGCCGCGAGCCCTGAATTGGTCATCAAGGTCGATGTGGATGATACGACTCATCTGGCGCATTACAATCCTTTTGGTGATAATGAGTTGAGTGAGAGCGTCGTCAATGCATTGAAGGAGCAAAACATCGTGTGGAAGTTTATGTCCGATGGCCGAGAAGTGAAGGGGTACGAGGTGCTCGTCGATGAAGATGGGAAGGCGAAGGTGATGGCGGTTAGCGATGTGGATCTGACGTGGAACGCGACGGAGAGAGCATCGACGCTGACGTGGGATACGAACGTCGGGCGTTGGACTAACCAGAGCGCGCGTTTCGAGAATGACAACAACGTGACGCTGACGAGTAGTGCTGGTGTGACGGCGGCGACGGTGAATGTGGCGGATGGTATTGCGGCGGGGGCGGTGAGCGTCGGGGCTGAGGAGCCAGTCGTGACGACGACTTGGACCTTCGAGATTGGGGGGACGTTTACGGCGACGAATTTCACGGTGGCTGCCGGGGATAAGGTGACCATGGAGGCAGCACTAGGGGGCACGGGCGATACCCGTACGGTGGAACTGGGCGGGCTGACGCTGGAGGCGGGATCCACGTTCAACACCCAATCCGGCGGTTACGGTCCTTTCGACAGCTTCACGGTCAATGGCACGATCAGCGGCCAGGGAGGTGGAGATACGCGCAGTGCGGTGACGTTTAACAACACGAATGTGGTCTTCGGGCAGGGCCTGGTCATCGACGGGGCGAACGTGACGCTGACAGGCAAGAATTCAAGATTGGAAGGGGCGGGCACCGGCGGTCTGATGTTGCAGAATGGCGCTACACTCACGGTAGATCTGCTCGACGAGTCCTCTCAGTACGACGTGAAGTTCAATCTGGGCGTCATCGGTGTCCAAGAAAACAGCACGCTCGTCATCAAGGACAGTGGGGACTGGACTGGCACCAGGGTGCAGGGCGATGGCACGATGAGGTGGGAAGGGCTCGGTCTCATTGGCAGCGGCAATGGCGCGCGTCTTGCATACCAGCTCCTGCAGGATGGAACGCTGGGCAGGTTGGAGCTGGCGGGCACGCAGCTTCACGCGACGAGCGACAACGCTGGGAACCTGGCCAGGGTGAAGACGGTGGCGCTGACGGATGCGGCCAGCACCTTCACCGTGGACGCCAACCTGGCGAAGAACGTAGATGGCACCACCATCAACACCCTGGAGGTTACGACGGCCGGGCGCATAGGCGCGGCGGCGATCATCTGGGGCACCGGGACGATTGACCTAGCCTGGGATATTTCTGCGGACGGGGATCTGAGCGTGCAGGCGGCGGGGACCGGCAGCAGCTTCAGCGGCACCTTGACGGGCACGGCTGAGGACGGCGCAGGGCAGATGCTCACCATCACGGGGGGAGACCTCACCCTGAAGAGTGGCTTTGCGATTGGATCGGGCACTTGGACTATCGCGACGGGCGACGGCGCGGGGCTGACCTTGGACGCTGACTTGACGGGAACGGAGTTGCAGGGCGCGACGGTGGATCTGGGAACCAACGGCACGCTGACGCTGCAAGGAACGGCGGCTACCGTGGGGACGCTGAACAGCACGGCGGGCGGCACGAGCGCGGTTGATGGCGCGGACATGACCCTCACCGTAAATGGCGGTGCGTTCAACGGCACGGTCAACTTGACCGGCCTGACCCTGGGCAACAACTTTAGTCTGACGACGGACGCGGATAGCGCGGTCACGACGCTGAATGTCGGTACGCATACGCTGACCCTGGGCGGGGAGTTGAGCGTCCGGAACCTGACGGGCAACGGCAGCATCACCGCTGCACCAGAAGGCGGCGCGACGCTGAAGATTAACGGCAGCAATTGGAACACGGCACAGACCTTTGACGGCACGGTGAGCACGAATTTGGAGTTCACCTCCGGCTCTCGTGACAATAGCCTGACGATTACCAAGTTCGGCAACGGCAGTGTGACGGTGAACGGCGGCACGCTGGCCATCCTCAACGGGACGGACGAGTCCGGTACTCTGACCCTGACCGGCAGCAACACCAGCGTGGGAGCCAATGCGACGCTCACCTTGGGCGGTGAGGACGGCGCGAGCAATGTCACGATCGATGGCAACATTGCGCTGAGCGGCACGCTGAATCTGACCGGCGCCTCGGGCAGCAAGAGCATCACGGGCACCCTGACGCTGAGCGACAGAGGAGCCAGTGTCGATTGGACGGTCGATCTGGCGGTGGGCATGCTGGCGGGAGTATCAGGAGCAGATCTGGTAGTTAAGGACGCCAACCTCACCTTGACCGGCGATGGTACGGACTTTGCAAACGTTCTGAGCTTGGGCACGGGGATTCTGAGCACGGAGGGCACCGGCACACACACCCTGAGCGGGTATGTGACTGCCGGGAGCGTGAACGTGGGAGAGAACACGACGCTGAACCTCGGCGAGAACTACAGCTTGGGAGGCAGTAACACGGTGAACGGCACGCTGAGTGTGGCCGGCGGCACGCTGAAGGGCGTGAGCGGCAACGGCACGGTGAGCGTCACCGGAAAGATGACCACCTTCACCACGGCAGCTGATGGCTTCGGGGGTACGCTGAATTTGACGGGCGATGGCGCAGTGACGGCTGGGGAGGCCTTGACGCTCGGCGCGCTCACCGGCGATGGTGCGCTGACTCTGGAGGATTCGCAGACGCTTACGCTCACGGGCGTGGCGGGAACATCTGAATTCTCCGGTACACTGAGTGAAACCGGAGCTCACCTGAGCTACAGCGGCTCGGAGAGGCAGACGCAGAGCTTCACGAAAGAGACCCATTGGGATAACCTCACCCTGATCGGCGAGGGCACTTTGTCGCTCAACGGCGGCATGGTGCAGACACTGGTTGACACTTCGAACGGCAAGCTGACGGTGGGCGCGGCCGGACTGGAGATTGTTGAATGGGTATCCGGCGCGAGCCTCTCCTCGCTGACGCTCAACGGTAACCTGACTGTCGGCGGCGGCGTGGTGGATGTGGCGGCGGTTTCGGGGAGTGGTCGGCTTGTGCTGAATCTGACGGGAAACCAAGTGACGTTCGCAGACACGGACAGCATGAAGAATCGCGACACGGTTCTGAATGTCACGCTCAATGGGCTCGGCGACATTTTGCAGAACGGAGGAACTTACGATTTGTTCGGAGCTGGTAAGACGGGGTTGAATATCGATACCAGCAAGTACGCCTTCGTGTTGGGCGAAGAATACAAGGGATGGAAGGCCGCGTTGAATGAGTCCACCGGTCAGCTCAGCTTTGGGGTGGACGGGCCTCTCACGTGGAACGGGAGCGCCTCCACTTTCGATTGGAACGCGACGGGCACGAGCGACGATGATGGTTGGAGTGCGCATTACGCGTCTTTCTCGGACAGCCAGGATGTTGTGCTGAAGGGACAAGGAACAGGAGGGGTCACAGTGACCCTGAGCGGCGGCGAGATGCACACGCATAATCTGACCATCGGCGAGGCGGACGGACCCACCACCTACACCTTCACGGGGACTGCGGAAGGCACGAACAGCCTGCATGTCGCGGGTGATTTGACCCTGAATGACAGCGCCGCATTCGCCGTCGGTACCACGGTGGTTGGAAAAGTGACCGGCAGCGGCACCCTGACGCTCAGTGGCGGCGATGGTGTAATCTACGACTTCGGAACCCTGAGCGGCGGAGTCGGTATCACCGGTGAGGGTAAGGCCTTCACGGTTGCCGAATTTGACAACTACACGGGCACAATCTCCGGTGTGAATATGACCTTCGATGGCACGAACCCCAGCACCTTCCGCGGTACCTTTGAGAGCGGCGTGCTTACCATGGGAAGCTCGACTTCTGTCACTCTCACGGTGATCGGCACCATCAATGCCACGAGCACCACGCTGAACGCGAACAACACTCTCCAGGTTGAAAACAACGTGGGTGCGGATGGAGAAGCAACGGTTCAGTTGGGCTCGTTGACTGTGAAATCGGACGCGACACTCCGGCTGGGTGGCTCGGATGTGGGGCAGGTGACGGCCGTTAGCGTCACCGGATTGGCTGGTGCGGGGCAGATTATCGGCAGCAAAGATGCGTCCGGGAATAGTATCGATTCGTACCTCACCATCACCGGGTCGGCTGTCAGCCAGTTTGACGGAATCATGGGCACAAACGGACAGGGGCACAAGATTCACCTCAATGTGGGCTTGTCCGGGGAAGGGGCGCTGTCTCTCAATGGAGCATTGAACATGGCAGAGGGTTCAATCACGGTGACCAGCGGCGTATTGAATATCGGTAGTAGTGGTAGTAGTACTTCGGCTAATGCTGTGGCCCTGGGTGGACTAACCATCGGCACGGCTGATATGGGTGCGACGGTGGGTGTGTACACCTCCGGCACGAAGAATTTCAGGGAGGTTAATTTGCTCAATAAGAACAGCACGCTGGTGATTCACAAGTCTGCGGCGACAGGCTCTTGGACGGCCAACACAACACCGAGTGGATTCCTCGATAGTTATACTGGTACGCATGGAGCGGGTACGGTGGTACTCAGCGGTTTGGAAACGTACACATGCGAAGCAGGTGGCGTCTCGGGGAATGGAACTTTGCTGTGGGGATTGCTCGGTGTTCAGACGAATGACACAACAGGATTTAGCGAGGATAAGACCATCGGCACGCTCTCTCTGCGAGCAGAGGACAATAAAGCAACGATTCTTGTTCTGGGTGCCGAAATGAATCCTGGAGGCGCTCATGGAGCCGGTCACAGGTTGAGTAACCTGCGCCAGATCGAGGTGCAGGACAGCAACACTTTGGTGATAGCTCCTGATGGTTATGGTAATGGTGGTAGATTGGCCTTGTCCCGGAGGCACCAGTTCAGCGACGGAACCCGGAATACGATACGTCTCGGTTTCGTTGGGGAGGCGAGTTCCTCTCAGACGTATCGCTATGATGAAGTTGACATGGACGCTGCTCTGTACATCGCGGCTGGTAGCGCTACGGCTGGTCCTACTGAAATTGCGTGGGACATTGTTGCGGATGGGGACACGAGCATTAGAATTAAGGATGAAATGACTGCCACTCTGGCCGGTGAATTGGATGCTCAAAAACATACCATCACCAAGAAGGGCGACGGCACGATGGTCTTGGGTGCCGCTACTGTTGGCAAGTCCATAGTTGAGGGAGTCGAAGAAAACATAAGCTTCACGACCAAGGCTGGAAGCTTCGGATGTCTGAATATCGAAGGCGGCATCCTGCGACTGGCGTTTACCGCCGATGGGGAGGAGCAGCCCGCTGCCGCACTGGCGAACTATGCCGTGAAGTTGAGCGGAGGCACGTTGGATGTCACCGCGACAGAAACGGATGGCTACACGGTGAAGTATCTGGAAGGAACATCAGGGACGATCACCGGCGTAGAAGGCACCAAACTCATCATCAACTTCGACGGGAAGGAGTTCGACGGTAAGACGGCACTGGAGGAAGCTACGGCGAACGCGAGCGTGGGTGAGAACGTGTCCCTCATCAAGCAGGGCACGGGCACGCAGAGCATCACTGGTGTTTTCGCAGGCAAGGACATCACCGTGGAAGGCGGCACATTGGTGTTGGGCGATGATCGCATCAACGGGGTGGACGCGAAGGGGAGTGTGACGCTGACGAGTGGCACGCTGGCTTTCGGGAACGCGACGAATACGGTGGCGGGAACGGTGAGCGGTGCGGGTAACCTGAAGCTGGCTACCGGCTCAACACTGAGCGTGGGGGCGATGGATGGCGACTTTGCGCTGCAGAACGCGAGTGGCGCAGCCTTGGCTGATGGCGACCTGACTAGCCTGACGATCACGACCGGTGCGGCGGATGTGGCGAATGCTACCTACACGGGAGCTTTGACGGTGCGTACGCTGACGATGTCGGGCACGGGCACGCAGGCATTGACCGGGAATGTGACGGCTGGGACCACGAGTGTGAGCAACGGTACCCTGCAAGTGAGTACGGGCAGCCTCGGGGATTTGACTGTGGACAGCACGCTCACGGTGGCCGCGGCGGGAAATGTGACCGCGGTGAGTTTGGATGGCTCGGGAGCGATTAACGGCGCGGGTACGCTGACGCTGAATAACAGCGAGATTATGGAGTCTGGTATCGCCATCGACAGCGATCTGAAGTTCACCGGAACGCAGAAGGCGACGCTGAGCAATGTGGACGGTGCCGTCACGGTCGAGTCAGATTCCGAACTCGTGTTGAGTAAGGCGGCAGCAGAGGCCACTTACGGCAGCATCACGCTGACGAGGGGCAGCCTGACCGTGCAGGGTACGGTGACGAGCTTGGCGGTGACGCAGGGTAACCTGACTCTGGGCGGCACTCTGACTCTGAACAAGGTCACGGGTACAC
>CANQSS010000072.1 GCA_947626545.1 uncultured Akkermansia sp. | reverse complement strand
TTTGTCAACGAACTCTTTGCTGCCATACCCCCCTTGTCCAAGGAAGAAAAGGAGCAATACGGGGGCCACAGCAGCGCCCCCAACCTGAGGGAGAAAAAAGGCTACGTGAAGATTTCCCATTTTTCCGAAGGAGTTAACGCCATGGCGCACGAGCACATCGTCCCTATCCTCAATAAGCTCACTGTCAATGGTGCTCCTCTTCCGGGAAGAAGCATCGCCATTATCACACGGGATAATAAAAGCTGCGTGCAAATTGCCACGGCCTTGGAGGAACTCCATTTCCGCTTGCAGGTCATGTCGGATACCAGTCTCGCCGTTGCTTCGACGTTCGGGCAATTGCTTCTTGCCTTCTTCCGCTGGATACTTCATCCCGGCAGCGAACACGAGAAGTCCATGCTGAAGGTTTCCCCTCTGCACATGCTCCTCGAGGAATCTCCCTTCCCCGACAGTGCCCCATCAGCGGAAGGAACTTTCCCGGCATGGCGCCGGCTGATTGATGAGGAAGGCTATGCCGCCGCCATTCGTGCGATCCTTCGAATGGTCGGAACGTTACCGGAAATGGAGGAGATGCAGGATTCCCAGATAATACGAGAGTGGGAGACTTTGGCTCTCGAGTTCGACAAGCGAGGGGGGGGGCTTAAAGACTGGATTTCTTTCGTCAGCAATTTTAAGCCGAGCTCCTCCGATGTCCCGAGTTCCATCCAGCTCCTCACCATACACAAGAGCAAAGGCATGGAGTTTGACGCCGTCATCTTACCCTTTGCCGGCTCCCAGGGGTTAGATGATACACGCCCTATGGATCACTTTGCCACGGAGGATTCCAAGGGCTTTCTCTTCTCGATACGCAACGAGGAAAAACGAAAAGCCTGGCCCACCATCGAGAGGCTGGTGAAGGATTGGAAGGACAAGCAAATCAGCGAATCGATGCGGTTGCTCTACGTGGCTATCACGCGCGCTCGCTTCGCTGTGTACCTCCTGCTGAATGAGAACGCCAACGCCAATTCATTCTCCAAAATCATTGATGCTGCTAAGCCGTACGATGAGATCGGCGACCCCGAGTGGTACCTTCAGCCCTCCAAGGACGGGAGTGGCGCCGCAGGCGACAAGGAGCCCCAAAAAGCGGATGGCGGAGACTCTCAGCCGCTGGAGAGGCCTGTAGCTCGTCGGCGCGTCATACGTCCCTCGCAGCTGGAACCGCAGGGACAGGTCGCTGCAGACGCCCGGGCAACTGCCGACGATGCCTCCTCCTCGGCGCGCCTGATACAGAGCGGAAGAGAAGCCGCCGCCTATGGTACAGCCGTCCATGCCCTGTGGGAGCAAATCGGCTGGACCTCCTCCCCGCAGGATTTCCCCGCATGGGTTCATTCTCCGCAGGGAGAGGAGCAGCAGGTCGTTGCCCGCGCCCTGCAGCGGGATGATATCCGCGCCCTCCTCAGCTGTCCCGACGGAGGGCACTGGCAGCTCTACCGCGAGCAACCCTTTGTTTTCGCGGTGCAAGGCAAGGCGGAGCTCGTCTCCGGCACGTTCGATCGCGTGCAGGTGCGGACCGATGACGCCGGGAAGCCGCAGGAAGCCCTCATCATCGACTACAAGACTGACCGCGTCACCGTCGGCGACGATGCAGAGTACACCGCCCTGCGCGTGCGCCATGCCCCGCAGATGCGCGCCTACCGTCGCTATCTTGCGGAATCCTTGCATCTGGATGAGGCAGTCGTGCGGGTGGCGTTGGTCTCAGTGCCGCGCGGCGGAGGTGAGGCAAGCGTGCAGCTCTACTCCGCAACGGAGTTGGAATGAGGAAGATTTTACATCATTTTCGCGGGGGCTGCGGGTAGTTTATCCCTTCCCCTGCGAAAAGCTGCATGAGGATCCTCTTTTTTCAACAATTTTTTTCAGAACTCCTGTAAGAATGGTTTAAAGCCGCACTTCATATGGACGCAGGACTAGGCATACTCCCTGACTCAAGATCGAAAGAGGCACAATATCAATAAATAATACATCAAGAAAAATGGACACATTATTCATCACCACCATTGTCGTATCGCTTGTTGCTGTAGCATTCTTCATGGCGTGGCTTCTGGAACGACAGAAGGCGTCCCACTTGAAAGCAGAGAATGTGAGTCTGCAGGAGCAGATGAAGTTCGAACGGAGCAATCTCACCGAGACGTTTCGAAGTATCGCCGGAGATGCTCTTCGCGAACGCAGCGATCAGCTGAAATCCGATAATTCCGAATCCATGCAGACGGTTCTTCTCCCTCTGAATGAACAGATGAAACAACTCAGGAGCTTGATAGACAATCTGAACAAAACAGGGATTTCATCCTCTTCAAAGATCGAGGGGCTTATGCGCGAGATGATGACTCAAACACTAAAAATTGGGAATGACGCTGTGAACCTGACAAACGCCTTGAAAGCGAATCCTAAGCAGCAGGGGGATTGGGGAGAACTTATTTTGGATCGATTGTTGGAAGCCAATGGCCTTCAAAAAGGTGTTCATTTTTATGTTCAACAGTTTTTCTCGAAGGGTGACGGTAGCAATTGTGGTGACAAACCCGATGTTATTGTCCGCTTCCCCGGTGACCGAGGAGTCGTCATTGATTCCAAAGTTTCTCTTACGGCCTATGTCAATTATATCGAAGCCGAGACAAAAGAAGAACGAGAGCAGTACTTAAAAGAACATGTCGTTTCCGTTCGCAACCATGTCGATGAGCTTGCAAAAAAGAGTTACGAGAATCTACACCGTTCCGACTTCATTAAGGAACTGGCAGGTCTTGTGTTGATGTTTATTCCGAATGAAGCAAGCTACATAGCGGCATTGCAGAAGGCTCCGGATCTCTACCAAGAGGCATTGACCAAAAATGTCCTCATCGTTGGACCTTCAAATATGAGTATGGCGTTAAGCATGGCGCATCTGTTGTGGCGAAATGAAGCTCAAGTCAAAAATATTAAGGATATTATTGATCGCGCCGCATCATTATGTGCCAAGTTTGCCGGTTTTTCTAAAGATATAGCTTTGATCGGCAAAAATATACAAAAACTGACGAGTAGTTACAATGATGCTGTTTCAAGGGGTTATATCGGGAAAGGAAACCTCATGTATCAATTTCGAGAACTTGAAAAGTTGGGGGTAACCTGTAAGCATGATGAAGATAAAGAAGAAGTGAAACTTATCGATGATTCGTTCGTCAATTTGCCCAATCATGTCCTCACTTCGAGTACGGAAAATGAGGGTGTCAATGAGGAGCCCACGCGAGAAATTAGCTGAAACTTTAAAAATCCAATTTCCAGGCTTGCCTTTTCGGGCAACGGAGTTACAACATGTTTGGGTGTCGTTGTTCATAGTGTCTTGGTTGTTTTGGCGAAATTGCTCTAGCATGCTTCGAACTTCTTGGCACCCTTTTTTGTGCCAGGAACCTGTTGCATTTAATCTTGCAATCCACAAAAACGTTTTTTTCTTCAATGAGGTCTTGACAATCGAGTACACATGTGCTAGAAGAAGGTTCCTGCGAGGTCGATATGACCACAACGATAGAGCTAGTCTTCGGACTAGGCTCGTGTGCGACGCAGGCGCACTTATAGGGGCAGCGGTTTCGCTGCCCCTTCCTTTTAAGCGCTGCGGAGCAAACCGTCTGTCGGGAGTCAGCAGAGGCCATAGTACCACCATGACGAACAACCCCGGTGGGAAGGGCTGAATCCGGCGTGGGCAACCACTCAAATCTCAGAACATATAGCAGCAGAGCCAAGAAGTACTGAAATGTACGAGGCCTCGACCGAGGGATGGAAAGCGGTGCAAGTCCGAATCCACATAACGGTGCGGAGGAGTTGTCAGGGTATCTGACGAGGAGAGAGAAAAGAGTTGCGTTAGGAACAAGGGTTCCGGGACCAATCACACGCCGAGAAACCGCCGTATGCCACAAAAGGCACGTACGGTGGCGTGAGAGGGGGGCGAAAGCCCCCTACTTGCTCCGTGCAACGCGCGCTGGCATTCAGATCGTAAATCGTAAATCGTAAATGAATTGCGTGTTGGGATCGCTTTTTCTTGGGACGGATGTGGCGCTTTTGTGCAAAATAACGCTTGCCAAGGCGGATGGATGGTGGTAAAAGGAGGGCACAGAGCGAGGCGGAAAAAGCTTCGCAACGGGTCAGGTGGCGCCGTAAGGTCACCCCGGAAGCCGCGTGTGCGGCGGATGGGCAAATAATGTGACGGCATAGGTCAATCCTTCGGCGGAAACGCTGATTGTAGTGAACGAGATGCCGTAGCATTCACCCTGAAAGCGGGTGAAAGCTGCGGTTTTTTTGTATCTACGGGCTTGTGCTGTCGATTATTCAACCAATCAAGCACAACTCAAAGCTATGTCAAGACTCGATAGATTACCCTCGCCAACCGGCGATTCCTCCCGCTCCAATGCATCCGTACCGCAAGACCCCATCTCACCTTCAGACGGGGCGCCTCAAAGCACGGAGCAGAAGTCTGAAAACAAGTGGCTGAATCACCAGCCTGAAACGTCACAGGAGTGGAAGGAATTTTTGGCGCAGCCGGTAGAACTCTGCAACCGCCGACCGGTGCCACAGGGAGACGCGCTGGAGCTGTTGTCGGACAACATTGACCTGCTGCTGGAGAATACGGAGAAAATCCTCCAAGTGCCGGAGATGGCGGAATGCCGGGAGGTAAAGGGAGGAGCTGCGCTTACGACGCTTGATTTAGGAGATCTCCTTTGGGCGTGGAAGAGAGGGGAAGCCGGCTGGAAGCGGACCTCTGTCGAGGGTCATCTCCTTTATGCGCTCAACATCAATGGCTCTGTTCTCAGCGGCTCATGCTATATGTACAGATTGCTTGATCCCGTTGCCAAGGAATTGGGTACCACGCTGTCCTGGTGGCGTCCGAGTCTCAGCAAGGCTCGTTGGGTTCTTTGCGATATCCAACGAGCCCCGAAACGTCCGTGGAAGGAGATCCCCCCGCTTCACGCTCCAGTCCATCGTGGAGAGTCGTTCGCCGACTGGGAACGGCGGACGCATCAATACATGCCCGGCGTGGATGAGGTCGAACCGCACTATCTGATTCCCCCAACGCTCACTCTGGCTGAAATCATCGCTAGGCTGAAAGAGGATCAGAGCAAGTGAGCGTACTCCGGATTTTTGCGGCGGAGGGTGGTGAGCCAAGTGGCGGGCAGAGAGGCATCGGGGAAAGTGGCGGCGTAAAGCACGGCGGCGGTGGCGGCATTGGTGTCGGTATCGCCGCCGGCAGAGGCGGAGCGTGTGATGGCAGCGCGCAGGGAAGGCGCATGGAGAAGCTGGTAGAAGGCGCCCTGCAGCGTCACGAGAACCCAGCCGATACATTCGCCATCGTAGTCCGGCACACGGTGACGAGAGGCGCGAAGGGCTGCTTCCACAGCACGGGTGGAGGGGTGGCTCGGGTCGAGCGGATGATCCTTCTCTTTGCAGAGGGCAAGAGCGTGGCGAAGAACGCGCTGAGGTGAAGCCGGGCGTCCCTTCCGTGCAGCAGCAAGAGCGAAGACAAGAGAACCGGTGAAAACGTAATTCGCGAGGATACAGGTGGGGTGCGGATGGGTGAGGGCTGCGTCCTGTAAAGCTGCATTTTCCCAATCAAATTGGGGATGCTCTTCTGCCCAGAGCGCGATGGGAAACACGCGCATGAGCGCACCATTCGCCTGTGACTCCAAATTGAAGCGCCCCTCCAGCGCATCTTTCACTGTTTCCCCGACATCCGGCGGATCGGTGGCGAGCCAGGTGAGGTATTCCTCGCGGGCGATGTCCGGGTCGTAGCCGTCCGCGCGCATTAATGCGCGCTGCAGGCAGGCGGCCATCTGCGTGTCATCTGTCACCACACCGGCTTCTCGATCAATCAAAGTGCCGAAACCGGGAACCATCTTCCGCAACCCGTGCGGGAAGTGGGAAATAATATCATCGCGGTAGCAAAATTCTGCCGGTGAACCAAGGGCATCCCCTGCCATAAAAGCAGACCAAAGCCGAGCCGAGGAGGAAAAAACAGGCGTTTTCATAACCTGATTATATACCCATTTTCCAGCTTGTGAGGGAGTATGACGCACTTTGCACCCGTTCAGCTACGTTGGCATGCGAGGGGGGTGCAAAAAGATACGAGACTTAGCATACCAGCATGGAGTCCTCGCGGCGGTACACGCCTTCCATAGCGATGTAGCGCGTGCGCAGCAGCTCCGCCGAACGGTGCCCCATCTCCAACTGAAGCTCGGCGTAGTTGCGAAAGGTGGCCAGGTGGTGCGTGGCGAAAGTGTGCCGCAGGACGTCCGGCTGCCAGCTGGTGAAACCGGCTTCCCGGTGCAGGCGTGCGCGGAGACGACGCCAGTTCGGCGGGCAAATCCGCTCGTCCCCGGGACGCCGGATGCGCTTCAGGATACGTGCCAGGGGCCGGAAGATGGTGACATGTCGTGCGCCGCCGGTCTTGCTGTGGTGCGGAGCGATGCAGGTAACGCCGTCCTCGAGCCGTATGTCGCTCCAGCGCAGGCGTTCCACCTCATTCGGGCGCACACCGGCGTAGAGCATGATGGCGATCGCGGCGAGGCAGGCGCCACCCTCGAAGGTCTCGGCAGTGCGCATGAGTCGCCCGATTTCCTCCTTGTTCAAGATGCTGATGCGCTTTTCTTCAATGCGTTCCGGTTCCACCCTGCGCACCGGGTTCTCCGCGCACCAGCCCCGCTTGCACGCCGTGGAGAACACCCCGCTGAGGATGAGTCTTGCCTTGTTCCGTTGACGCGGTGTGTCGAAAGCTTGATTGATGTATTCCTTGCATTCTTCGGCGGAGATGCTACGCATGCGCCTGGTCGCCAAGCCTTTGCATTTCCTCATGAACCGCCTCGCGATGCCACGAAAGTCGCACAGCGTCCGTTTCCGCCGGTCTTTCCGCGCCTCCAACGCTTCTTCCACCGCACGGGCAAAAGTGACCGTCTTTTCACGCCGTCGCAGTTCTTCCTCCCCCGCCGCAATGCATGCCATGGCACGCTTCACGCGTCCCCTCCCCGCTTCCAGCGCCCTCTTCGCCACCAACGCAGCTTCCAGCACATCCACCCCCGTCTGCCGCAGCACCTCTACCGCCGCCAGCTCCGTCTGTCTATCTGATTTCGTTTTCATAGTGATACGTATTCATAATCCGCGTGCAAGCAAAAAATATGACACTCCAACGAAATTTACCAGACCTACGTTGAGAGAGCCTCTTCCCCAAAAAGAGATAATCTGCAAAAGTCCATAAAATGGCTTGCTTGTCAAAAACAAACTAACTCATAATCAACAAAAAGAATCAGGAATGGTACGGATTATGAATTCGCTATACTTCCTCATGAGATACAAAATGTGTAAAACGAGAATCGCTGGCGAGACAACCATCAAGGATTGATTATCGACATATTAGAACTAAATAAAAAACTCCATTAAGTACTGCTTATGAACACTGCGACAGAAAAGCTGTTCGAAGCTTTGCAGAATAAAGCTATCACTGCCAAACAGATACAGAAGCTCCTTGCTGCCGGCGCGGCGGTTAATGAGAGGCAAGGTCACATGTCTCCCCTGCAGGTAGCTGTAGATAGTGGTGCATGCTTGTCTGCCATTGAAGCTTTGATCGATGCCGGGGCGGACGTGAATGCCGAGGATTGTTTTGGCGGCACTCCTCTCTTGTACCTTCTCAGCGGTGGAGTCGACTTCGATTGCATAAAAGCTCTTATCTACGCCGGTGCTGATTCCAGTCTCGGCGATTGTGATCTCAAGGACAATGCTTTCGACCATATCGATTCCTATTGCACGGATCATTCCGCAGTGAAGCGGGAGGGATTGATGCCAATTGTTGGAGAAGAATAGAGGTTCAGAGGATACAGCGGTGATGAAGATATTTGGAACATATAGTGATTTTTACCCCCCCTTGCAACCGTGTTGCAAGCAGGCTTCTGCCTGACTCAACAACAAGCAATAAAGTACAATATGAAATATAGTACACCGACTATACTGGCTCAGAACGAGCCTCACGGCAATTACGCAGCCGGATGCCCATCAAATAATTTGGGCACCGACTGGAATTGCCGTAGCTGCGAACGTTCTAAGTAACGTACGTACGGAGGCTCCCCATTTTTGGGGAGCCTCCCTTTCCACTTTTCTTTCACAAAAACACTCTTATGTATTACCGACTGAATAAAAACACGTTTTTCCGAGCAATAGATAAGCACGGTTACCTCTATTCCCAGCTGACGAAACACGACCTCGTGGCGGATGAAGCAGGCTGCGTCTTTTTGAGTGCGCTCTCCCGCAATGCTCAATCATTCGAAGTCTTATTGAAGGAAGTCCTGAAGGCCTTTATCGACCCACCCGTGGAACAGGTAGAGCATGACCTGCGGAAACTGCTGGACAATCTTGTGAAGTTCAATTACCTGACATCCGGAGAAACCCCTGAAGAATGCGATCATAACGAGGCGCAGTTCAGCTATGCGACAGAAAACGCTAAAACGTCAACGGACATTTTCCTGAAAGATTGGGAGGCGACGGCATGCTCTGAGGACTCCGTCCAATTCTTTGCGAAGACTCATCGCAAAACACCGCGTGTTCACGCATGCCAGATCGAAATCAACAACCTCTGTAATGAACGCTGCATCCATTGCTACATCCCCCATCAGTTCAAAAGCAAGCGCCTGAGCAAGGAACAGCTGTTCGACGTCCTCGAGCAGTTGCACGAGATGGGAACGTTGTCTCTCACCCTTTCCGGCGGTGAGCCGCTGCTGCACCCGGATTTTATCGCCGTGCTTCGCAAGGCACGAGAACTGGATTTCTCCATCAACGTGCTCACCAACCTGACCAGGATGAATGACGCCATTCTCGCCGCGTTCAAAGAGTGCAACGTGTCCATGGTGCAGACCTCCCTCTACAGCATGGTTCCGGAAGAGCATGACCACATTACGAAGCTTCCCGGCTCGCAAGTCAAAACAAAGGCCGCGATTGAGCGATTGGTCGCCGCAGAGGTTCCGGTGCAGATATCCTGCCCCTGTATGCGCACCAACTACCGGTCGTACAAGGACGTCCTGCGCTGGGCAGCGGAATTAAACTGCAAGGCTCAGACGGATTACATCATGATGGCGCGTACGGACTTCTCTACGGATAATCTCGATGAACGCCTGACTCTGGAAGAAACGGGACAGCTCATCCGCGACATTATGGATGAAGATGTGACGTATAAAGGCATGTTGGAGGAGTACAAGCCCAGCAATCCGGACGAGATCAAGGATGACTTCGTCTGCGGCGTGGCTATCGACAATATCTGCTTAGCGGCTGACGGCACGTATTATCCCTGCTCGGGATGGCAGGGGCTGCCGGTGGGTACCATCCAACAGCGTCTCAAGGACGTTTGGGAGACTTCTCCGCAGCTGCAGATGCTTCGTAAGATTCGCAAGAGCAGCTTCCCGGCTTGCTTGAAGTGCGCCGATCGCGATTTTTGCAATGCCTGTCTCGTACGCAACTTCAACGAAAGCGGTGGCGACATGCTCAAGGTGAGCAAACACTTCTGCCAGATCGCACACCTGAACCGCGTTTGCTACGAGGAACATTGCGCCAAATTGGGAATACCCGTAAAAAAAGCTTAACCATAACACACAACTTATACCTAACGACTATGACTAAGAAATATCAATATGCAGTCCGTTCCAAAACCCCAACGTCCATAAATGACCAACGGTGCTGGATGAACATAGGAATAGCCAAGCTTGAAAGGGCCGCTAAAGATGGAGAAAAATATTGGTTCGTATGTGTGATAGATGGACACCCGTACGTGTACTCCGCCCCGGCGGCTGAGCTGCAGGAAGCATTTGAGGAATACGATGTTGCCATCATGGGAATGAATCAAGGATACCTAAAATATTCCTTTTATTTAGATTACGGAACGGGGAAGATATTTGCGACCGTCTCCTGTAGCATACATGATGTCGTGTATCAACTAGAGCTGGAAGATGCCGATCCCGACAAAGTCGGCGGTGAGGATGTGGGCCCTGAGCCAGGGTTTACTGATTCAACATCAATCGATAAATACACGATAAAAACGTCTCACAAATACTCAGTCCGTTCCAAAGTCGCAACGTCTATGAATGATGAACGGTGCTGGATGAACATAGGAACAGCCAAACTTGAAAATGCTGTCAAAGATGGAGAAAAATATTGGTTTATATGCGATATCGATGGACACACGTACGTGTATTCCGTCCCGGCGGCTGAGCTGCAGGAAGCATTTGAGGAATACGGTGTTGTCGTCATGAGAAACAAAAATGGAGAGCCTAAATATTCGTTTTACCTGGATTATGATAGAGGATGCATATTTGCCAGAGCGTCTCGAAATGACAGGGACGTAATAATAGAGCTAACAAAAGAAAACGTCCGCATGCAAGTGGATGAGAGTGACGACGTTGGCAAAGAACCACCTTACTTTGAAGCACAAGGAATCAATCTTATTAAGTACGAAGAATTGAGCAGCAAAGGCAAAGAAATCTACAATATTCAAAAACTATGTTCTCTTTTGGCAGAATATGGATTCGAATGCCAAAGACTGATCAATGATTCGGAAGGACCAGATATTATTGCGTATCGCAGCGAAAAAAACGTTAAGGAGAACTCTGAGATAGACGCAAATGTGTTCTTGATTCAGGTAAAGGGGAGAATGACTATAAAAAAAGCTTATCAAGATAAAAAACGGGTCTCCGGCAAATTCGCTGAGACAGATAATGAAGGGATAAAATAAAATCGGCACTTCAGTCTTGCATTCTCTGC
>CANQSS010000071.1 GCA_947626545.1 uncultured Akkermansia sp. | reverse complement strand
GTATTTTTGAGGTAACCGATCCTAACCCATTGTACCATTCTTTCTTTTCGGCGTCCTGAATTATGAGGTAACGCGCACAATTTACGATTTACGATTTACGATTTACGATTTGAATGCTAGCACGCTACGCGCGAGATTGCCGAGCCGGTGCGTAGCGGGATTCTTGAAATGATAATGCATTGATAGAAGAAAAGCACCTGCTGTTACGCCGTGCCGAGTTCACGGCTTTGCTCAATCATCAATGGTTTGAGCTTCCTGCTGGCTTACCTTCTTCATCCATGGAAAACGCATGAGGAATGGGTTGAATGAGCCCTGAGAAGAGTTTATTGGGACACGTGTGGGACGGATGTGAAGGAATGTGATTTTTCTTGACACGGGATGGCAATTCCTGTAGATAGTGACAGAGAATCGATTAACATGGATACGCAAGCGACAGGGAGCGGAGTGACTTGGGAAAAGTTGCCGGATCTTCCGGATGCGGAAGGGTACGCCGGGATGTATGCCGGTGAGGTGAGGGACGTGCACACGGGCGCGAGCGCGTTGGTGGCGGCAGGGGGAGCGAATTTTCCGGAGAAACCCCTCTGGGAGGGGGGAGCGAAGCGTTGGACAGATCGCATTTTTCTGCTGGAGGAAGGGGCTGAGGCGTGGAGGGAGCCGGGCAAATTGCCCAAAACGATGGGCTATGGGGCGGCGGTGACATTACCGCATGGCGTGATGCTGGCGGGCGGCTGCAATGAGCAGGGCGTGTACCGGGATTGCCTGCTGATCTCACTGAGTGGCGGGACGCTGCAACTTACCCCGCTGGCGCCGATGCCGGTAGGGCTGACAGGACATGCGGCCGCCTTGTTGGATGGCAAGGTTTATGTGACGGGAGGCAGCTTGGCCCCCGGCGAGCAGGATGCCCAGAACGCCCTCTTCATTTACGACCCCGAGATGGATGCCTGGAGTGAGGGAGAGGCGCTTCCTGCGCGCGGGCGATTCCTGCACCAGATGGCGGCAGCCCACGGGGCGCTTTACGTGATGGGAGGCATTGGCATCAAGCCCGGTGAGGGTGGACGAATGGTGCGGGACATGCTCACTGAGGCGTGGCTGTACACCCCCCAGGACGGGTGGGATCGCGTGGCGGATCTGCCGCGTTTTTGCGCCGCTGCTCCCACACCTGCTCCGGTGTCGCCGCAGGGCAAGATTTTTCTGTTGGGCGGGGATGATGCGTCCGTGAAGGGCGTGAGTTCTCCGCAGAATCACCCCGGCTTCCACAGTGCAAGCCTCAGCTACTGCCCGATGTGCAACGCATGGAAAGAGGAGGGTTCCATACCCGCCCCGCGTGCGGTGCTGCCCTGCGCCATGTGGAATGGCCGAGCCGTTATCTTTAACGGCGAACAACGCCCAGGCAAACGCTCCAATGAGGTGTGGGCGGCCTCATTACCATAACCCGACAACGACGATGAAAACTATGAGATTGAGCCTGTTGTGCGCATGCTGGCTGGCTTTGTCGGCTCACGCAGACCAACTGAAGAGCGAGACGGTGGGGAAGGTGGAGGATGCAGCGGGGCGCGCGGGGATGGCGGCTGTGGTGCTGCCGGCCGGAGAGAACCGACCGCAAGACCTGCTGGTGGTGACGGGAGGCGCCAATTTTCCGAATGCCAAGCCGGGAGCAACGACGCCGGAGGAGCGCGGAGAAAAGGTGTTTTACGCCGATGTAGCCGTGGCGGATAACCTCGGGCAAGGGGGAGAAGTGAAACTGACGAACGTCGGCGCGATGCCCCGGCCGGCGGCCTACGCTGCCTACGTAGCGACGCCGCGCGGCATGTTTGTAGCAGGGGGATGCAACGCAGAAGGGCACTTGGCCAAGGCAAGCTTGGGGTTCCTGCGCGATGGGGAATGGGTGACTGAGGTTCTGCCCGATTTGCCGCGCAGTGTGGCCTACCCCGCATTCGCCGCGATTGGCAACAAGGTGTATGTGATGGGCGGTCAGGAAAAGCCGGATTCCACCGCGGCGCTGAACAGCTGCTACGTGCTGGATCTGGAGCAGCCGGTTGAAGGATGGAAGGAGCTTGCCACCATGCCCGGCGAGCGCATGCTGGCCGCTGCCGGGGTGATGGATGGCGTGATTTATGTGATGGGTGGGTGCTCCCTGCACCCGGACGCCAAGGGACAGCCTGAGCGCACGTACTTGGACGATGTGATCTGCTACGACCCCGTTTCCAACACGTGGGCCAAAGTGAACGCCGAGATGCCGGAAACACTCGTGGGGATGGCGACCCCGCTGCCGGTCGTGGAGCGGAAGTTCTACATCATTGGCGGAGATCCCGGGAACTATTACCGCGCCTCGCTCCAAGGCACGACTCCGGCGGAGCACCCCGGTCAGTCGCGTGCCATCTACACCTACACACCAACCACCGGCGCGTGGGAAAAGGTGGGCGAGTTGCCGGAGGGCATCGCCACCTTCCCGGCCGTCATTTCCGGCGGGCGCATTTACACCGTTTCCGGGGAGATCTTTCCGGGTGTACGTACCCCGCGCATCCACACCGTCACCCCGCAATAATCCACACGGCTTCCAGCTATGCAACAGGCATCTTTTTTGGACGAGGTTCTCATGGTTCTCGGCACTGTCCTGCAACTCTTCGGCGAAATGTTCGGAGGAGCGATACGTTGGTGCAGTTCCTACGCGAACATGACCTTGCTCATAGCGGCGGCGGTGGCAGTCCTGGCGGTGATTTTGGGCATCAAGGGCGGTTTGCGTTCTGCGCCGCTGCCCAAGTATGACCCACAGAGAGGGCCGGGCAAATGGGCGTGGATAGCGGTGGCGGTGCTGTGGGTGGTGGTGATGCTCAATTATTTTGATCGCCAGCTGCTCGCCGTGCTCAATAAATCCATCACCGAAGGTGGGGAGAACGGCATCGCCATGACGCAGGCGCAATTCGGCATGGTGACCTCTGCTTTTCTCATCGTGTACGCGGCTCTCAGCCCGGTGGGCGGGTATCTGGCAGATCGTTTCAGCCGCAAGTTCATCATCCTCTGCTCGCTCGTCGTCTGGTCCGTTGTGACGTGGATGACCGGGCAGTCCTCCAGCTACGAAGAGCTGATTTTCTGGCGCGGCGCCATGGGAGTGAGCGAGGCCTTCTACATCCCCGCAGCTCTGGCGCTCATTTCCGACTACCATCGGGGGGCCACTCGCTCCATGGCTACCGGGCTGCACATGAGCGGCATATACGCCGGGCAAATTCTGGCCGGTTTTGGCGCGTGGATTGCCAATGATCCCGCTTGTGCGCTGGGTTGGCGCCTCACTTTTGAGACTTTCGGCTTCATCGGCGTGGCCTACGCTATCATCGTCATCCTCTTCCTGCATGACCCACAGGCCGGCAAGGATGAGGGAGCTGACGCGGTCCCTGTTGAGCTGATGTCCGATGCCAACCCGACGAGTGACTTTGGAATCGGTCATGTTCTGCGCAGCCTCTTCACCGGGCGGGCCATGGCCATGCTGCTCATCATGTACGCCTGTGCGGGATTTGCCAACTGGTTCCTGATGGGTTGGTATCCGCGCCTCTTGCAAGACATGTTCGGGATTTCGGAGGCTGAGGCGGGTCCGATGGCCACCATGTGGGTGAATATCGCGAAATACGCGGCGGTGCTGCTGGCGGCGGTTGTGGCGGATATGTGGTACCGGAGCAACAAGAACGCGCGCGCCTACGTGCCGGGCATTTGTTTCTGCCTGGCGGGACCTTGTGTGATTGTTGCCATGCTGCCGGCGCTGGGCGTGCCGATTGCCCTCTCGCTTGCGGCGACGGTGGCGCTGGTCTCCATGCAGGGGGTGGCTCAAGGCTCGTTGGATGCCACACTGATGCCGGTGCTGAGGTCGCACATCGATGAGCGATTTTCCGCGACGGGGTACGGTCTGCTGAACCTCACCTCTGTTTCCGCCGGCGCGCTCATCTCGTGGTTGGGCGGGTACTTGATGGATTCCGGGGTGGCGCTGGGCGTGCCGCTGAGTATTGCAGGCTTCCTGATGGTCATCTGCGGACTTCTCTTCTTCTTCCTCCCGAAAAAAACTAACTCCTCATCTTCTCACTAACCTCATCTCGTCATGAAAACGAACATAACACGCACATTGGTCATTCTCGGCGCAGCCTTGCTCTCGTGGAATTTGGCTGCCAAGGAAACCACAGAAGACCTTGAAAACTTTGTCCCTTACGACCGTGCTATCGATATTTTCAAAGGTAATGGAAATATTGATCATCCCAACGTACGAATCCCCACGATCCTCAACGCCAACGGTTTGATCATTGCTGCAGCGGAAGGACGCCACTCTGCAGCAGACCAAGCGCAGAATGACATTGTCGTTTCCACTAGCAAGGATTTTGGCAAAACGTGGAGCAAGCCTGTCATAGCGGCCTGCGCAAAGGATAGCATGGAGGGAAGCACGTTCAACAATCCATGTCTGCTGTACGATAAGGATAAAAAGCAGATCCTGATCTTTTTCCAGCGTTATGCGCCGGGAGCCGGAGAACGTCAAAACCCACCTCAGGGATGGACTGATGAAAAGTGTGTACGCAACTTTGTCACGACATCCAGGGATGGCAAGCACTGGAGCAAACCCAAAGAGGTCACCCGCACCACCAAACATAAAGATGCTGCTCTCACGTGCAGCGGGCCCAATCCCGGCGTGCAACTTACGCGGGGGTCGCACAAAGGGCGTCTTGTCGTTGTCTTCAATGAAGCCGTCAAGTTCAATGACTGGGTTATCACTGCGGCTTTCTCTGATGACCACGGTAAGACATGGAAAATCGGCGAAAAATCTGAAGGGAACAAGCAGATCAATGAAGTTTCTTGGGTGGAGACAGACAGGGGCGGCATCTTTGTGGTCGCCCGCAGCTACCCGGGTGCCGGTACGCGCCGCGTGGCGACCTCCGATGATGGCGGAAAGTCATGGAGTGAGGTGAAAGGGCACCCCGAACTGCCTTGCACCGGCTGCCAAAATGGTTTGACGCGCTACTCCTTCAAGGATGATCAGGAACGAGGAAGGAAAAGTCGCATTCTCTTCACGGCTCCTTCAACTGGGCGTGAGAACGGCATTATCAAGATGAGCTATGACAACGGCGAGACCTGGCCGGTTGCCAAGGATTTCGGGAAGGGGCCGTTTGCATACTCCGCCGTTTGCCCCTTGGAACCCGGCTACTTCGGTGTGATCTTCGAACCGAATGACACCAAGACGATTCGCTTTGTGCGCGTCCCGATGGCGTGGCTCACCAATGGCGAAGACACCGGCGAGGCCGCTAAAGCCGAAACGGAGAAAGAATAGAACAAACCACGTCTGCCCCAAGAAAGAGTGCCCCCCCAGTAGGCAATGCAGCAACCGTAGGCTGCTGCCTATGTATGATTTACGATGTACGATGTACGATTGCAGAGCTTGTGCGCGCTGCGCGGAATTCGGCGGTGGCAGACGGGATGTCGTGAAGCCGTGGTCGGACGTGGTTACAAAGCGGCGCGTGGGAGGATGAGCAGCGCATGTGCACCGTCTCAACTTTACACCGTTGGCAGTTTTGTAAATCGTACATCGTAAATGGATTTGTCGAGCCGGTGACGCAGCTCTGCTAAATTCGCAGACCTTTCGAATTACCACCTTGCTTGATTTTCCGCCACCACCTTCGCTTACGCTCCGCAGTTCCGCGAGCCGAAGGCTCGCCAAATTTCTAAATCGTACATCGTACATCCAACATCGTACATAGGCAAACGCATTTTCTGATGCGTTTGCCTTGAGATTATCCTTGTTTTTTTGTATAATTGGTGGTAAGTTGCCGGACAAGATCCATGAAGAACGAAGATCAGAACAAGACAGACAGTGCGTCGCAGAAGAATCGGCGCTTTTGGTGGTTCGGCGGTGGCATTCTGGCCGGGCTGATCGTAGGAGCAACCGGGATGTGGCAGGCGGGTAAACTCTATGTTCCGCCGACGGAACGAGGCATCCGGCAATACAAAAATGGGGAACTGGATAAGGCGGCTAAAACTTTATTGAGCGCTGCGGAAGACGGCGACAGTCTCGCTCAGTACTGGTTGGCGCATTGCCTGCTGGAAAAGGGAGGCAATAACACCGGCGACGCGCTGCGCTGGTTGCGCTCAGCAGCAGAAAAGGGCACAGTCCAAGTAAAAGTCGAGCTGGCCAAGATGTTGCTGGAGGGCGAAAACGCTGAGCAGAACACCCAGGAAGCCGCCGGTTGGCTGCGGCAAGCGGTGGCGGAAAATCACGGAGAGGCCGCTATGAAATTAGCCGAGCTTCTGGTGCAGCAAAAGGTTACGGAGGCCAGGGAAGGCGAGCTGCTTGAGTGTCTGCAAATCGCCGCTCAGGCTGGTCACGCAGAAGCACAGCTGCTGCTGGGCAAACGCTACCGCGATGGCGAAGGCGTAGAGCAGGATCTTTTGGTCGCCCTCCACTGGTTGCGCGAAGCCGCTGACAAGGGGCTTGTCGAGGCGCAGTTTTGCCTCGGCGAAGCGTTTGCCAAGGGTGATGGACTTGAACCCGATGCCGCCAACTCTGCCAAATGGCTGCGCAAAGCTGCTGAGCAGGGTTATGTTCCCGCACAGCGCATGCTGGGCTTCGTTCTCACCAGCCCTCGCGACGACCTCACCAAGGAGGAAATCCAGGAAGGAATGAAGTGGCTCCGGTGCGCCGCAGAAAAAGGCGATGCTGAGGCGCAATTTCAACTGGCCATCTGCCTGACCATGCGCGCCAACGGAAACGACGATACCCGGGAAGCTGTCCAGTGGTTCCGCGCCGCAGCTGAACAGGGTCTCGCACAGGCCCAGTACAATTTGGCTCTCTGCCTGGAACAGGGTGAAGGGGTGGACAGAGACCCCGCCGCGGCCGTGCAGTGGTTGCGCAAAGCCGCCGATCAAAACATGCCGGAGGCGCAACTCGCTCTTGGTCTCTGCCTGAAGCAGGGCGAGGGAATTGATAAGGACCTCGCCCAAGCTGTCGAATGGCTGAGCAAAGCTGCGGAGCAACGCCTCCCAGACGCGCAGTTACAGCTCGCACTGTGCTACGAAAACGGGGAAGGCGTCGAGAAGGACATGGAAAAGGCGTTGAAGTGGTACAAGGAAGCATCCGACCAGGGCGTGAGCGATGCTACCCTGCGCCTCGGGCTCTGCTATGCACACGGAGAGGGCGTCGAAAAGGATGAAGCAAAGGCCGCTCAACTCTACCGGCAGGCGGCAGAAGCCGGTCATGCCGAAGCGCAGTATATGCTGGCGGAGGCCTGCCGACTCGGTACCGGAGTGAATGCTGACATGCAGCAGGCCGTCAAATGGTTCCGCGAGTCTGCCCAGCAGGGTAACGCCAAGGGTCAGTGCGCCCTCGCTCTCTGCTTTGCCAAGGGGGAGGGGGTTGAACAAGACGCCGCCGCCGCCGCCATGTGGTGCAAGCGAGCTGCAGAACAAGGCTTTGCTCCGGCTCAGTACGCAATCTCCCGTTGCTACGCACAAGGTGAGGGAGTGAAACAAGATGATGCTGAGGCCGCCAAGTGGCTGAAAGCCGCTGCAGAGCAAGGTATCGCACAAGCGCAGCTCGAATGGGGCATCCATTGCGAAGAAAGCGATGAGCATAGTGCGCAGGAAGCTGCACGCTGGTTCTTGGCCGCTGCAGAGCAAGGAAACGCCGAGGCTCAGTGCCGCATTGGTCGCTACCTGGCCAAGGGCGAAGGTGTCGAGGCAGATGCCGCCAAGGCTCTCGAGTGGTTTGGCAAGGCGGCAAGTCAAGGTCACCTGCAAGCAATTTACAACTTGGGTGTGTGTAATGAAAGTGGCACCGGCACCGAGCAAAACCTTGAAGAAGCCGCACGCTTGTACCGCCAAGCGGCTGAGGGCGGCTACATCCCGGCTCAGGCAGCTCTTGGACTGTGCTATTTCGATGGCGTAGGAGTGGATCGCGACGATGCCGAGGCCGTCAAATGGTTCCGCGCCGCAGCTGTCCAGGGCGATGAACGAGCGCAGTATTTCCTCGGCGCCTGCTACGTGGAAGGTGCCGGCGTGCGCCGCTCCCGGAAAGAAGGTATTAAATGGTTGACGTCCGCCGCCGAACAAGGTTCCGAGGATGCCGCCAATCTCCTGCAGCAACTCGGCGTTAAACTCCCCACGCAACCCGCAGGGCAACCGCATTAGAAAATGCGGTTGCCTATGTACGAGGTACGAGGTACGAGGTACGATTGCCGAATTTGCGCGCGTTGCGCGGAATTTGGCGGAGCAAGTGCGAGCGGGATGTCGTGAAACCGTGCGCGGGCGTGGTTACAAAGGGGCGGGGGACGGAGGCGCTTGGCGCGCCTATGTACGATTTACGACGTACGATGTACAACACGCACGACGGCCCCAAGCAGCTGCGAGGCAGCTGCTCATGTACGATGTTGGATGTACGATTTGAATGCTAGCGCGCCAGAGGCGCGGGGAAACGGCCGGCGGCGCGGGAAGTTCGTATGGACAGCGCGTACGCGCTGCCCCGGAGGGGTGAAAACTGACGACGGCTGTAAGTCAGTTTGGCCGAAAGCATAGCTTTTGCCCCGTAGGGGTGAGGAGTCGTGAGGCGACTCCGAAGCAACAGTCGTGGGGCGACTCCGAAGCAACGCAATGGGGCGCCTACGAGTCAACGTACGATTTAGAAATTTGCTCGCGGAACTTTTAGCTTTTCATCGGCGATTGTTTGTGGTATGTTGCCAAAGCTTACCCAAGCTTCAATGCCAGGCTGACTATGAAAAAGATTTTTTTTCTGATAGCGCTGCTGATGCTGGTGAATATGACCTGCCCGGCGCAGCAGGAAGATGCGGCAGAGGTGCTGCAGGCGGTCGAATCGGCCCAAGAGGGGGCAGATAAGGCTGCAGAGGCGTCGACGGATGCCCGTGCCCGGGATGCCTCCGCCCCTGCTCTCACGGAGGAACAGCTCAAGGAGCAGCTGCTATCGGCCTCCTGGGTGCCCGAGAAAGTGCGTCCTGCGTTGCGGGAAGCGGCCAATGCCATGAGCGCCGAATCCCTCCGTAAGTACCTTTCCTACCCTCACCACGCCTACGACGGACACAGCGTGCTGGATCACATCCGCATGAAGACAGCGTTTGAGCCGCCAGTGGAGGGGACGATATGCCCGGATTGCGGTAAGATTGTGGAAAATGTGGATCCCGACGGCCCCACGCCGGCGTGGTCACACCATTACACGGGTAAGGGGGACCAATACAGCCGTTTTCCTGTGCCGTTGGCTACGTATGCTCCGAACGAGCAGGGAATGACGCTTTGGCAGAAACTGAAACATCGCGTGGAGGTGGATCAGTTTAATTTGGCCGCAACGCTGGTATTTCTGCTGGCGATTCTTCACACCTTTCTCGCACCCGTTTTCCAAGGATTGGCCCACAGGCTCGAAAAGCGATACAAAGAAAAATTGCGCGCGCAGAATTTCCGCATTTTGCACCCGGAGCAGCGTGTGCCGGTCTCATTCATTTCCACGCTCTGCCATTTCCTGGGAGAGGTTGAGGTGGTGTTCGGGCTCTGGATTGTGCCGTTCTGCTTGGTGTGCCAGCATTATTACTCGATGGAGGATTTCCTGCGCTACATCGACCGTGATACCAGCTTTACCGAACCCCTTTTTGTGGCGGTGATTATGGTCATTGCCTCCTCGCGCCCCATCTATCGTCTGGCGGAGAATACCCTGAAATTGGGGGCATCGTTTGGGAACGGATCTCCGGCGGCCTGGTGGCTCTCCGTTCTCTGCATCGCGCCGCTGTTGGGCTCCTTCATCACCGAGCCGGCGGCCATGACGCTGTCTGCCATATTGCTGGGCAAGAAGATCTACCAGCTTCGTCCCAGCGTAAGCTTGTGCTATGCGACGATTGCGCTTCTCTTCGTGAATGTATCGGTTGGCGGCACGCTCACGCATTTTGCGGCGCCCCCCATTGTGATGGTGGCGGGTAAATGGAATTGGGATATGGCGCACATGTTCACGCATTTTGGCTGGAAAGCCGTTGTCGGTATTGTCCTGGCCAATTTGATTTATTTTGCGGTATTCACCAAGGAGTTCAGGCGCCTTGCTGAAGTTCAGCGACAGAATGCGTCTTTTGACGGATCTGTGCCTACATCTTGGGAGGATCGGCAGGATGTCATTCCCATCTGGGTTTATGTCGTTTCCATCATTTTCCTGGCATGGACCGTGACGTTTGCTCATCACCCCGCCATCTTCATTGGCGGCTTCATGTTCTTCCTGGGCTTTACGATGGCTACCCCGCAGTACCAGAATGCCTTTTCCATCAAGGTGCCCTTGCTGGTGGCATTTTTCCTTGCAGGGCTGCTCATTCTCGGGGGCGTGCAGGGCTGGTGGATGCAGCCGGTGCTGCAGGCCCTGGCTGATCTGGGCGCAGAAGCGACGATGGGCGTGGCGAGCGTGCTCACTGCCTTTAATGACAACGCCTCCGTCACCTTCCTTTCCAGCACGGTGCCAAACTTGCCGGAGGCCATTCGTTACGCCATTGTTGCCGGCGCGGTGACGGGCGGCGGTCTCACTGTGATTGCCAATGCTCCCAACCCTGCCGGTCAAGCCATCCTGGGCAAGTATTTCAAATCTGGCATCAGCGCCGGAAAATTGTTCATCTGGGCTTTCTTGCCCACGGTGATTATGTTCCTCATGTTCACGTTGTTTTAAACCATGTTTACCGGGTTAGTAGAATGTACGGGATGCGTGCGCAACAGTACCCCCATCGCAGAGGGCGCGCGCTACACAATTGACGTCCCCTTTGCGCACGAACTTTCGCGCGGGGATTCAGTCGCGGTGAATGGGTGCTGCCTCACGGTGGATGAG
>CANQSS010000070.1 GCA_947626545.1 uncultured Akkermansia sp. | reverse complement strand
CGCAGTTCGCCCATCCTCGTCGGCAGCATGGACATCCGCCCCGGCCTCCAGCAGGAGTTTGACAATCTCCACGTGTCCCTCATGCGCCGCCCACGTAAGCGCGGTATTTCCATCATACTCATCCGCGACATTGACATCTGCACCAGCCTCCAGCAGGAGTTTGACAACCTCCACGTGTCCACACCCCGCCGCCTCCATAAGCGCAGTTCGCCCATCCTCGTCGGCGGCATGGACATCTGCACCGGCATCCAGCAGGAGTTTCACAATTTCCACGCATCCCTTTTCCGCCGCCACCGTAAGCACAGTTCTCCCATACTTGCCCACAACATTGACATCCGCGCCGGCATCCAGCAAGAGTTTGACAATCTCCACGTGTACCCAATTCGCCGTCATGAGCGCAGTATATCCACCTTTGGTCGCAGCATTGACATCCGCACCGGCATCCAGCAGGAGTTTCACAACCTCCAAATACCCCTCATGAGCCGCCACCGTAAGCGGAGTCTCCCCACCCTTGGTCGCAACATTGACATCCGCACCGGCCCCCAACAGGAGTTTCACGACCTCCACGTGCCCTCTCTGCGCCGCCCACGTGAGCGCGGTATTTCCATCCTTATCCGCAGCATGGGCATTCGCACCGGTCTCCAGCAAGAGTTTCACAACCTCCACGTGACCCCTCTGCGCCGCCCACATAAGCGCAGTAATTCCGGCCTTATCCGCTGCATGGACATCTGCCCCGGACTCCTGCAGCAGTTTCACGATCTCCACGCGGCCTCTCTGCGCCGCCCACATGGGCGCGGTATCTCCGGCCTTATCCGTAGCATGGACATCTGCCCCTACTTCCAGCAGGAGTTTGACGATCTCCTCGTATCCTTTGCGCGCCATCCACATAAGCACACTACTTTTTTGCTTATCCGCGGTATTGACATCCGCACCTACCTCCAGCAGGAGTTTCACAACCTCCGCGTGTTCCTTGCGCGCCGCCCACATGAGCGCCGTTCGTCCCTCCTTATCCGCAGCACGGATATTCGCCCCGGCCTTCAGCAGGAGTTTCACCATATCCACGTGCCCCCACCGCGCCGCCAACATAAGTGCGGTGCTTCCATACATGTCCGCAGCATGGACATTCGCCCCAGCATCGATGAGCGCCCGGACTTCTTCCACGGAGACTTCGGGATCCGCGACTTTCTGGAAGAGAGCTTCATTTAGACTTTTCTTTTCGATCATCATGTGCGTGGGGAGGGGTGGAGGTGTTTGGTATTGTTTTGATGAGAAGCGAGTGCATCATGCCTCAAAGTGAACGGCCCTCCGACAGCATAGCGTTTTCGTCAGGATTTGCAAGGCTTTTGTGAGAGGATTTGCGGCGTTCCTTCAATCGTTCTTCTGATTTGCTATTAAGCTCAATAGGATTGAGCCGAGCGTGTTGCTGCACGAGCTTTTTCTATCTCTTTGATTCCGGGTTGAGAGACTTTCAAAATTCCGTTCCGCCAAAATGGGTCGTTTTTTCGTGGGACGAAACGTGGTTGCAAGCCCGTTGCAGGCACGTTGCAAGCACACAACTGCGCTTGCTTTGCAGTTGCCTCAAGGCGGTTGCCTTATGTCCTCTCCTTGTCCGCATCAGGGAAATCCGCCCCGGCCCCCAGCAGCAGCTTGACAATCCCCTCGTACCCTTCATCCTCCGCCGCCATAAGCGCGGTCCTCCCCTCCTTGGTCGCGGCATTCACATCCGCCCCGGCATCCAGCAGGAGTTCGACAACCTCCTCGGCTCCCCACTTCGCCGCCTCCGTGAGCGCAGTCCTTCCATCCTTGTCCGCAGCATGGATATTCGCCCCGGCCTCTAGCAGAAGTTTGACAATTTCCACGCGTCCACACCACGCCGCCCACATAAGCGCGGTCCACCCATCCTTGGTCGCAGCATTCACATGCGCTCCGGCCTCCAGCAGGAGTTCGACAACCTCCACGTCCCTCCCCTTCACCGCCTCCATGAGCGCAGTACCTCCATCCTTGTCCGCAGCATTGACATCCACCCCGACTTCCAACAGGAGTTCGACAACCTCCATGTTCATGCACCCCCGCTTCACCGCCTGCGTGAGCGCAGCCTGCCTCTCCTTGTCCGCGGCATTGGCATCCGCCCCGGCCTCCAGCAGCAGTTTGACAATTTCCACGTGCCCCCTAAACGCCGCCAACGTAAGCGCAGTACTCCCCTCCTTGTCCGCGGCATTGGCATCTGCCCCGGCCTCCAGCAGCAGTTTCACCATCTCCACGTGTTCACGCGGCGTCGCCTCCATAAGCGCAGTCCTTCCATCCTTGTCCGCGGCATTGACATCCGCCCCAGCCTCCAGCAGCAGTTTGACAGCCTCCACAGGTCCCCACAGCGCCGCCCACGTAAGCGCAGTACTTCCATCCTTGGTCGCAGCATTGGCGTCCGCCCCGGCCTCTAGCAGGAGTTTCACAATCTCCACGTGGCCCGTCGCCCTCATAAGCGCAGTCCACCCCTCCTTGTCCGCAGCATGGACATCCGCCCCAGCCTCCAGCAGAAGCTTCACAATCTCCACGTGTCCCTCCTGCGACGCCCGCACAAGCGCAGTTTGCCCATCCTCATCGGCAGCATTGACATCCGCCCCGGCATCCAGCAATAGTTTGACAATCCCCTCGTATCCACGCTGCGCCGCCGCCATAAGCGCAGTCTGCCCAAACACGTCCGCAACATGGACATTTGCACCGGCATCCAGCAATAGTTTGACAATCCCCTCGTGTCCTCCATCCGCCGCCGCCATAAGCGCAGTATATCCATTCTCGTCTGCGGCATTGACATCCGCCCCGGCCTCCAGCAGGAGGTTGACAGTCCCATCGTGTCCATACCGCGCCGCCCACGTAAGCGCAGTACCCCCACGCTCAGTCCCAGCATTGACATCCGCCCCAGCATCCAGCAGGAGTTTCACCATCTCCACGTGTCCCATATACGCCGCCGACATGGGCGCAGTCCACCCATACTTGGTCGCAGCATTAACATCCGCCCCGGCGTCCAGCAGCAGTTTGACAACCTCCTCGTGGCCATTCACCTCCGCCGCCATAAGCGCGGTATTTCCATCCTCGTCCGCAGCATTGACATCCGCCCCGACCTCCAGCAGCAGCTTGACAACCTCCACATGTCCCTCCTGCACCGCCCGCATAATCGCAGTGTTTCCACCCAAGTCCACAGCATGGACATCCGCCCCGGCATTCAGCAGCAGTTTCACAACCTCCACATGTCCCTTTTCCGCCGCCCACATGAGCGCACTCCACCCACCCTTGTCCGCTGCATGGACATCTGCCCCGGCTTCCAGCAGCAGTTTGACAATCCCCTCGTATCCCCCACACGCCGCCCGCCTAAGCGCAGTCTGCCCATACTTGTCCTCAACGTTGGCATCCGCCCCGGCTTCCAGCAGGAGTTTGACCGTCTCCTCGTTCCCCCACCACGCCGCCCACATAAGCGCGGTCTTCCCATCCGTGTCCGCAGCATTGGCATCCGCCCCGGCCTCCAGCAGAAGTTTCGCAATCTCCACGTGTCCCTCGCGCGCCGCCCACGTAAGCGCAGGTCGTCCATCCTCGTCGGCAGCATGGACATCCGCCCCTGCGCTAATGAGCGCCCGGACTTCTTCCACGGAGACTTTGGGATCCGCGACTTTCCGGAAGAGAGCTTCATTTAGACTTTTCTTTTCGATCATCATGTGTGGAGAGGGGTAGAGGTGTTTGGTATTGTTTTAACGAGAAGGGAGAGAGGTGGGTGCATCATACATTAAGATGAACAACCCTCTGACAGCATAGCGTTTTCGTCAGGATTTGCAAGGCTTTTGTGAGAGGATTCGCAGCGTTCCTTCAACCGTTCTTCTGATTTGCTATTAAACTCAATAGGATTGAGCCGAGCGTGTTGCCGCACGAGCTTTTTCTATCTCTTTGATTCCGGGTTGAGAGACTTTCAAAATTGCGTTCCGCCAAAATGGGTCGTTTTTTCATGGAACGAAATGTGGTTGCAAGCCCGTTGCAGGCACGTTGCAAGCACGCAACTGCGCTTGCTTTGCAGTTGCCTCAAGGCGGGCCCTATGTCCTCTCCTTGTCCGCATCAGGGAAATGTGCACCTGCCTCCACCAATAGTTTGACAATCTCACTGTGTTCCTCTTGCGCTGCCACCACAAGCGCCGTTCGCCCCTCCTTGTCCGCGGCATTGGCATCCGCCCCGGCCTCCAGCAGCAGTTTGACAATCCCCTCGTGTCCCCACTGCGCCGCCGCCATAAGCGCAGTCTGCCCATTCTTGTCCGCAGCATGGACATCCGCCCTGGTTTTCAGCAGGAGTTTCACCATATCCACGTGCCCACGCCGCGCTGCCGCCATGAGCACAGTCCACCCATTCACGGTCGCAGCATGGACATCCGCACCAGCCTCCAGCAGCAGCTTTACAATCTCCTCGGGCCTCGATCCCCACTGCACCGTCCTCATGAGCGCGGTCTTCCCATCCGTGTCCGCAGCATTGACATCCACCCCGGCGTCCAACAGTAGTTTGACAGTCGCCACGTTTCCCCACTGCGCCGCCCTCATGAGCGCAGTCCACCCATACTTGGTCGCAGCATTGACATCCGCCCCGGCATCCAGCAGGAGTTTCACAACCTCCTTGTATCCCTTCTTCGCCGCCCACATAAGCGCGGTATTTCCATCCTTGGCCACAGCATAGGTATCCGCCCCGGCATCCAGCAGCAGTTTCACAACCTCCACGTGTCCTCTCTGCACCGCCAACGTAAGCGCGGTCCTCCCCTCCTTGTCCACAGCATCGACATCCGCACTGGCATCCAGCAGCAGTTTCACAACCTCCTCTCGTCCACACAGCGCCGCCCGCACAAGCGCAGTTTGCCCATCCTCATCGGCAGCATGGACATCCGCCCCGGCTCCCATCAGGAGTTTGACAATCTTCACGTGTCCCTCATGCGCCGCCAATGTAAGCGCAGTATTTCCATTCTCGTCTGCGGCATTGACATCAGCTCCTCCCTCTAGCAGAAGTTTCACAACCTCCACGCATCCACACCCCGCCGCCTCCATAAGCGCAGTTCGCCCATCCTCGTCGGCAACATGGACATCCGCCCCGGCCTCCAGCAGGAGTTTGAAAACCTCCTCGTGGCCTGCGGCCGCCACAAGCGCAGTATTGCCACTCTCGTCCGCAGCATGGATATTCACCCCGGCCCCCATCAGGAGTTTGACAATCTCCACGCGTCCATTATGCGCCGCCAATGTAAGTGCAGTATCGCCACTCTCGTTCGCAGCATGGACATCCGCCCCGACCTCCAGCAGCAGTTTGACAATCTCCACGTGTCCCCACGCCGCCGCCTCCATAAGCGCAGTATCTCCATACTCGTCCACCGCATGGATATCCGCCCCAGCCTTCAGCAGGAGTTTCACAATCTCCACGTGTCCTCTCTGCACTGCCCACGTAAGCGCGGTATTTCCTTCATACTCATCCGCGACATTGACATCTGCACCAGCCTCCAGCAGGAGTTTGACAACCTCCACGTGTCCCTCGTCCGCCGCCTCCGCAAGCGCAGTATGGCCATCCCAGCCCCGCTCCACAACGTTGACATCCGCACCGGCATCCAGCAGCAACTTGACAATCTCCTCGTGTCCACTCTCCGCCGCCAATATAAGCGCAGGTCGTCCATCCTCGTCGGCAGCATTGACATCCGCACCGGCATCGATGAGCGCCCGGACTTCTTCCACGGAGACTTCGGGATCCGCGACTTTCCGGAAGAGAGCTTCATTTAGACTTTTCTTTTCGATCATCATGTGTGGAGAGGGGTAGAGGTGTTTGGTATTGTTTTAACGAGAAGGAAGAGAGGTGGGTGCATCATACATTAAGATGAACGACCCTCCGACAGCATAGCGTTTTCGTCAGGATTTGCAAGGCTTTTGTGAGAGGATTTGCGGCGTTCCTTCAACCGTTCTTTTGATTTGCTATTAAGCTCAATAGGATTGAGCCGAGCGTGTTGCCGCACGAGCTTTTTCTATCTCTTTGATTCCGGGTTGAGTGGCTTTCAAAATTCCGTTCCGCCAAAATGGGTCGTTTTTTCATGGAACGAAATGTGGCTGCAGATCCGTTGCAAGCCCGTTGCAGGCACGCTGCAATCGTAAGTGAGCAGCTACAGAGCAGCTGCTTGGGGCCGTCGGCAGTTTTCACCACTGGGCAGCGCATCCCCGCGCAACGCCCGCGAAAATCGAAATCGTACATCCAACATCGTACATAGGCAGCAGCCTACAGTTGCTGCAAGGCCTTCTTGGCATCTTCATTCCCCTGTTCCGCTGCTTTCCGGAACCACCGCTTTGCCTCTGCTCGATCCTTACGTATGCCGGTACCATCATAGTAGCACACGCCGAGGTTATACTGCGCATTCACATTTCCCTGCTCCGCCGACAAGCGAAACCATTTCACAGCCTGCGCCATGTCCTTGTTCACCCCACTGCCGGTCGCATAGCACCAGCCAAGATTAAACTGCGCCACCGCATGCCCCAGCTCCGCCGACAAGCGGTACAGCCTCACAGCCTCCGTCATGTCCTTGCTCACTCCATCGCCGGTCTCATAGCACACGCCAAGGCTACACTGCGCATTCGCATTGTCCTGATCTGCCGCTAGGCGGTACCACTTCACCGCCTCCGTTATGTTCTTGTTCACCCCATTGCCATTCTCATAGCACACGCCGAGATTATTCTGCGCACCCGCATGCTTCTGCTCCGCCGCCAAGCGGTACAGCCTCACAGCCTCCGTCATGTCCTTGCTCACTCCATTGCCGGTCTCATAGCACCAGCCAAGGTTACATTGCGCCACCGCATCCCCCTGCTCCGCCGCTAGGCGGTACCACTTCGCTGCCTTCGCATAGTTCTTGCTCACTCCATTGCCGGTCTCATAGCACCAACCAAGGTCGCACTGCGCATCCGCATGCCCCTGCTCCGCCGCCTTGCGGTACCACTTCACCGCCTCCGTCATGTCCTTGTTCACTCCACTGCCGGTCTCATAGAACCAGCCAAGGTCAAATTGCGCACGCGCATGCCCCTGCTCTGCCGCCATGCGGTACCACTCCACCGCCTTCGCCTTGTCCTTGCGCACCCCCGTACCGGTGTAATAGCACACACCAAGGTTACACTGCGCATCCGCATGCCCCTGTTCCGCTGCCTTGCGCCACCATTTCACCACCTCCGCCATGTCCTTGCGCACCCCCGTACCGGTGTAATAGCACGCGCCAAGGCTATACTGCGCATCCACATGCCCCAGCTCCGCCGACAAGCGGTACAGCCTCACAGCCTCCGTCATGTCCTTGCTCACTCCATCGCCGGTCTCATAGCACACGCCAAGGCTACACTGCGCATTCGCATTGTCCTGATCTGCCGCTAGGCGGTACCACTTCACCGCCTCCGTTATGTTCTTGTTCACCCCATTGCCATTCTCATAGCACACGCCGAGATTATTCTGCGCACCCGCATGCTTCTGCTCCGCCGCCAAGCGGTACAGCCTCACAGCCTCCGTCATGTCCTTGCTCACTCCATTGCCGGTCTCATAGCACCAGCCAAGGTTACATTGCGCCACCGCATCCCCCTGCTCCGCCGCTAGGCGGTACCACTTCGCTGCCTTCGCATAGTTCTTGCTCACTCCATTGCCGGTCTCATAGCACCAACCAAGGTCGCACTGCGCATCCGCATGCCCCTGCTCCGCCGCCTTGCGGTACCACTTCACCGCCTCCGTCATGTCCTTGTTCACTCCACTGCCGGTCTCATAGAACCAGCCAAGGTCAAATTGCGCACGCGCATGCCCCTGATCTGCCGCCATGCGGTACCACTCCACCGCCTTCGCCTTGTTCTTGCGCACCCCCGTACCGGTGTAATAGCACACACCAAGGTTACACTGCGCATCCGCATGCCCCTGTTCCGCTGCCAGGCGATACCACTTCACCGCCTCTTCCTGGTTCCTCTCCACTCCTTCACCCCTCATGTAGCTTACCCCAAGATCCGCAGCAGCCTCTGCGTCCCCGCGCTCAGCCGCTTCGCGCATCCGATGGATCATGTCGTTTTCGTTCATTGCCTTATAGAGGTTATCGTTCATGTTTTTTAGTTCCACCTCACACATCACACATCGTAAACCGTAAACTGGGGGGGATGACTGGGGGGGACGACTGGGGGGGATGAGAAAAATTAATACTGATAAAGAATAGATTAGATATTTGACTGGGGGGGATGACTGGGGGGGATGACTGGGGGAGTCCCCGTTTCTTTGGTACGATATTTCTGCTGTCTGCTGTTAGGCATTTCGGGAATTGTTAATTCCAACTCGCTGTTGAGGAGCGGGAGGAGATAGTGCTGACGCACCCATTTCTTATCCTTCATCTGAAGCATTTCCAATATTTCTGTTGCGCTGCGTGGAGTCTTACAGAAATCGAGAATCTTTCGCTTAATACGCCGTGACTTCTCGCTTTCTCTCGTTGACTCTGCAGCAGACCTTTGTAGGTACCCAAGATTTGATTGGAAACGTATCGTCAGGCTGACCGAAGAAGCGAGGGTTTCATAATGCGGAGGGGGAAGTCCCTTCCTGCGGCACTCCTCCATAATCAGTCCAATGCCCCTGCCCCAGCTTTCAATAATGCCACGGCTATAAAATACATCGGCAATGGTGGGGTTAGGAGGGCGGGAATTGAGACGATTGTCCGCAAAATCCTGCCATTTCGTGCCGTTGGGGAAGGCTCCCGGATTTTGAAAAACAATGCGATCCTCGTAGATAGCTACAGTGGGAGTCATGTTCCGAGCATCCCATGACCGATGGCAAATCATATTGACAGCAGCCTCACGGATAACGCTTAGTGGAACTGTGAGAGAGTCCTTACGGAACGCTCCTTCGACATGCCCGCTGAGATTGAGGTGTTTCAGGCAGAAGTCCACAACAGCATTGTATTGTTCGAAGAGATTTTTTGCGCAGACTGTCTGATCCCGAATGGCGACCTTATCTGTCCCTTCAAAGCGAGCAAGCCGTACCCTGCACTGCGGGTGTTTGAATGCGGGTTCCTTGCCAAAAAGGACAAGAGCAGCATTGGAAAGAACGCCGTCACCTGCCGCAACGCCTAATTTTTGCAGAATTTTCATGGGTTCCCGGAGAACCATAGTGAGCGCTGGAATACGGTGGCTCGCGATGCCATCGTATAGGGTCTGATGAACGAGCTCCATATCCAAATCATCCGGTCCGAGTTGGTCGTCGGGCGTATTTTCCCAACTGAAACGTTGAGGGTTGCTCTTGCGCAATTTCTCTTCGTACAGGACGCGTGGCATGAGAGCGGTTGTGCTTTCCACTTTATAAAACGAACGCCCATCGTAGCAATAAGGACTGTTTCTGCATTGGTCCACGTCAAAGTGGAGGGCAATGACGTAATGATTGGATCTGCCAGGAACTTCAATGTACTCTGCCTCCACTTCAACTGCCGGGTCAATTTTGCGCAAGTGATTAGCTATTTCCTGCTGCGTCTTATCCGTTACTTCTTGACCGACAATTTTCGAGCCGGGAGTTACTCCAAAGAGAAGCCATCCTCCATCAGAGTTGAGGAAAGCGCATGCAGTCTCCATACCTTTGTGGAGCTCTCCGGTCGTTCGTTTAAACTCCAGCGTTGCACTCTCTCCCCCTGCTACGAGCTGTTCTATCTCCTCATAAATCATCTTGCCCATTATGTCACTCTATTCTTCCCCTGTCAACTCTAGGGCAAACGCATTCAGGGCAACCGCATTAGAAAATGCGGTTGCCTATGTACAACACGCACGACGGCCCCGATGAGGGCGCACGCGTTAGCGGGCGGTAAGTGCGTATGGACAGCGCGAAGGCGCTGCCCGAAGGGTGAAAACTGGCGACGGCTGTAAGCCAGTTTGGCCAAAAGCGCAGCTTTTGCCCCGAAGGGGTGAGGAGTCGTGAGGCGACTCCGAAGCAACCAGGCCGATGGGGCGGCGGTGAGTCAACTTTCGATTTACGATGTACGATTTATTAATAATGTGCGCGTTGCGCAGATTCTTTTCGGAACATTAACGTATGCAGAGATTCCTCTAGATCCATCATTATGATGACCGGTTATTGTGATGATTTTGATACGTATAAACAGGGATATCAGTCAATAAGAGCATTTTCTCTGTTGATGACCTTCTCTCAAATGCGTTTGCCGTGGGGCCGCGGTTTTTTATGTTGACAACGGCTGTGCGGAGTGCTAGCCTGAAAGTCCGGACGGCACCTTGCAGAAAGGGAACTGAGATTTTCTGCGAGTAAACTGGGCACGTGCGCCGTGTTACCCGTCCGTAGGCTCAAACTCATGGTTTGGGCCTTTTCTTTTCAGGTTTATCTTTATCACGCGCAATTTTTCTCGTTGACAGAGGCGTCTCGATGTGGTGGAATGAAGTCGTTCCCCGTTTCCTTGCCAGGGGTGCTCCCATATGGCAGGGTGAAGGGCTGGAGCTTCAAGCACCTGAAGTTTTCCGTTCCTTATTCTTTTGCTTGGTGGAGAAGTCTGCGCTCTTTGTATATTTTTGTGGAATGACCCCACAAAGCATTTCCACAAAGTCGCCAACATATCCAACTTTACTTCCTCAGACTCTCAAAAAAAGATGAGGGCATGACGTCTTACCAGTAGGTCCGAATTCCTTGCTGCGTGCGAGCCCATCCTGCCCTCGCAACAATTCTTACCACACAGCATCCTCTCTGTCAATACCAATTCTGAGAAATCATCCCACAAAACCACATCCGTCCCAAGAAAAAGCACCCCCAATAGGTAGCAAACGGCACGTTGTGCAGCACAAGCCGTTGGTTATTTAC
>CANQSS010000069.1 GCA_947626545.1 uncultured Akkermansia sp. | reverse complement strand
GCCACCGGCGGCGTGTTGCAAGGCGGCAGCGATGAGACGGGCACACTGAGCGCCACGCTGGGAGCAACCGCCACGGGTGAGTTGGCTACCGCCGGCTTTGTGAACTTGGGCGGCACGCTGAGCAACATGCTGAAGGTTACCGGCGGCACGACCACCGGCAGCAGCCTGAGCGTCACCGGCGTGAAGGGTGAGGTTGGTACGCTGAGCGGCACCTTGACCGTGACCGGTACGAGCGACGACAATAGCTTCAGTGGTACGGTGAGCGAGCTGAACCTCACCTTGGGTGATGAGCAGGCAACGGCAGCAAGCCAAACTTTCGCGGGCGAGACGACCAACCTGAACTCGGCTCTGGTAAACAGCGGCAGCATGCTAACCTTGAGCGGCACGGCTACTGTGGGCGATGGCAACTTGACCGGCAGGGGTACGCTCGTTGTGAACGGCACCACCACGCTGAATGGCACGGGCAACACGATCGGCGCGCTGGAATTCGGCGATGCCGGTACGCTGACCATCGGCGGTGCGGAGACGAACAGTACCGCCGCCCTGACTCTGAACAGTGCAAACCTGACCAGCGGCACCATCAACGGCTTCGGCACGCTCAACCTGAAGGGCACGGGTACGATCGGCAGCGCGATTGCCGGCAGCCTGGCGATTACCTCCGACGGCACGCAGACCCTCACGGGCGCCGTGGAGCCCGGAAGCATCACGGTCAATTCCGGCTCGCTGAGCATCGGAACGGCGGGAGGTGCAGGCTCGAGTACTCTCCAACTTAAGGGTGAACTGACGATCGGGAACAATGCGGAGGTGACCCTTTACGCCACCAACACGAAGAGGGCGTTCGCTGACACAGACGGAGATGGCTACGTGATCAACATCGATGAGGGCGGCAAGCTCGTCTTCAGCGGCGCGAGTTCAATTACATTGCTGAATCTGCCTCAGTCAACCACGCTTGCGTATGTACACGGTGAAGGCGAGTTGGTGCTTGCGGGGATCGGAGCCAAAACAAATGGCGGTACTACAAATGATACGTACTTGTTCTACCTCCTCAGGCATGAGATCGCGAATCAACCGCAACCAAAATCATTGGGGAGTTTGCGACTCTCCTCGGCGGGTGATGCTCGGACGACTCTTGTTCTCCAACAAAATAATGCGGCGAATGATTCAAAGAAACTGTCGTACGTTCGGGACATTTGGGTGAATGATAACAACACCCTGCTGATCTGGAATGGAAGCGCTCTGAACGCCGGCGAGAAGAAGCACGGCAACACCTTGCACTTGAGTGGCAATGGTTCCCACCATAAGGATAGTGATATGCCGAACGGGTGGGGAGCCGGTGATGTCAACGGCATGGAGGCTGCGTTGTACGTGTACGTGCAGAACGGAGGTAATTGGTCGTCCGATTGGGACATTGTTGCCGAAGATGATACATCAATTGTTGTCACCGCTGGAGGTCTGTCAGCGATTAACACAAATAGTATCTTCAACCTGACCGGCACATTGAATGGTCAAGGGAACACGATCACCAAGCGGGCCGAGAGCGTATTGCAGTTGAGTGGCGTCTTTGCCACGGCTCTGGACAGCACTGGTCGCTTCGATATCGAGGGCGGCACCATCAAGCTGAACTACGATGCTGCTGGCGCTTTGGCAAACTACGCCATCAGCTTCTCAGCGGATAGCACGGGAGTTGAGAACTACTATGCTGACAGCACCGGGCGCGTGCTGGATGTCACTGCCACGGCAACGGATGGCTACACGGTGAAGTATCTGGAAGGAGGTGACGGCCTCACCAACGTCTCGATCAACGGCTCGGCAGCAGATTCCAAGCTCATCATCGACTTCGACGGGACGGCGGTTGACGGAACGGCGATGGAGGGAGGGGCTACGGTGAACGCGAATGTGACGGGTACCTTGACGCTTGTCAAGCGCGGTACGGGCACGCAGAGCATCACCGGCGCCTTCGCAGGTAAGGACATCACCGTGGAAGGCGGCACATTGGTGTTGGGTGCTGCTGACGCGGGGAAGAATGTGACTGCGACGGGGCACATTTGGTTGACGAATGGTACGCTTGTTCTCGCGAACGCGGAGAACGATGTGGCGGGGGCAGTGAGAAGAGCTGGCAAAGGGAGTGGCTACTTGAGGCTGCAAAGTAGCTCGACGCTGAAGTTGGGCGGAATGATTGGCGATTTTGTGCTGCAGGACGCGGAGGGGAATGCTCTGGATGCAGAGGACAACCTGACACTGACGATCACGGCAGGAGGAAAAGCAAACAACTACAGCGGTGATTTGATTGTTAGCTCGCTCACGATGAATGGCGCGAACATTCAACAGTTCTCCGGCCGTGTGACGGCGGCGAGAACGACGGTTACCAGCGGCACCTTGATTGTGGGGGCCGACGAGAAGGTGGTGAATCTCGGGGATGTATCTTTCGATGCAGTAAGAGTCGGTATCCTTAAGGTGGATGGTGTGGTGAACGCCAGCAGTTTGACCAATGAAGGCACGATCCAGGGGACGGGCATGCTTGTGCTGAATGACACCGATGGAGGGAACTTTGCCGGCACGGTGAGCAGCGGCTTCACGTACGCGGGCGGGAAGAATTATACCCTGGAGGATGCCTTTGGCGGCACGGCGTTGGCGGTGCAGGGAGGCAAGCTCACGCTGCAAGGAGGAGCGAGCCAGGATCTCACGAGTCTGACGCTGGGCGCAACGGGGGCCGCAGAGTTGGCGGTGAACAGCGGGAATTTGGCCTTGGCGAGTACGGGTGTACTCAATCTGACCAATGACAATATACTGACGCTGACGACGATTCAGGGCGTCGGCGCGCAGAAGCTGGTGTTGGGGGAGGGCGCCAGTGTGACGGGCGAGGGAACGCTGACGCTGGCGCTCACGAAAGCCATGCTGGGCGAGGCGGAGAGTGGTAATATCCTGCTGGTGCAGGGAATGAAGGAGGATTACTTGGAGAAGATCCTTGTGTCCCTCACCGGTGACGACACTCACGCGCTCGGACGCGTCGCGCTCAACGCCGACGGGCAACTCATTTGGGGCGATGATACTGCCCTTGTCTGGGGTCAGACGGGCGATACGGGAACGTGGGCTGACAACACTGCTTTCGAGGCGGACGGTGACGTGTTCACCACCGGCACCTTCGTGGTGTTTGATGGCGAGGTTGAGAATGTGGACAAGTCGGTGACGATTGACGAGGGCGGCGTGGAGACCGGCAAGATGACCGTGACGAGCGGCGAGGGCGAGGCGGGCTGGACCTTCTCCGGCGGCTCTCTCACGGTGGACGGCGCTCTCACGGTGGGCGCGACTGATTCTGAAAGCGGATCTGTGACCGTCGCTGATGTGACCTTCAACAACGGCAGTGTCTCGTTCGGCAGCGTGGATATCGAGGGCGGTTCGAGTGTCACGCTGGGTACTGTTACTGCATTCACTGCCACCGGCGGCGTGAACGTGAAGGCGGGAGGCGAGTTTGTGGTGAACAAGACCGTTTACGACGCGTACTCCACCGGTGCTGTGTCGGGCGAGGGAAGTATTGTGGTTCAGGAACTTGGGGGGACTTTCATGAGTACTGGTGCATATAGTCATGGAACCCGTGAGAACACCCAAACGGGACTTTACGGCATGCTCAACGGTAGTGCGGGTATAGGAAGTATTGTGCTTCGCGGGGATAGCGTGTTGGCTACTTGCAATAACGATGCTACGAATGTGTTCAATAAGGTGCTGGATTCTGTTGTGGTTGAGAGCGGCGCGAGTTTGTGGTATTACAGAGCCGGTGCCTTTGGTACACGGGAAGGAGCGGACGGTACGGCTCGTACGTTGTATCTGGACGGCGCCGGGGGTGAGAGTCATGCAGCGGCGCTGTATACCAGCAGTGTCGACAAGGCAATTGCCTGGAATGTGTCACTGGCGAAGGGAGGGGACGGCAGTACCGGTGCTACCATTCAAACCGATAAAAACCTGACCATCTCGGGGAGTTTGGATTTGGCGCAAAAGACCCTCACCAAGACCGGAGGAGCGAATTTGACCATCACCGGCGCTGTGTCGAATGGCGGAACCATTGCCGTAACGGAAGGAACTTTGCAATTCCAGATTGCCGGAGAAGATGACAAGACGGTTGATTTGAGTGGCGTGATTTTGGATGTGAGCGCGGGTGGCGTCAAATTCACCAATGCTGAAGGAGTTACGACATCGACCGGAGACGGAACACGCTACATCATCGGTGGATTACAGGGAAGTGGCTCGGGTTATGTTATGGCGGCAGATAGCCAATGGGCTACCATTGTGATCAATTGCTCAGAGAATAAGACGGCAGAGGTGAATATAGGGCAGAGTAGCTCTTTCTGGGGATCTCTCGAAAAGACTGGGGCGGGCACGCAGAGGATTACGGGAGCGGCTTCAGGGGGCAAGGTGTTCAACGTGTTCGGTCTGACTGTGTCCGAGGGGACGCTGTCCACCAAACCATCGGATGATAAGGCAAGTTCTGTGGATATAACTACACATGGGACGGTGTCGGTGCAAGCCGAGGATGGAAAGAGTGCGAAACTTGAAACGGGGAATCTGACTCTGGAGCAGTATAATAGCAACCCAACAACGGTTACCATCGGCAAAAACGGCACGGTGGAGCTGACGGGAAACCTCCTGTCCACAGCTTTGGGGGTTTCCGTGCGAGATGGCGGACAGGTCACGATTGGCGGCACGATGACGGTGGGTGGCGAGGTGAGCCTCACCGGCGCGGGTAGTGTCCTGACCTTGAGCGATGCGGGCGCGGCCTCTGAGACGGATAGCACGGCGAGCACGCTGACGGTGGAAACGGGTGCGAAAGTGCAGGTGGGGGCGAACCGTAGTTTGACGGTGACCACGCTGAGCGGCGCAGGGAGCATCACCGGCACGGCGGATGGTGGCATTGGCACGCTTGTGCTGAATAATACTGGGGCTCCTGCAGAGGCGATCGGAACAGCGATCAGCACGGGACTGAAGTTCACTGGGGCGAATGCAGAGTTGAGCAACTACACGGGCACAGACGTCACGGTGAATTCTGCTAACACGCTCACGCTGACGCAGGGCTTGACAGGTGCGGCCGTGACCATGACGCAGGGTACGTTGGTGCTCAGCGGGAGCAGCAGCCTTACGAACCTGAATGCGACTACGGGCGACTTGACGCTTGCTGCGGGCGGCAGCATCACTGCGATGACGGGTGACGGTTTGTCGAGCTTGACTTTGGGCGGCGATCTGACGCTGGGGGCGGATCAATTCAACTTCGGGAACGTGAACTTGGGCGACAGTGAGTGCACACTGAGCTTCACGGAGGCGGTGAAGGATGATCTCAGCAGCACGAAGATCACGCTGACGGGGCTTGATCGTGCGAACATGCTTGCGCTGGAGCTCACGCCGGAACTCCTGGCTGCGATTGAGGGAAATGACGGCAGTTGGCAGTTGTTTGATGTGACAGGCTGGAGTGGAGCAGGCACGTGGAATGAGCAGGTCAACCTCGGCAAGCATACCTTGGCTGACGGCTATGAGCTGTACTTGGATGCGGACGGTACGCTGCACTACCAGAAGGCTATGGGTGATCTTGTGTGGAACGGCACAGGTAATACCTGGGAGACGGCGGAGGCTGAGCCCGACCAGCGCGATTGGAATGTCGGCGGGCACGGCGCCACGAGCACTTTCCAGACGGATCGGAATGTCGTCTTCGGCGAGATCGATCCCGAACATGCGGGCAACAAGCACATCACCTTCTCCGGCACGCTGGATGTGGGCGGCAGCATGACCGTGAGTGCGGACGATTACAGCTTCACGGCGGCGGTGACAGAGGGTCCGAATGTCCTGAATGTGACCGGGACGCTGACGCTGAACAATGGCGCGAGCTTCAACGGCACGGTGACGGCGAATGCTCTCGCGGGTGGTGCGACTCTGACGCTGGCGGGCGGCACGATGGGGCTGACCACGGGCGGCACGATCGGCGGGCTGAACTTGAGCGGTGAGAGAGCAGCGTTGACGATCACCGACGGAACCTTGACAACGGGAACCCTGACGGGCGTAACGACCAGCAGCATCAGCGGCGGCACGTTGACGGTGACCGGCACCACGATTGACTATGCCGGTTTGATCAGCAGCAACCTTGTGTATGGTGTCCAAGACGGCACGTTCACGCTGGGCAGCTACGGCAGCGCGAGTGTGGCTGGCGGCAATATCTCGGTGACGGCTAGCGAATCGACCCTGACCATCGAGAATGGCATGTATGCCGGCAATCTGGCGCTGGGAGCCGGGGCTACGATAACTACCCTGGAGCTGAATGGCTCGGAGAACACCGTGGGCAATGTGACCATCAGCAAGAATGGGAAGATTGTGCTGGGCAATGGCGCGGATTTGAAGGTGACGGGCACTTGGACGACGGCGGGAAGTGGTGACCGCAGCAGTGTGGGGACGGAGGTCGGCGCAAGGGCCAGACTGACCTTTGAGGGAGCGGGCAAGGTGAGCTTCGGCTCTGAGTTGAGTGCGGGCGCCGGCGGAGAGCTTACCCTGAACGTGACGGGCGACACGCAGCTGACGTTGACCGGCGGCGTGGGTGGCAGTGGCGTGAGCTATGAGATTTCCGGCGGACAGGCGAGTTTGTCGATGGCGGCAGACAAGGGGAATAACCTGTATGGAACGAACATACCGCCGAGTGGTATCAAAGGGGTGGGGAAGGTGACGCTGAGCGACGGCGGCACCCTGACGCTGACTGCGCCTACGGACGAGGTGAACGGAGTTTGGCTGAAGGATCTGAGCGTGACCGGCAGCGGCACCGTGGATGCGAGCGGTGCCGGCGTTGACCTGTACGTCGGCGCGCTGAATGGCGAGGACCCCGCGACGTCTCTTGATTTGCGCGTTGCTGCGGATCACACGCTCTACCTGACCGGCGGAGCGGATGACGGCGAAGGTGGGCCGAACTTTGCGGGAGCTATTGGGCGCGACATCACCTTCTTGGGCGCGGAGAATGGGTATGTCCAGACGTTGTCCGGGGCGGTGGGTGCGAACATCACCGTGAAGGCGGGGACGCTGACGCTGGCGGGCGCGCAGAAGGATTTGACCACGGCGACGATCGAGAAGGGTACGCTCGAGATGGGCACGGGCGGCACGATTGGGACGCTGAAGGGTACGTCGGATGGCGCCGGCACCTTGAGTGTGACGACCGGAACGACCACGGTGAACGGAACGGATAACTTCGGCAAGGGCACGGTTGACCTTGCGGCGGGTACCACGCTCACGCTGGGCGGAGATGACGTGACGATCGGATCGCTGACCGGCGAGGCTGACGCCATGGTGACCGGCGGGCATGTGCTGACGCTGACCGGCGAGGGCGTGACCGGTGGAACGACCGCGGATTTCGCAGGCAGTGTGACAGGCGGTGTCACCATGAACGGCACGGGCAGCCAGATCCTGAGCGGTACGGTGGGCGGACCTGTGACGGTGACGAACGGCAACCTGACCCTGAGCGGGACATACACCGGCGTGACGGGTGTGACGGTGGGCGGTGCGGAAACGACCGCCGCCAAGCTCGTGCTGGGCGGTAACACGGGTGCGGAGTTCGGCGCGGATACGACGTTCAGTCTGCAAGAGAAGGGTACGGTGGAGGTGCAGAGCGGGACGAGTGTGACGCTGGGCGGAACCAATACCTTCAACGGCGGCAACTTGACCGTGAATGGCACGCTGAATGTGCAAGGGTCGTTGTCCGGAAGCTTGGGCGCTCTTTCTCTGGGCGTGGGCAGTAAGCTGCACCTGGGTGCGGGCACGCTGGAGCTGACGAGCTTCGGCTGGGGCGCCGGAGCGAACCTGTATGTCTCCTCGACGGCAGCGGATGCCATCACGACGCTGAAGCTGGACGCGACGACCGGTTTCGCCGAGACCTTGGGCAGCAACCTGACCGTGAACCTGAACTGGGATCAGCTGAAGGGGTGGCTCAGTGACGCGCATCACGAATACAAATTGTTTGATCTGGGCGGCGACGGAGTGCTGGATGCAAATGCCAAAGCTAAGATCGTGTTTAACGCGGAGGACGGCGGCATTTGGACTCCCACGCTGGGAGACAATGGCGTGATCGAGTTCACGCGAGCGAAGGGAACCCTCATTTGGACTAGTGACGCGACGACGTGGAATTGGAACACAACGGAGTCCTCTTGGAACCTGGAGCTTGAGGATGGAAGGATCAGCAAGGATACCCTGCCGTTCTCTCAGGATGACGATGTGATTCTGGCGGGTAAGGCGCTGAGTGAGATGACGGTGGCGATCGAGGAGCCTGAAGCGGGCGCCGGCATCCAAGCGAAAGATGTGACCGTGGAGAAGGGCAGCTACAAGTTCACGGGCAACAAGCTGACCATCACCGGGACGCTGACGTTCGACACGGCTGCGGCGAACTCCTCGCTGACCTTCGAGAATACGGCGGAGGTGACAGGTGCGCTGAGCGGCAGCGGCAACATCACCGTTGGAAGCGGCGGCGAGCTGACGCTGAGCGCTAAGCTGAATGATGGCTACACGGGCACCTTCACGCTGAGCGGCGGCGGATCGTTGACGGCGAAGGGCACGACGACGGTGACGGTGACGGATAGCGGTAAGCTGGTCGGCGGTTTCTCGGCGGTGGACGGTACGCTGTACGTGACCGTGAATCCAACGAGCACGGGCAACCTGACGGCGGCGGGATTTGTGGAGCTGAACGGTACGCTGGGCGGTGCTCTTACGGTGAGCGATGGGGCTAACGTGACAGGTAAGGCTGCTGTCGGCTTGATCGTTTCGGGCATCAAGGGCGATGGCTTGGATGGCGCCGTGGCCGGCACGCTGACCGGCAAGGTGATTGTGACCGGGAATGATGCTGCCGCCAACAGCTTCGACGGCAAGGTGAGCGGGCTGGATCTCACGCTGCAGGGGGATGACTCGACCCAGACCTTCACGGGTACGGAGGGTGTGGAAATCACGAAGGCCTCAGTGGACGGCTCGTTGACCCTGAGCGGCGGCTCGGTGGACACGCTGAGCGGTGCGGGTACCTTGACCCTGAGCGGCGAGGTGACCGTGGGAGCCGTTGGAGATCCGAGCACGAGCAGCAACAGCATCGGCACGCTGAATGTGAGCATGGGCAGTTTGACGGTGAACGGCAGCCTGGAGGTGGGAACGCTGACAGGTTCCGGCGCTATCAACGGTGACGACCTGAGCGTGGCTACCGGTACGTATGCTGGCACGCTGGGGGTGGAGAGCTTGACCGTGAGCGGTACCAGCTTCAGCTTCACCAATGAGGGTGCCGACAACTCAGCCGGAAGCCTCACGGTGAGCGCCGGCACGCTGAATCTGACCGGCAACCTCAAGGCGACTTCGCTGGACGGCACTGGCACGATTTCCGGCGATGGTACACTCACGTTGACCAACGATGCCGATCATGCGTTGGAGGTTGTGGGCGTTATCATCGATAGTAACTTGACCACCGGCGAGGGGGCTGTGACCTTGAACAAGGCGTTTGGCGGCGAGAACGGTAGGAATTTGACCCTCAACGCGGGTGCAGTGACCCTGCAGGACGGAGCTACGATTTCTACCTTGACTGCGACTAATGGGCATCTCAGTTTGACGAAAGGAGGCACCATCAAGGGCATGGCGCAGGACAGCACGCTGGCCACCTTGGAGGTGGGCGGCGATCTGACGCTGGGTGCGGGTAGGTTCACCCTCGGCGCGGTGACGTTCGACGAGGCAGAAAATCTGACGCTGAACTTTGTCTTGACCAATGAGGGGGCGACGCTGAGCGGTACCATCGTGAGCGCGAGTAGATTCGATGGGCTGACTGACACGAACACGCTGACGCTGAATACCGACGCTATCAAGGAGGCAATGGAGGCGGCATTGACTGCCAAGGGCGAGGAAGCAACGTCCGTCGAGTACCAGTTGTTTACCGGTGATCTTGTGTCTCAATCGGGCTGGAACGACCACATCGTGTTCAACGGCGAGGTGGCTGATCGTCGCTACCTGCATTTGGAAAGCAGCGGTTTGCTGGTGTTGACCAAGCTGACGGGGCCGATCACGTGGAATGGCGCGACCGACACCTGGGAGGTGGGAGGAAGCGAAAACGACTGGAATATCGCGGGCGACCACAAGACCACGTTCCAGGCGAACGATGACGTTGTGTTTAACGACACGGTGACGGATCCGGACAAGAAAGCCGTTCAGTTCGTTGGTGAGCTGATGACCGGGGACATGACCGTGAGTGACACGGGCTACAGCTTCACGGCTCAGGATGATAGCGCGAGTCTGACAGTGGACGGCACGCTGACGCTGACCGCAGGCACCAGCTTCAACGGCACGGTGAACTTGCAGACGGTGACGGGCGGGGGTGCCCTCACGGTTGCGGGCGGTACGGTGACCTTCAGAACGGCGCTCAGCAATGCGGGAGGTGGCTACACGGGCACGCTGACGGTGACCAACGGTGAGGCGAAGTTGAACGCGGGCGGCGACATCACAGGATTGACGGTGAATGGCGGTAAGGTGGCTATCGTTGACACCTTGACCACGGTCAACTTGGCGGGCACGGGCGGTACGATCACCGGCGGCACGCTGAAACTGGCGAACACGGAGGCGCTGGCGGCGGCGGTGCAGACGGCCATCGAGAGCAACCTGACGTGGACGGGTCAGCAGTCTGCGACGCTGAGCGGTGCATTCTCCGGCAGCGAGCTGACGGTGAACGGCACGGGCACGCTGACTGTGAGCAACCTGCAAGCAAACACGACGGCTGTCACGATGACCAGCGGCACGTTGAGCTTGGGCGAAGCCACGCTGGCGAGCTTGACTGACGGAGACGGCGCTTCGGGCGCGGTCGTGACGGCTTCGGGCGCCCTGACGGTGAACAGCGGCATGTACAGCGGCGTGCTGAGCGCGACGAGCGGCTTGACCGTGGACGGCACAGGATTTACCTTCAACGGCACGACGGCGAATGTCGGCACGCTGACGGTGAATGATAGTAAGACGCTGACCTTGGGCGGTAGCATGACCGTCACGGGGCTGGGCAATACCGGCACGATCAGCGGCGAGGGCACCCTGACGCTGAACAACAGCGCGGTGGTGGATTCGGATGTCACGATCAGCAGCGCTCTGAAATACACCGGATCGAATACAGCGACGTTGAGCGGTGTGAACGGTTCTGTTGAGGTAGCCACGGGAAACGGCACACTCGTGCTGGACAAGGAGAATGCCACATACAGCAGCATCAAGCTGACGCAGGGCAATCTGACGGTGAAGGGCGAGGTGACGAGCTTGGCGGTGACGCAGGGTAACCTGACTCTGGGCGGCACTCTGACTCTGAACAAGGTCACGGGTACAC
>CANQSS010000068.1 GCA_947626545.1 uncultured Akkermansia sp. | reverse complement strand
TAGTATGCCTATGGCGCACTGAATTTATGAGGTAACCGATCGAGCATTTCGGCGTCCTGAATTTATGAGGTACCGCGACAGCGCGATCGCAGGGATATGATTTCGCGGCGCATTGTTGCAATATGTACTCCAGGAATTTTTTTGTCAGATCCGCAGCTGTGAATTTTTGATTATACTCGCCGATGTGTGCCGATAGCAAGCATGTTGGTTCGCCAATATCCAGCTTGAAAGCTCGTCTGTAATTCCGCGGAGCCGTCACACTCTGGTCATCAGCATCTGCACCAAAGTAGAAGCAGCCGTCCTTTTCCATAAAAACGCTGGTAGGGACATAATCGATACCGCGCCCAAGTCGTACAGGACGAGGCATGTCTCTCCTCGTATCGTAACGAGAAACAAGCGTTTTTGTCGTCCCGAAATCGATGCCTAGGTAGTTTGGATTCATGGCAGGTTGTGTAGCAGGGTTAGAATTTTATCCGCATATGAACGATTGGTGTAAGGTGTTAAATTTTCTTCAACTATACTCAGAGTATTAATCCTTATGTGCTACGATATAGACAACCACATCACTCACCGTTTTTTAGCTGTTAGTAATAGAAAATTTTACGTATTCCAATGCTCAGAACCTTTGCAGCATATTTTTTGCACCAGAATGTCCGCCTCCAGCAGCAGCACATAGCAGATCTTTCGCTCTCTCCACATCTCCTTTATGGAGGTAAAAACAACCAAGTTGAAACAGAGACTCAGGATGTCCTACCGCCGCGCCCTTTTTATAAAACTCCAATATTTGGGGATCATCGTACCAACTCTCTGTCGTTTCATTTACCTTCCCATGACTTTTATCGTTGGGATGAACAGTATCTGCAAAGCTTTGCACTGATTGAAGTATTACCGCAGCAACAGGAGCAAAGCCATCGCATTGTACAGCAAATGATTCCTGAAGTGTCAGACTTGTGCTGTCAGAAAATTCCAACCAACCAACGGTGGCTGGTTCTTGATTTCCCTCCAACGATGGGATGTGGGCCGTAGCCCCCGATTGTTTGGTCACGACGATATTGGAGAGCGAACCTTCAAGACATTTTAGCTGAAGAATATAACCCCCGAATGTGCCACTTTTCCACGTCAACATGAGGGGCATGAATGGATGGCGGAAATCATCGAGTCCTTGTGTTGTCTCCAAATCCATTTCAGAATAGCGATCTCCCTCACTGACACGTACGTAAAGGTTTTTGCCATATTGGATATCGTCGAGGTCGCTTGCCTCAAGTCGCATCTCTCCATGAGGAGGGATTGGATTCAATATATACGTTTTATCCAACCCTACATCTGCGCTGCATAGGCGGAGCGTTGCCCCTTTTAACGTCCTATCGTTCGTATTTTTGACGATAATAATAGGCTCAAATCTTGAAAATAAAGATTCATAAGCATTTTTGTTCAATAACTTTTGAGCTATATCCTCTCGGTACACATACCTGCCGCCGGAAATGGAAGGGGCTACTATTTCAATTTTTACTCCGAGATCGTTATTACGTTTTATTGCAGAGACTCCCAAAGCGCACGCTTCCCAAAACCCTTGCTTGGCTTCATTCATAAGAAGTTGATTATTTGTTTTTACTGCAACTTCCAACATAAGGTCCCACAAATTGGAATATCCCGGTGCCAACTTCAAACCGCGCTTCACGGTTTGTTTCGCTTCGTCATATTGTTCTTGATTCGCTTGCACAAACGCTTTCAACCGGAAACTGAGGACATCATTTTCTGCACAGCCTGCCTCGATGGTTTCAAACATTTTTTGCCTCACAGAGGCACTTTCTTCATCTATTCCCGAAAGAGACAAGGCAAGGTAACCATAGCGCATAGGCCAATCTGAACTCTCTAAATTTCTCCGTGCTACTTCGAGTAGTGCACGTGCATCTATTTCCTTCGCGGCCATCGTGCCTGTCATAAGTGCAATGCAACGAATCGACTCATCAACCCCCGGAAGGGGTGTAGAGCAACATTTGAGCAGAGCCTCGTAATATCGCCCAGCTACGTCTTGATTCATTGCAACGCCTCTCCCAGACATATAAGCATTTGCTACATAGTAATATGCCGGGTAAAAGTTTTTGTTGGCGAGATCTGAGGCAATTTGGAAAGCTTCATCAAAGTCGCGGGCAGTGCCATCTCCTTCGCGCAGACAGGCGGCGAGCATATAGCTTGCATTGAGGTCGCCCTTTGCATAGCCCTCGCGGAAGCATTGCACAGCACGTTGAGGATCTCGTTCCACTCCAATACCGTAAAGAAGCCTCACACCCTTCCTGTAGAGGGATTCAAGTTTTTCCCCCTGTGCTACGTTGAGATTCGTGGACGTCTCCACCTGTATTTCCACCATCAGGTCACCGCGGCTGCCTCCCCCGAGTGCGGGCATTCCCTTGCCTCGCACACGGAAGATTGTACCGCTCGAGGTGCCCGCAGGCAATTTCAGCTTCGCCGTACCGTCCGGCGTAGGCACGCTAAGCACCCCACCCTGAGCAGCCAACGCAAAGGGTATCGGCATGGTGTAGCTCAGGTCCTTCCCCTCTCTCTGAAAGAATTCGTGAGGTTTCACTTCGATGAAGACATACAAGTCGCCGGTCTCCCCTCCGCGCAGCCCTGCATCCCCATTCCCGGAGGACCGCAACTTAGTCCCTGTATCCACCCCTGCCGGTACGTGCAGGGTGATCTGGACGTCCTTGTGCACCCGACCCTCGCCGTGGCATTTGGAACAAGGGTTGCTGATGATTTGACCTAGTCCACTGCAGCTCGGGCATGTGCTCTGCTGTACAGAAAAACCGCTTTGTTGAGTGATAACGCCCGAGCCGTGACAGGTGGAGCATATTTTGTATCCTTTAGTGCTGTCCTTGGAGCCTCTCGCCGCACAAGCGTCGCAGGGAACAAGCCGTTCAATCTCCAGCACTTTGTCGCACCCGCTCATAGCTTCATCCAAGGTGATATCTAAATCGTAGCGCAGATCTGAACCCGGGCGCGAGAAGATAGAGCTCGGTTTCACCCCAATAAACACGTTATCGGAGGAGTTGTCGGGAGTGACAGGAGGAGGGGTAGCTTCTCGCTGAGGAGCGGGAGAATCCGTCTGCGTACCCCACAATTTGTGGGCGTACAGTGCGGCTCCGAGACTCACCGCTTCATCTGCTTGGTCCCATGTTTTGATGTGCTCCTTATCTACCCCTGTCGCTTTCTGTAGAGCATCGGCTACAGCGGGAATTTTACAGGACCCACCCACCAGTAAAATGACGCTTGGTTTGAGTGATTTTTCTTGAATTGAATCAATCAATTTTTTCGCCCTTTTTGCGGCTTGGGTCAGATCAGGCATGATACTTTTTTCAAAGTCCTCCTTTTTGAGCTGCACGGGTTTATATGCCCTCCCTTCACAACTTCTCAGAGGAAGGGGCTTAGTTCCCGACCTGGAAAGATCTTCCTTTGCTTGTCTGATACGTACGCGCGTCGTAAGCGTCCAACCGAGATCGAGTTTGTCCTTTTCCAGCGCTTTCCACATCGGTGCATCCTCACCACGCTTAATAGCCGTCTCAGCTAACAGAAAGAGAGCATCGTCAAAGTCTTCACCGCCGCGGAGCATACCATCGCAGTATTTTTCGTGTACAACCACTCCTTTTGCTGTTTTGGACACCAAAGCCATATCCAGCGTACCTCCTCCCCAGTCCACTACGAGAGCGTTCTGCCATGCTTCAGCAGGACGCTCGTTGCAATAAGCATAAGCGGCGGCTTGGGGCTCCGTAATGAATTCTACCTCACGTAATCCGGCAGCATGTGCTGCCTCTTCCAATTGCGCCAATTGATCTGGAGTAAACTTAACGGGACGCGTGAGCACGGCGCGGTCACACGCATATGAATTATCCTTACATTCCCGCAAAATATATTCCAAATACTTCTGTGTGAGATACGCTGCTGTACAACGCTTTCTAGTTTTCTCATCCCGGTACGACAGCACATATGTTGACCCTCCAAGTTTCAACTTAAATGCCCGAGCGTATGACGATGGATTATACGCAAATTGATCGTCAGCTTCATCTCCAAATATAAAACTATCATTCCCTCCGGCGAGCACGCTCGTAGGCACAAAATCATGCCCCCGTCCCAGTCTCACGGTTTGAGGTTCATTTTTTCTTTCATTAAAACGAGAAACAAGCGTCTTGGTTGTCCCGAAGTCGATGCCCAGGTAGGTTGGATTCATGGCAGATTATGTAGCAGGGTCAGAATTTTATCCGCATATGAACGAACGGTGGGTGTTGGGGATTGAGTCAGGGCAGCGACCGTATCAAAGAGAAGATTTTCATGGTCAATATCCTCAGGAAGCTGATTCGTTTCTATAGTCTTGAGCAAAAGGTCGGAGATTTTTGCAAAGGGAGCAGCATCCGGGGAGGAGAGCCAGCGAGTCAGCTCAACCTTTGCGTCCTCCTTTTCAATGCTATTTTTGATGTTGAAACGTTCCTTGTCAATGTTGAGATAGTTCATATACAAGTCGTGCAACTTAATCTTCCATTGACCGATTTCGCTCTCGATCCAATTCTTAAGGTCGGGGGAATGGATTTCAGAGGCGATGCGCTCCATTTTTTCAAGTTTTTCGCCGTCAGTATCTTTTTTGTGCTCAATGGCAAGATAGGCTTCATTGAGGCAATCCTGAGCACGTTTGCGGGTATTGCGCAGGCGGATGACGGCTTGTTGCTTGAAGAAACGTTGGTCGAGCATGGACTCAAAGCCATCAAATCCGCTTAGTTTGCGGATGATGGCGCGTGCTGCTGAGACATCAGTCGGTTGTTTGCGGAAGAGCTCACGGAGGGTTATCTGGAAACTTGGCCAAGGCATGCTGAACTCGGTGTGAGCCTGCATATAAAGCTGGCGATGTTCGGTGTCACAGCCCCAGTCATTTTCCTCTTCCAGATCATAACACAGATCCTCTTCGTTGGTATATTTTGTCAGCGTTTTCAGACAGTTTTCCCAGAAGGAATCCGGGGCCACTTTTGCGAGCAAAGCGAGAGGTGCGCTGACAGGCAGCACATCTGCCACTTTGTCTTTCATTCGCTCGCGGAGTCGAGATGCTTTAGCTCCAATGTCGTCCCTATCTCCCCCATTGTCCCAGTATATGTGGTCCCACTTGTGAAGAACGGCCACACTGTTGTAGGGATCTGAGTCAGGGAGGCAGGTCTTGCGAAATTCGTTAAGCGAATCCTCATCCGTCTCACGACCCACGGGAGAGAAGACGTACACAAGAGCATCCGTCTCTTGTCCGGAGATAAATTGCTGAGCCACGATTTCATGCTCTGCAGCAGTACTGCCAGTGCCGGGCGTATCAATGATGTGGATATCCTTGAGGCGGGGCACATTGGAGAACAGCTCCAGAAAGGCGGTGCGTTGGATGCGTTTGAGCACATCCGGATCTTTACCATTCCAACCGCTTTGCAATTGTTCCAAAGGGAAAGATTCAGGCTGAGCATCTTTCCAGTGTACCTTGAAGGAATTGAGTTGCTCGCCGTCGGCGTAGCTCAGTCGGTTGATGGTCGCAGTTGCTTCCTCCACTCCCGTGATGGCAAGTGAGTGCCCGATCATCGCGTTGATGAGCGAGCTTTTACCCGTCTTCATGCGCCCGAATACGGCTACATTGAACGGCTGCACGGCTTCTCCGGCGACATGCCGCAATGCATGGACATGTTTCCCTAAGAAGAGAAACGCGTCCATTTTATCAGCCAGTTGATTGAGAGAGGCGCAATAGCCTTTCTGTATTTCGTGCGCTTGGAGGGATTCGTTCATGAGGTTGAAAAAATTAGGAAGCAGGTCGGGAAGACTCAAACATCTTATGCCATGCGCTGATCCCTCGCATGATCCCGTCGTATGCTATAAGATCTTGCTGTAACTTTCTCTCTTTTTCCTTCCTCTCATCTGCCCCCATCAAGGCGCGCTCTTGTATCTCCTTCATGCGGTTTTCTAATTCACATTGTCGGACACGTACGTATTGCTCAATATGCTCTGTCACTTCATTTTGCACATCCGTCAGCACTCGTTGAAGGATTTGTTGTAAATCGGCATATATCGACGAAAAACATTGGGAAAGTTGACCGATAGCCATGTTCTTTGCAGTTTCCAGTTCTCGTGTTCCCTGTATTTTGTTAGCCTGGTAACCTCCCCATGCTGCAGCAGCCAGTCCTTCTATTAATGAGCCCGCTATCGTTCCTACAATGGGAATGACACTGCCAATAATACCGCCTGCTATTTGAGCTATGGTGACTCCGGCCACGCCTCCATAAACGGTTGTTCGCAATGTTTCAAAGGTTGATCTCATTTCCGGGATACGCAGCTGGCGAATATTCATCGGTATATTTTGCTCGGTGCGCACCTTTTCCAGTTCAGTCGTAGTAGAGGAATCGGAGGCAAGCTCAGAAAGCAAGATGGAAGCATTGGTCCTGATATGCTGGGCAACATCTTGAACAATCTGTGTCATATATTCGGGAAGTTTCGTGTTGATTTCTTCAGATATCCCGATAATTGCCCCTACATTGGGAGCATTTTGCATCATATGCTCGAACTCCAACTGAACCTCGCCGCCGGGGCGTAATTTGTTGCATTTTTCCGAGGCTGCCAATTGGATTTCTTGTAAGCCTTTCTTGAGCTTCCTCTGCAAACCCGGCAGCGTGTCTTTTTGCCAGTCGTGGATTTCCTTCTGTCTGGTCTCCACTTCTTGTTTGTAAAGCTGCTGCTTTTCTGTGGAATCAGCTTGCAGGAGTTTCCTCTTTTCGTCGAGCATTTCCTGGATGTGGGCTAGTACGGGTTTCATGTGCAGTAAAGCACGTGCGGCGATGAGCTCCTGCTGGTTGGGTTGCAGAACATCGTTAATAAAGGCCATTAGCCGGGGATAACCGCTGCGATTAAGACGATTGATATCTTTTCGTGTGTCTGCTGAAAATCTTAATCTTGCATCCAGCAAGAAATAGGGGACCTTGTCTGCAGGTAAATTGAGTTCGCGGGACAAAATGGCGAGGTTGTTCTTTTTGCGAGCTGCACAAGCCTCCTCATCCACTGCGCTCGATTTGGTCTGAATAAAGTACAGATTGGGGGTTATTTTAAGAATGTCCTTCAGATATTCAATTTCCAGTGCACCGATGGGTGATTCCACACTGTCCGTCACGAAAAACACAGCGTCCGCCCGTGGCACGTATTTGTAGGTGATGCGCTTGTGCTCCTTGAAAAGACCTCCAAGACCGGGCGTATCGATGATGACAATGCCGGAGCTCAACAATGGCGCCGGGCAGATCACTTCAATGAAATCCACCTGTTTCTCATTGCCGGGGTTCCCATCCTCTGTACCGAAGTTGGCGAGGTCATGCTCATTGATATCCATGGGCGTCTTGCCGGAGGAGGCGAGGAAATGGACGCGATAACCGCGCTGTTTGCCGTAGTGGATTTTGAAAATGGTGGAGGTGGCAACATTGGAGCTCACCGGCACCAGGTCTTCTACCCCAAGCATGGCGTTGATGAAGGAAGATTTACCCTTTTTGATCTCCCCCATCACAACCAAACGGAAGATGCCCGCTCCCCACATCTTCAGGTTAGCGATGAGCTTCTCGTCCACCTTTTCACCGGTTAATTTCGCCTCGAGATCAGCGGCCTTAACGAGATTTGTTATCAGTTCTTTCATGATCGTTCAATTGGAGTGAAGGTTTACACCATGGCGATGTTGTGTGGGTCGGCGAAGAAGTTTTCAACGAGGGAAGCAGTTACGCCCCCAACAGCTATTGAGGTTTGTATATCGCCGGTTTCGGCCAGGACAGCACCCCCTGCAACGAGCCCCGCACCTACGCTTATCCACCGCGTGAAATCAACGTGTTCGATATCCTCCATACTGTTTGCAGGTATGGGATTATCCGTCGCCGTGTAGGAGAAATGACCGTTTTCCCAAGCATCCATAAAACGGTCAAGCGGGTAAGCCACCCCGGCGCCACCGGGATGCCCGGAGTCATTGAGTATCACCATGGGATGTTCGGGGTCGGAGGTGTCAATTCCCGTCACTACCACTGCATGATCTGCGGGCATGAGTTCAGGTGTATCAAACCCCAACCCTTTTAGTAGGGCGATCTTCATCTCTGCCAAGGGACCCTGATCCCAGAGTTGATCCGAATCGACCCCAACGATAACACCGTGTCCCTGTTGCAGTTCTCGCGCCAGATCAGCAACGGTCGCGTTGTGGCAGCTATGATTGGGTATGCTGTAGAGATCCATCATGTTGCCAATATCATTGGGAGACGTGCCACCGCCAGGATGGTACCACCCGTTTGCTGCTGATATATAGTTCGCCTGATCCTGTGTGATGTCCACGCCGAACTGGTGCATGATGCTTAACTCTGCCACAACAGCACAGTTATCCGGCTCAGTTTGCATCTCCCAGTAGGAACTTTGATCCACGGGATCTCCTATCATTGTATCGTCCATGTAATCCATATTGGTATCGGGTTTTTATTTTTTGATGTAAACTTCTTGCTTACGCACAAGGCGCCCTTGCACGCAAAGGCCAAGCGAAACTTTTCTTGTGATACTCGGCGTGCTGCCGGAAGGCAAACCTTCCTCCACGCGGATGGCTCGTTGCTTCTCCGGATCCCATTCATCGAGGTCGATCAACTCGCAATCCAATGACTCCAGTTGGCGCCGCAACTCGGCACAGATTTTTTTCAACTGCCCCTCATCAAACTCATCATCAGAACGCAAACTCTCCAATTCTGCGAGAGAGTCTGCCATCTCCACCCCCCAATCCTCCAATCGTCGAGTTACCTGCTCGATTCGATCGCATACCAACTCACGCACATTTTCCTCTCGAATGGAATCTGAGAGCTCACCCATCCGAATCCTCTCCCCACACACCGATTTGGAATCCTCCGGCTCGGGCGAGAGTTCTTCTTCTGCCGATTTTTCAACAGAGGTGGGAACTTCTACGACATCCTGCTTCCCGACATTATCGGGCCACAAAATCTCATCCACTCCCGTTTTGCCCCCTTCCTTTCCAAGCCCCCTACCCTCACGACGGAGCTCGCCACTCGGATCTTCCGTCTGCTCATTCCCGAACGCAGCAAAACTTACAAGCTTACCCAAGAAGTCACTAAGCCTGCGACCTATTCCTCGATCGGGGGGGGGATTGATTATTAACGCTTTGCATAATTCGAGCTGTACCCGATATAGGAAAATCTATCACAAACACGCAGGGAATACAAATTATTTTCTGCGTATAATTTGTCATACAGACCTCAACAAAATTCAAAACACGCACGCAAGGGCAGGAATTTCCCAAATCGTAGTACATCAGGCGCGCCAGCGCCCACGTCCTGCGGCGCAGACGCCGAATTTCCAAATCGTACATCGTACATCGAAAATCGTACATAGGCAAACGCATTTTCTAATGCGTTTGCTTGACTGTGCATGAAGCAAATGGTAGAATCCCGATCATGGCTGAGCCGGGAGTCAAAGGGGGAAGAGGAGCATGGATGGCTCATGTGCAGGGACTGCGTGGCTTGGCTATAGCGCTCGTTGTTTTGTACCACCTGAGACCGGAATTGTGCCCGTGCGGATACTTCGGAGTCGACCTTTTTCTGGTCATCAGCGGCTTTCTGATATTCAGGAACGGTACGACGCGTCACGGCACGAGCCGTCTCGGATCCTATCTGCTGAAGAAGTGGTGGAGAATTTTTCCTGCGGTATTGCTTGTCTGTCTGCCGGTGTTTGTCTACTGCCTGCTTCGGATGCATCCGGAGAGGACTGAACGGGTGGTATTTGTGTTGGGCGGCACAATGGCCGGCATAGGTAATGAAATGGTGGCTCGCTGCGGCGGATACTTCGATCTTCACGCGCAGGAGAACCCCTTCCTGCATCTGTGGTATGTAGGAGTGATCATGCAATTGTATCTGGTAGCAGGGCTTGTGACTCATCTACGGGAAAGAGTGCGTAGGATAGTACTGTGGGCAGCAGGGGTGATTTCTCTCGGTCTATATGTTCTGCTGAACTTGGGGGGAGCTTCCCTTGAGATAGCCGCCCTCACTCAAGGAATCAGCCAATACGTTTTCCCGTACTACAGCACGATGACGCGTCTGTGGGAACCCCTCGCAGCAGTAGCAGTGCTTTTGTTGCCGTCATGGCAGGGGAGCCGTAGTCTGCGCACCGGCATGGTGCTGCTCGGCGCTGCACTGACACTGATCCCAGTATGGGCCCTCACCACGGGAACATCCGTATGCTACGGGGCAGTTGTCGGCAGCGTGCTGCTTCTGCGCTACGCGGATACAGGATTTGCGGGCAGACTATTGGGAATGACGCCTATCCAATGGCTGGGCAAGGTATCTTTCTCGCTGTATATTGTGCACTGGCCACTGATTGTTCTTTGGAAATACGTTGCGTTTCGAGAGCTCTTTTGGTGGGAGTATGTTGTGTTATTCATCGCATCACTTCTGCTGGCGTGGTTGTTGTATGAGAGAGTAGAGAAACGCTGTATCGGGTGGATGGAACTCCTCGGCAAGAAAGCATTTTGGGTGACGATGGGAGTCATAATGACGGGAGTGGCGATTATAGGAGGCTGCATCAGATACGAGAGGATGAACCGCGGATCGTACTGCCCGGTGAGCAAGGATCTCTTGAACGGGTTTCCATCGAGCGCTTTCACTAATCCCCCGCTGGTGATCGGTGATAAGAGCAAAACCTCTTTCCGCTTCCTGCTACTGGGGGATAGTCACAGCTGGCATTTGCACGGCGGTTTGAATCAATGTTGCAATGAAACCACCGACATGTGCGGCATTTACTTGAACAACTCTTGTATTCCGGCAACAAATTGCTTCACGCGCCTCATATCCGGAAAAGCCTGCTGGGATCGTAACAAAGGCGAAGGAATTCTCGTATGGCTGAAAAACTCGCCACAAATCGAGACCGTGGTAATCTCGGTGTTTTGGCACCTACGTCTTTCGAACACCAATCTGTCGGACTGGGACTTCCGGCGCATCCCTCCGGAGGAATGCCGGCGTTATCTCATCTCTGCCGTCATCGACTATTGCAAACGTCTGCAAGCATGCGGCAAACGGGTCATTATCGTGGCAGACACCCCGCATTTTCCGGGAGATCGCACCCCTGTTGACACCTTTTATCGTGATCCCAAGCGCGGACTGCCATCCCTCTCACGGAAACAATGGGAAGAACTCCTCAAGCAGGATGCCGACTTCTATGAAGCTGTGCGCTCTGCGGGTATCGAACTGCTGGATGTATCAAATCACCTCTCATGCGGGTCGGGCAATTTGAGTTTCTTCTCCCCGGAGCGGAAGCTCTTCTACAGAGATTCCAACCACCTATCGCTCCATGGATCCTACTACGTGGCTAAGCCCATCATTGAGTACATCCGAAGCACATCCGTCCCATGAAAAAGCGATCCCAACACGCGATCATTGACGTTCCCTGCGCCACCACCCCGCGGCGCAGCCGCCGAATTCTCAAATCTGCCATCTCGAAAAACTCAATTTTATAAGGAACGGGAGTGTAACAAGAGTCGACTCCTCCTCCTTTTCGAGATG
>CANQSS010000067.1 GCA_947626545.1 uncultured Akkermansia sp. | reverse complement strand
GAGTTATGATACAAATTTCAAGCAGAAGTGTAACCCATGTTGTGATACAAATGTGTTACCTATGTTGAGGAACTACCACTCCTTCTCCCACTACCCACCAAACACGAACAGCAATAAAATGCCAAAAATCGTCAAAAAAATCCTGGAGGCCCCCGGAGAAATCATCGTCCTCATCATCGCCTCCATAATGCTCTTCATCCCCTTGGCTGAAATCATCCTCCACATAATCGCTTCCATAATGTTCTTCATCGACTTGGCCATCTCCTGCTGGAATTAAAAAATTCCCGCGCCCACGGCGCGCGAACTCCGCAAGTTGACTCACTGGCACCCCATTGCCAGTTGCTTCGGAGTCGCCTCACGACTATTGCTTCGGAGTCGCCTCACGACTCCTCACCCCTGCGGGGCAAAAGCTACGCTTTTGGCCAAACTGGCTTACAGCCGTCGCCAGTTTTCACCCTTCGGGCAGCGCATCCGCGCTACTTACTCGCCGCCCGCAGCTCAGCTGCGCATTATTTGCAAGTTGACTCACCGCCGCCCCATCGGCGGTTCGCCCCTGCGGGGCAGCGCATACGCGCTGTCCATACGCACTTACGGCCGTCGCGCGTGTTGTACATCGTACGTCGTAAATCGTACATAGGCAGGCTCCGTCTGCCACCGCCCCGCGCCACCGGCGCCGAACATCGCAATCGTACATCGTCCGTCGTACATAGGCGGCGTCAGCCGCCTTGCGGCTGTCCGGGGGTGAATGAAATTGACAATCGCGTGTTGACGGGGTAAACTGCGCGGCATATGAATGAGAGCAAAGCATACCGGGTGGCAGATATCGCACTGAAGGACTGGGGACGAAAAGAAATAGCCGTGTCGGAACATGAGATGCCTGGGCTGATGGCATGCCGGGAGAAATATGGCGCCGCGCAACCGCTGAAGGGTGTGCGCATCACCGGCTCGCTCCACATGACGATACAGACGGCGGTGCTCATTGAGACGCTCACCACGCTGGGGGCAGAGGTCCGCTGGGCGAGCTGCAACATCTTTTCGACACAGGATCACGCTGCAGCAGCCATTGCCGCGGCGGGCGTGCCGGTATTTGCCTGGAAAGGTGAAACCGCTCAGGAGTATTGGGAATGTACATGGAGTGCCCTTTGCCACCGGGACGGGAAGGGGCCCCAGCTCATCGTGGATGATGGAGGGGATGCTACGTTGCTGCTACACCGTGGCTATGAGATGGAGGAAGGCGACGGTTGGGTGCACACGCCTAGTGCGAGCACAGATGAGCAGGTAGTGAAGGACCTGCTGCGCCGCATTGCCAAGGAACAGCCCGGCATTTTCCACCGTTGGTTGCCGGAGGTGGTGGGTGTGTCAGAAGAAACCACCACAGGCGTGCATCGCCTTTACCGAATGGAGAAAGAAGGCCGCTTACTCTTTCCGGCCATCAATGTGAATGACTCGGTGACCAAGAGCAAGTTTGATAATCTCTACGGCTGCCGGGAGAGTTTGACGGACGGCATTAAGCGCGCCACGGATGTGATGGTAGCGGGTAAGGTGGCTGTCATTTGCGGCTATGGAGATGTAGGCAAGGGATGTGCGCAGGCTCTACGCGGATTGGGTGCGCAGGTTATCGTGACGGAAATAGATCCCATCTGCGCTCTGCAGGCTGCCATGGAGGGTTATCGCGTCCTCACAGTGGAGGATACCCTGGGTACGGGCGATATTTATGTGACCACCACCGGTAACTGCGATATCATCACTTTGGAACACATGCAGAAGATGAAAAATCAGGCTATTGTCTGCAACATCGGTCACTTCGATGATGAGATTCAAGTGGCAAGACTGGCCTCTGCCCCCGGAGTCGTACACACCAACATCAAACCGCAGGTGGATAAGTACACCTTCCCGGACGGGCACGAGATATTCCTGCTTGCGGAGGGACGACTGGTGAATTTGGGTTGCGCCACGGGTCATGCATCCTTTGTGATGAGCAGTAGCTTCACCAATCAGGTGCTCGCGCAGATTTCGCTCTGGGAGCATCGCTCGGAGAAGGGCGAGCCAACTGTCCAAGTGCTGCCCAAGCTGCTGGACGAGGAAGTGGCGCGACTGCACCTCGGCAAGCTTGGTGTCCATCTCACGACGCTTACCGAGAAACAAGCGGATTACTTGGGCGTGCCCGTGCAAGGTCCTTTCAAGAGTGAGGCGTACCGTTACTGATGCGTGCCATGGAGGAGCTCAGCTGCCCCAATAAAATTCCTCTAAGCCCATTCAACACATCTCCCATGCGTTTTACAGAAGAAAGACGGTGGAAAAGAGGTCCGCAAGCTGGCATCGCGTCCCCACAAATCATCCTTCTCACCTCGTACGTCGTACATGGGCACCGCAAGGCACCTCCCGCTTCGTCAAACCCCGCGCAACGCGCGCGAACTTCGCAATCGTACATCGTACATCGTACATGGGCGCTGTCAAGCGCCTCCGTCGTAAATCGTAAATGGATCTCGTAAATGGATCGCTTTTTTCTTGGAACGGATATGATGGAGGAGCTCAGCTACAGAGAAGCACTTGATTGGCTGTATGCCGCTCAGATGTTTGGCATGAAGCTGGGGCTTGCCGGCATCTCACGCTTGCTCACAGAGTTGGGGGTGGATCGTCCTAAGTCCCGCGTCATCCACGTGGCCGGCACCAATGGCAAAGGATCTGTGTGTGCCTTTGCCGAGTCCGTGGCGCGCACCGCCGGTTATTCCACGGGTCTCTTTACCTCTCCCCACCTCGTGCGGTTTAACGAGCGCATCCGTGTGAACGGCGCCGATATATCGGATGAGGATGTCGCTCGGCTTATTGTTCGCGTGCGTCGCCATATTCAAGGCTGGGACACACCGCCCACCTTTTTCGAGCTCACGTTGGCTGTGGCGATGCTCTATTTTGCCGAACGGCAGCCTGACCTTATCATCCTGGAGACAGGCATGGGTGGACGCCTGGATGCCACGAACGCTTTGCAGAAGGACGCAGCTGTCATCACGCCCATCGGCATGGATCACACGCAGTACCTTGGCGCTACGCTCTACGAAATTGCGCGAGAGAAGGCCGCTATTATCGCGTGGCATCGTCCGGCTCTGACGGCTCCTCAGCAGCCGGAGGCCATGCGCGCTATCCACGAGGCGGCCATGGCGTGTGACACCGATTGTCAGGTTGTCTCAGAACCTTGCGAACTGCCGCTCGGACTTACGGGAACGCATCAAAAACTTAACGCGGCATTGGCACTGGCGGCCCTGCGTGCAGCCATCCCACATTACCTTTGCTCGGATGCTCAGCTGGCGGAAGGGCTTGCTGCCACCCGTTGGCCGGGGCGATTTGAGGAGGTCCTTCCCGGGGTCATCCTCGATGGCGCGCACAACCCTCCTGCCATGCACACGCTGGTGAATACCTGGCGCGCGACACATGGGGACACCCGGGCGCACTGCGTTTTTGCCGGAGCTGCGGATAAGGATTTGACGGAGGTTCTCCACATTCTCTCACCCATTGTAGAGAGCTGGACTCTCCCGCCTGTTCAATCACCTCGCATCATGCCGCAGGAGCAGCTCGCGCGGCTTGTGCGAGAGGTGTCAGTTGCTCCTGTCAACCAGTCCGCCACCTTGGCGGAGGCGCTGGTTCTCCCGCAAAGGCCGTTGCTCATTTGCGGTTCTTTTTTCCTGATTGGGGAAACCTTGGCATTGATTCAAGACAGCTCAGATTTCCGGGTAACGCAGCAGTAACCTTTTCTTGTTTGTTTCGACGGATCGTGCTATTCTGCCGACATGAATATGTTGGGGGGTGCATTTGGGGCAGAATTGGCGCGTGTGGAAAACTTCCCTTATAGGGAGGGGGAGACGTGCGCCTACGTGAACAGTGGGAGAGCTGCTCTCGAATGCATCCTGCTCAGTCTGCCGCGGCGACCTGCGCGTGCATTTGTACCACGCTTCACATGCGATACCATACTGCAACCTTTTGCGAGGCTCGGCATTCCCGTGCTGCGCTACGAGATACAAGGCAATCTTTTTGCTGAGGTACGTCCCATACTCCCTGAGTCGGTGGACGAGAACGACCTGCTACTGCTCACCAACTATTTTGGAATGAGTGATCCTCAACACCTGCGCGCCTTGGCGGAGCAGCACCCGGGGATCTGCGTCGTGGACGCTGCCACGGCACTCTTTGCTCCGCCCGTGGCAGATGTGCCGTGTTTCTACAGTTTACGCAAGTTTGCGGGGGTGCCTGATGGTGGTGTAGCCGTGGCGCCTTTTCCTTTGAAACTCCCGGAGCAAGAGGATCGCTCAGCGTATGCTGCAGTGGCTCTGTGGCAGCGCATAGAAGTGGGTGCGGTCGCCTCTCTACCCGAGTTTGATGCGCTGGAAGCGCGCTTGAATACCGCGCCGCGCCGCATGAGTCCCCTCACGCGCGCTTTGCTCGGCAGCATCGATTGGGAGCGCATTGCGTGCCGTCGGTGCGAGAATTACGCTGCTCTGCACACTCGCCTCGCGCCTGTCAATCGTTTCTCCCTGCCGCCGGTTCCACCGTCCGCTCCGTTTTGCTACCCCCTTTTGTCCGGTATTCCAGGGCTGCGCGACGAGCTGGTGGACGCCCACATCGCCCTCCCCCTTTTCTGGCCGGAGGTCATCCGCGATACCCAAGCGGAGAGTCCCGCCAATTACTTGTCACGCGCGTTGTTGCCACTACCTATCGACCAGAGATACACGGCGGAGGAAATTTGTGCCCGGATGGGAAAGCTTTGAGCCCTTTTGTCTCCCCTTACCTGTTCCCAATTTACGGTGCGTCGAGACAGGGGATTTCATTGACATCCCCTCGCTCCCGCTCCGCCTTCCCCGCGCAGCGCGCGCGAACATCGTAATCGTACATCGTACATGGGCGGCGTTCTCGCCGCCACCGCCCCGCGCAACGCGCGCGAATTTGCAAATCGTACATCGTACATCGTACTTCGTACATAGGCGCTGCCAAGCGCCTCCGTCGTACATCGTACATGAGCAGCTGCCTCGCAGCTGCTTGGGGCCGTCGTGCGTGTTGTAAATCGTAAATAACCAACGGCTTATGCTGAATGACGTGCCGTTACTTACCATCGGGGCTGCTTTTTCATGGGACGGATGTAATGCGGTTGCCTAACGGTGATGGATTCTCATTTCGTGTTAGACCATAATAGGCCGCATGAACCCTGAAATTGCAGAAAAGCTCAACAGTCAAATCAGCCTCGAGTTCAATACCGCCTTTCTCTTCCTCTCACTCTCCGTTCAGCTCAAAGATTACGGCATGCGTGGTGCCGGGGGCTGGATGCGCGCCCTTTACCACGATGCCTGTGAGCAATCTCTTCACATCCTCGACTACTTGGTGCTGCACCACATCCCGGTTGTGATGCCCACAATTTCTCCCATTGATTACTCATGGGAATCTCCTTCTGACCTCTTCCGTCTCGCTCGCGACCGCACAGCCATCGTCTCCGATGCTATTCATCGCCTCGTCACTTTCTGCCGCCATAACTCTGATTTCTCCACGGAGCAGTTGCTTCTGCCACGCATCCATTCTCAGTTACTCCTCGAATCACGCCTTGCAGACATGCTCTGTGTTCTTCTCCGCTGCGGTCATGACGTCTCGGCCTTGCTGCTTTTCGACCGCTCCTTCCGTGATTAATTTTTAAATCCACCGCCACATCCACACGTGCCCCAATAAAATTTTCCTCCGCACCCTCCGCGCGACGCGCGCAAGCTCTACAATCGTACATCGTACGTCGTACATCGTACATGGGCGCTGTCAAGCGCCCCCGCCTCCAGGAATTCTCGGAGTTGAGCAGCAGAGTGAGCAATGGGACAATGGGCCACGGAAAGATCCTTACCCTGCGAGTAGCCCCAATCCACCAAGATAAGCTGCGTCCCGGCCGCTTGGGCCGTGGCGGCGTCGATGAGCGAATCTCCCACCATAGTGAGCTCCTGCGGAGGAATGTTCCAGAGCTTTGCAATGTGCAGGAGGGCATCCGGTGCGGGTTTGCGCGGGAACTCTCCGCTGTGTCCCAGTATGGGTGCAAAGGCATGTGTCCCGAATACCGTACGCACCATGTCGTGTGCAACTTCGTGCTGTTTATTGGAGAGTACAGCGAGGCGAGCGCCAGCGCGGGAGAGATCGGCAATAAGCTGCGCCATGCCGGGGTAAGGATCCGGGGAAATTTCCCTCCAGCAAGCCGCATATTCGCGACGGAAGTGCGCGATAAGTTCGTCCACCAAATCAGCGGGAGCTTCTGCTTCATCCTTGTAACCTAAGGCGCGGGAGCAGAGGTTGCGCACACCGCAGCCGATGATACTCGCCACGTGTTCCTGCGTGAGGGACGAGCGTCCCAAATAAGCCAGAGCGCGATTCAACCCCACAGCGATACCCGGCATCGAGTGAACCAGCGTGCCATCGAGATCAAATATGACATCTTTTTTCATCAGAGCAAAAAGCCGCGCTCCGATTCTTTGAGGAAGCGCAGCAGATTCTTGATGTAGGGATTGTTGCTGTACGTTTCATCGGCCAGAACACTTGCCATACCTTCCTCAAAGTTATCCCCCTTGTGAAGGAAGAGTTTCTTGTAAGCGAATTTGATGGCGCGCACATCGTCTTCCGATACGCCGCGACGCTGTAAACCGATGCTGTTTATGGCGCGTACCGAGGCGGGGAATCCTTCGGCAATCATGTACGGCGGCACATCCCGTGGCACACGCGCACACCCTCCCACCATGGCGTGTTCGCCCACGCGCACAAATTGGTGCAGTGCTGCAAAGCCGCCGATGACCGCCCAATCCCCTATGTGGCAGTGGCCGGCTACCCCGGCATAGCCGGAAAAAATGCAGTGATTGCCCACCACGCACTCGTGTCCGCAGTGGCTGTTGATGAGGAAGAGATTGTTGTGACCAATGACGGTTTTAGTCTCCGGCGAGGTGGATCGGTTGATGTTGCTATTCTCGCGGAACACGTTGTCATTGCCGACTTCCAGATATGTAGGTTCGCCCTTGTATTTGAGATCTTGCGACTTCAATCCAATGACAGCAAATGGGAAAAATTCATTACGTTCTCCGAAGCTGGAGGGTCCTCCCAGCACCACATGACTGTGCAGCACGCAGCCTTTCCCCAATTTGACATGTTCTCCCACCACGCAGTACGGTCCAATGACTACATCCTCACCTATTTCCGCGGTGGGATCCACAATCGCTGTTGGATGTATCTGTGACATGCCGGGATTCTAACTCCCCAAGGCGAGCGATTCAAGCAAAAAGGAATCAAAGAGTCGGCAAACGCAGTTTCCTAATGCGTTTGCCTTGGTGGGCGCAGAGGCCTCCCGCTCCGCCAAATTTCCGCGCAAGGCGCGCGAACATCGCAATCGTACATCGAAAGTTGACTCACCGGCACCACCCTGCCGGTTCGCCCTCCGGGCAGCGCCCTCGCGCTGTCCATACGCACTTACCGCCCGCTGCGCGTGCGCCCTCATCGGGGCCGTCGTGCGTGTTGTACCTCGTACATGGGCGCTGCCAAGCGCCTCCGTCGTACATCGTACATGAGCAGCTGCCTCGCGGCTGTTTGGGGCCGTCGTGCGTGTTGTACCTCGTACATAGGCAGCCCCGCCAGCCGCCAGCCGCCTCCCGCCGCTTTGTAACCACGTCCGCGCATGGCCTTCAAAATTCCGCGTTGCATTCGCTCTGCTCCCCCGCGCAAAGCGCGCGAATTCGGCAATCGTACATCGTACATGGGCGCCGCTAGGCGCCTCCGTCGTACTTCGTACATTGTACATGAGCAGCTGCCTCGTAGCTGCTCATGTACTTGACTTCAAGTAACACGAAGTTGTATAATGAAAGCGTATGAAAACACGGACCCATTACAGCTTTGATGTTCCCACGCGCACGATGTTTGGCGCGGGGGTGTTGAACGAGTTGCATGCCCAGCCACTGCCGGGGAAAAAGGCTCTGATCGTGATATCCAATGGCAAATCCACCCGCGCCAATGGGTACTTGGATCGGACGACGGAGCAGCTTGGGCTTGCCGGGGTGGAATTTGTGGTGTTTGATAAGATACAAGCCAACCCGCTGAAGGCTACGGTAGAAGAGGGCGGCAAGTTTGCCCGCGAGCAAGGGTGCGATTTCATCGTCGCGCTAGGCGGAGGCAGTTGCATGGATGCCTCCAAGGGCATTGCCGTGATGGCCACGAACGACGGTGACCTGTGGGACTACATCGTACCGGGCACCGGCAGGGGAAAACCCATAGTCAATGCGCCTTTGCCTATCGTTGCCATTACCACGACGGCCGGTACGGGATCGGAGACGGATTCCGGCGGGGTGATTACTAACCCCGACACCCACGAAAAAACGGCAATTTTTAGTCATGACCTTTTCCCAAGACTCGCCATCGTGGATCCGGAGCTTATGCTTTCCGTGCCGCCAATGTTCACTGCCTACCAAGGTTTCGATGCGCTTTTCCACAGCACGGAGGGCTACATTGCTTCCACGGCCAATCTCATCAGCGATATGGTGGCTATCACGGCCATTGAAAATGTGGGCAAGCATTTGGCCGCCACGGTGCAGGACGGCAAATCTCTGCCCGACCGTGAACGGGTGGCTTTCGGTAACTGGCTTTCCGGGGTGCAGATGGTGGTGGGTACTTGCACGAGCGAGCACTCGCTGGAACACGCGCTTTCAGCATACCACCAGGAGCTACCGCATGGTGCAGGTCTCATCATGATTTCGCTCGCCTATTACAAGCATTTCATTGATCGCGGTGTGCAGTCGGAGCGTTTTGTGCGCATGGCGCAGGCGCTGGGGCGTCAGGATGCTGATAAGCCGGAGGATTTCCTGACTGCCCTCAAGTCGCTTCAAGAGGCCTGTGGCGTGGCTGATCTGAAGATGAGCGACTATGGTATCACTCCGAGTGAGTTCGAAACTATGGCTCACAATGCCAAGAGTGCGATGGGCTGGCTATTCGAGCATGATCCGCTGCCGCTGAGTATTGAAGATTGCGTGGCAATTTACCAGGCATCGTATCGTTAAACGACCATGAAAACTCTTATCTCAATCACGATGATGACAGCCGCTGCCATGCTGCCATGCACGATTTACGCACAGGAAAAACCCATGAAAGAGAAAATTACCCAGACCGCCGGACGCGATCAGCTCGGAGACTTTGCCCCGCAGTTTGCGCATTTCAACGACGACGTGCTTTTCGGTGAAAATTGGAACAATGAGGACATCGATGTAAAGACGCGCTGTCTTATTACTGTGGTGGCGCTCATGAGCCAGGGCATCACGGACAGCTCGCTGGTGCATCACTTGCAGAACGCGAAGAGTCACGGTGTAACGAAGGCGCAGATCGCCTCTGTCATCACCCACGTGGCTTTCTACGCCGGTTGGCCCAAAGCTTGGGCCGTTTTTCGTCTGGCCAAGGAGGTATGGGCCGAGCCTGCAGCCGCAGAGACGGATGCCAAGGCGCAGCACGCGGCGCGCCTCCTCTTCCCCATCGGCGAACCGAACGCCGCTTTCGCCCAATACTTCACCGGGAGAAGCTTTTTACAGCCCATCTCCGGCGAGCAAGTTAAGATGTTTAATGTAACCTTTGAGCCACGGTGCCGCAACAACTGGCATGTTCACCGCGCCACAAAGGGCGGCGGACAGATGTTGATCGGCATCGGTGGCCGCGGCTATTACCAGGAGTGGGGCAAGGAGCCCGTGGAAATTCGCGAAGGCACGGTTATCCACATCCCTGCCAATGTAAAGCACTGGCACGGCGCCGCCCCGGATTCATGGTTCTCCCACATCGCCGTGGAAATTGACGGCGAGAACACCTCCAACGAGTGGCTCGAGCCAGTCACCGACGAGGAATACAGCAAACTCAAGTAATTCCTCTCCCCGGACCTCCTCCTCCCCGCGCTCCCGGCGCGCTATAATTCAAATCGTAAATCGAAAGTTGACTCACCGGCACCACCCTGCCGGTTCGCCCTCCGGGCAGCGCCTTCGCGCTGTCCATACGCACTTACCGCCCGCTGCGCGTGCGCCCTCATCGGGGCCGTCGTGCGTGTTGTACCTCGTACATGGGCAGACCCCGTCTGCCACCGTCGTAAATGCCTTGCGTTTTAACGCAAAGAAAAGCACCCTCTCACTACTTGGCGAGGGGGTGCTTTTCTTATTGATAGTTTTTTAGGCCTTGGCGGACGCCTTGTCATCCAGCGCTTTCTTGGCAATTTCAAAAACGGCCTTGAAGGCCTCTGGGTTGGCAATCGCCAGCTCGGAGAGCGACTTGCGATCCAGCTCCACACCGGCCTGCTTCAGTCCCTCCATAAAGCGGGAGTACGTCAGGCCAAGCGGACGCACAGCGGCAGAGATACGAGCTGTCCAGAGACGGCGGAACTGCCCCTTGCGTCTCTTTCGGTCGCGGTACTCATACTGCCATGCCTTGTACACAGCATCCTTGGCGTAGCGGAAAAGTTTACTGCGGAAACCGCGGAAACCTTTGGCGCGCTGCAGGATGCGCTTGCGGCGGGCGCGGGAAGCCGGCCCATTTGTAGCACGTGCCATAGATTGTCGTTTCTATTTTCTGTAACGAGCTGTTCTTCCTCACCTCCTTGCAGTCTCGCTCGTTGCTCCTTCACTGGGGAAGGAAGGCTGCACGAAGGCCATCCGATTAGCGGACGGAAGCTCCGACTGTAGCGCGAAGTTTCTTCGGCTTCAGGCGAAAGGCATGTTCTGCTTGATGGCCCACACCTGCGTGTTGTCCACCAAGGCGGGCTTGCTGAGCGCGCGCTTTCTCTTGCTCGATTTCTTCTGCAAAATATGGCGTTTGCCCTGCTTGCGGCGCAGAACCTTGCCCGTGCCGGTCACCTTGAAACGCTTAGCTACAGCCTTACGTGTCTTGTTGATACCACCTTTGCGGGTCATGGCGGGGCAATTATACGTCCACCGCCCCATTTGGCAAGTAAAATCTTCGCTAGAACGTAAATTTATCACTCATCTCCCACACGTGTCCCAATAAAATCTTTTCTGGGCTCATTCAACTCATTTCCCATTCCTTTGCCCTAGAGATCCCCAAATCCCCGCGCCTTTCTAATTACCCCCGATCACGGCTTTCAAAATTCCGCGTTGCTTCCGCTCCGCATCCCCGCGCCGTAGGCGCGCGAATTCGACAAGTTGACTCACTGGCACCACCCTGCCCTGGTTGCTTCGGAGTCGCCTCACGACTCCTCACCCCTTCGGGGCAAAAGCTATGCTTTTGGCTAAACTGCCTTGTCGCCGCCGGCAGTTTTCACCCCTACGGGGCAAAAGCTGATGCTTTTGGCCAAACTGGCTTACAGCCGTCGCCAGTTTTCACCCTTCGGGCAGCGCATCCGCGCTGTCCATACGCACTTACAGCCGTCGTGCGTGTTGTACATCGTACATCCAACATCGTACATAGGCAGACCCTGTCTGCCCCCGCCTCCCGCCCCGGCTTCGCATGACTCGCAAACCTTTCGAACCAACATCTCCACATGATTTCCCTCACCACCTCAGCTAAAGCTTCGCAGCTTCGCGAGCTTCGCTCGCCAAACTTCCCAAATCGCACATCGTACATCCAACATCGTACATAGGCAGACTCCGTCTGCCACCGTCGTACATCGTACGTCGTACATCGTACATGGGCGCCGCTAGGCGCCTCCGCCTCCGTCGTGCGTGTTGTACTTCGTCCATAAAATGCATCGCATTTTCTTCTTATTCAGCCTTTAGCGCTTGATCATCTCTTTTTAAAAGAGAT
>CANQSS010000066.1 GCA_947626545.1 uncultured Akkermansia sp. | reverse complement strand
AATAACCAACAACTTATGCTGCATGATGTGCCGTTGACTACCTATTTGGATCGCTTTTTCTTGGGACGGATGTGGCGTTTGCCATGTGTTTTTCGGTATTTGACTTCACATCGGCGAGGGAAGGTGGTACAATGCACGCATGTCACATCAACCTGTAGTTCTCATTATACGTGACGGCTGGGGACGCAACCCGAAGGGTCCCGAAGCCGCGCAAAAGACCGGTGACGCCACTGTGCTCGCTGCCACCCCTTTTACGGATCATCTGCTGGCTACGTGCCCTCACTCTCTGCTCGGTGCGAGCGGACAGGAAGTAGGTTTGCCGGACGGACAGATGGGCAACTCCGAGGTGGGGCATTTGAACTTGGGCGCCGGGCGCGTTGTGTACCAAGACCTTTGCCGTATCTCCAATGCCATTCAGGACGGCTCATTTGCCACCAATCCTGTGATTACTGAGGCCTTTGCCAAGGCGAAGGATCACCGCTTACACTTGCTGGGACTTATTTCCGATGGTGGCGTGCATTCTCATATTGACCACCTTGTCGGTATCATCAAATTGGCCGCTCAGTCCGGGGTGAAGGACATCATGATTCATGCCATTACCGATGGCCGCGATACTGACCCCAAGAGCGGAGAAATGTTCCTCACCCGTCTGCAGGATGCAGCTGACAGCGTGGGGGCGCGCATTGCCACGGTGGTGGGGCGATTTTACGCCATGGATCGAGACAAGCGCTGGGAGCGTGTAAAAAAGGGCTGGGATGCCATTGTGCTTGGGCGCGGCGAACAGTGCTCTTGCACCCCCGCTCAGTACGCTGAAAAAAGTTATGCAGCCGGCACGACGGACGAGTTCTTGGAGCCTGCCATATTCTGCGAGGGTAATCAGCCGCGGGTGCACGATGGGGATGTCGTTTTCTTCATCAATTTCCGTGCCGACCGAGCCCGCGAAATTTCACGTGCTTTTATTTACGATGACTTTGATGGTTTCGAGCGCGAGGTTCAGCCCAAGGTGTACTACATCACCATGACTGAGTACGAGGCTTGTTATCCATCCCCTGTTGTCTTTGAGCAGGAGAAGCTTGCCAATATCTTTGGCGAGGTCGTCTCTCGCGCCGGTCTGCGCCAGTTGCGCATTGCCGAGACCGAGAAGTACGCTCACGTCACCTTCTTCTTCAACGGCGGTGTGGAGACCCAGTTTGAGGGCGAAGATCGCATCCTGGTGCCATCTCCGCGTGAGGTTGCCACCTACGATGAGAAGCCTCAGATGAGCGTGGGAGAGGTAGCGGACAAGTTTGTGGAGGCCATCGGCAACTATGATGTGGCGATCATGAACTTCGCCAATCCGGATATGGTGGGGCACACCGGTGTTCTACAAGCAGGCATTGCTGCGTGTGAGGCTGTGGATAAGGCGCTCGAAAAATGTGTGAAACGCATTCTTGAACTGGGCGGCCGCTGTCTCATTTGCGCTGATCATGGCAACTGCGAGCAGATGATTAACCCGGACGGTACTCCCAACACGGCTCACACTACCAACCTCGTGGATCTCATCTACTGCGGACCGGATCAAGACGGCGTGAAGCTGGAGAATGGCAAGTTGGCTGATCTTTCTCCCACGTTGCTTGCCCTGCTTGGCATCCCTCAACCCGCCGAGATGACCGGTCACAGTCTGGTAAGGCGCTAAAAAGAACTCGCAATCATTTGATTCGCTCGGTCGCTTCGGTGATCGAGCGTTTCTTTTAGACGCTAATCCCGTATATCCGAAGACTCAGCAGCGAGTCGACCGTAGGTCGTTTTGGGATAGCGTTGAATGAGCTCGTGGCGAATTTCTTCGGCGCGCGGGCGGGAGGCTCCGTCTTTGCGCAGCAAGGTGACGGCACGCCACATCAGCATGGCTGCGTCTTCCTTGTGCGGGACCTTGCGCGCGCCGGTTAACATGTATTCGGCTGCTTTTTGAGAATCTTTGAGCTCAATTTCCGCGACGCGCGCGAGTTCCATCCAACCGCGGGTGCGAGTGGAGTCGGAGAGTACGAGTTTCTCCAGTTCCGGCGCGCGTTCGCCGCAGTGCTGATCAATGATTGACTGCGCGAGGGAAGCGACAGGGTCATCTGCCGGAAAGTAAGTGCCGCCATAGAAGCGTTCGCTGAGCGCCTGAGCCCATTTGGGAAGCAACCACAGCCGGAAAATGACCCCCTCCACCACCGCCAGCACTAGCACCCCCAGCAGCATGGATGCTATCCAATTGCTGTAGCTCCACTTGCTAAGGATATCGGCGAAGGCTACGGTGGAAATGCATATCCCGATGGCAAAGATATACACCGGGATGAGTGCGACAACCAGCTGAACAAAGAGGCGTATCATTTTTTAGCGATATCGTCCATTTCCAGATAATCCAAAGCGATGGTGCGTTTGTCGTTCTGCGGGTTGCGGACTTCCATCTTCATCTGCTTGAAAAACCAGGTGCCATCGGAGAGTCGTTGGATGGAGGTAATAGAAAAGCGTTTCTTGAGCTTTCCATCAGATCCATAGCCATCCACCTGCCACACCGTGCCGTTCTCTTTGTCAATCCACATGCGTACAGTGGCAAATTGACCGATGCCCGGCGAGGGATTAGCTGCTTGGACGATGTAGCAATCGCGCCCTTTGACTCGAGAATCAGCCGAGTCTGGAAGGATGACGCCGCCCTTCCAGTAAAGGAATCGCAGAGAGAGATCTTCGTAGGTGACATCGGTGCCGGCGATGGGTTGCGCGTAGGAGGATGGAGACATCACAACCGCCTTACCACCATCCACCAGCATGAGATCTGCCTTCCTATCGCCGATGCGTACATCAAAGCGTTTCCACGCATCTCCCTGCTTGTATTGGAAGGCAATGGTATTGCCGCGCGCGCTCAAACTAAAAGGAACCTTCATGCTGCCTTTGCGAATCGAACCGAGTACGTCTTTGCTCCCTTGACTCACCATCATTTTACGCATGGAGGCAAGTAAATCATCTGCCGACTCTTGCGCCCATGCACTCATGCCGAAGCTGATTGCAGCCAATGTCAGCGCCCAAATTGCTTTTCCCCACGTCTTCATGCGCACCATCTTATCATATGCCACCACCATAGCAAGAAAATTGAGTGTCCCGGCACAAACGCATATGGGAGGAGTTAATCAACGGAGAAAATGCTCTTGTTAGCTGATATCATCGTTTATACGTATCAAAAATCGTGACAACCAGAGATCATCATGATGACGGCTCTAAAGAACCCTCCGGCCTGCATACGTTGGTGATGCGAAAAAATCTGCGCAACGCGCGCATTATTAATAAATCGAAAATCATAAATTATGAACGTGTTATACTACATTACGTGCCGATGATCGCGTATTAGGATCGCTTTTTTCCTCGGGACGGATGTGGGAAAAATGCACACGTGTCCCAATAAAATCCTCTCTGGGCTTATTCAACCCATTCCTCATGCGTCTCCAACAGACAACGGAAGTAAGCTCGACAAGGTGTCAAACCATTGACGATTCGGCATAGCAGTGAACCCAGCATAGCGTAACAGCAGATGCTTTCTCGCGCGAACTTTCCAAATCGTAAATCGTAAATCGTAAATCGTAAATCGTAAATCGTAAATCGTAAATTATGAACGTGTTATACTACATTACGCGCCGATGATCGCGTATTAGGATCGCTTTTTCCCTCGGGACGGATGTGGGAAAAATGAGCTTGGTACAGAAATTTTTCTTGACGAGGTGACTAAAGCGGATATAATTCTGTCCCACGAAACCTTTTTCAACAGAAAGTTAAGCTATGTCCAGAATCTGTAACATCACCTTGGCCATCCCTCACAAAGGACGCCGTATTCACCGTTCCGGTCTTGCTAAGAAGAAGGGTGGTATCGGACGTCACGTGACCAAAACCGTGAATCGGACGGTATTCCCGAACTTGCAGGAGAAGCGGATTTGGGTGCCGGAGCTCAACGGCGGGCGTGGAGGCTACATCCGCATGAAGCTTTCTTGCAAGGCGTTGCGTTCTATTTCTAAGAACGGTGCTTACGCTACGCTGAAAAAGGCAGGTATCCTTTATTAAAAGGGTACGAAAAAAATTGAACACGTGACTAGCTCGCGGTGTCCATACCCTAACGGAGGGGAGGAATAAGTGTTCTCCCCGCAAACAAGAGAAAGTTTAGACACAGTCATGACTCGGCAAAAGACCCAGATCGCTCTGAGAATTAACGACGGAAATGAGAATCATCACCTTTGGAACAATCGCGGAGTTTGGTGGTGTCATGTGACTGTGCACAAGCCGGATGCCACGGCAGAGCGCCTGCGCTTCTCCCTGCGCACGCGCGACATCAACAAGGCTCGCACTCTGCGCGACCGTATTTTCGCGGATATTCAGCGCCATTTTGGCATTGCCGCCTGAGCATATTTGAGGCGGACGGGTGAATTGATCTTCCCGCTATTTGTCTCCCGGTGCGAAGCACGCAGGGAAGCGTGGCACTCCGTTGAGGTCGGAGTGCAGTGTGGTGTCGTCAAATCCTGCTTGCTGCATGAGTTCGACAACGCGTTCGCCTTGATCGTGTCCCACTTCCAGGATCATGCAGGCTCCGGGTTCCATGTAGGGCTTGGTTTGTGAAAGGAAGCGGCGGATAACCTCCATTCCATCCTCCCCGCCGAAGAGAGCAGAGGAAGGATCGTGGGTCACTTCTTTTTGCAGCTGTTCGTGCTCCGGCACATAAGGCAAATTAGCAACGATCAGGTGGAATGTGGAAGGGGGAAGAATGCGCGTATCTGCCTCATCGGTGGGATGCTGCCATGCAGAGAATAGATCTGAGCGGAAAGTGCGCACGCGTGCACCGAGGGAAGTGGCATTTTCCAGCGCCAGGCTGATAGCCGCCGGAGAAATATCCGCTAGCACGACATCGGGTTTCATGGCCTGCAGCTCCAGTGCTAGGGTGATGCCAATGACCCCCGAACCGCAACCCATATCGAGAATGCGCGGATTCGGTATGGAGCGTGGGAAGACCCGCAACGCGAGTTCCACGAGTTCTTCCGTTTCCGGTCGGGGAATGAGGGCACGCGCATCGGAATGGAAAGTGCGGCGGAAGAACTCCACCGAGCCGAGCAGGTGTTGCAGGGGGACGCCTCGACTGCGTTCCCGCAACAGCTCGCGCAATTGGACCAGTTTCTCTTCCGGCACGACTTCGTCCATGTGCAGGTAAATCCACGTGCGGTCGGTACCCATCACATAGGCAATGAGGGCTTGCATAGAGGAGCGCGCCCCTTCTGCCCCGTGAGCCTCCAAGTAAGTAGTTCCGGAATTTAGAATTTCCCGCAGTGTTTTCATGATGCGAGTTCGTCCATGCGTTCGGCCATTTCTTCGTGCTGCATGTGGGCGATGAGGTCATCGAGCGCACCGGTAGTCATGACAATATCGAGGTTGTAGGCAGTGAATGAGATACGGTGATCGGTGATGCGATTTTGCGGGAAGTTGTAAGTACGTATTTTCTCCTCGCGCCCGCCGGATCCAATGAGAGCGCGTCGTTTTTCCGAGTAACTGCGCTGGGCTTCCTTTTGCTTCATTTCAAAGAGACGAGCACGCAGTATCCGCATGCCTGTTTCCCGGTTTTTGAGCTGTGAGCGCTCTTTTTCACAGCGTACCATGATACCCGTCGGCAAGTGGAAAATTTGCACGGCAGATTCAGTCCGGTTTACGTGTTGTCCGCCAGCGCCTCCGGAGCGACAGGTCTCGATGCGCAGGTCTTCCGGGCGGATCTGCACGTCCACCTCTTCGGCTTCCGGCAGCACGGCAACGGTGGCAGTGGAGGTGTGAATGCGTCCCTGCGCCTCGGTGGCGGGAACGCGTTGCACACGGTGTACGCCACTTTCATACTTCAAAAAACGAAAGACTTCCTCACCCGTCACGCGAACAGTCACTTCTTTGAAGCCTCCGATGTCGTTGGGAGAGGCATCCAACAGGTCGAAAGTCCAGCCGCGGCTCTCAGCAAAACGCTGATACATGACCAGTAGATCGCCCACGAAGAGTGCAGCCTCATCTCCGCCGGTGCCGGCTCGAAGCTCCAGCAGAGCATCGCGGTCTTCCAACTCATCGCGAGGTAAAAGAGCGTACTGTACATCTTCCTGCAGCTTCGCGGCGCGTGCTTGAAGGTCAGGTAACTCTGCCAGCGCCAGCTCAGCCAATTCAGCATCACTTCCGGTGGAAAGGGTGGTATTTTCCTCAATTTGGGAATTCAGCCGTTGCAGCTCTTCCCAGTTGTCCAGCAGCTCTCGGGTGCGGCGGTGCTCGCGCATCAGCTCACCGGCGCGCACTTGATCCTGGAACAGGCTCGGATCGCCAATAAGCTGTTCAAGTTCAGCCAGCCTCTCGCGCTTTCTTTCGATGAGCGAAGCGTATTCCATGACGCGGGCATTTTAGCACAGGAAGCTTAGTGATGCAAGAATTGCCCCACGGCCAACGCATTAGAAAATGCGTTGGCCATTTACGATTTACGATTTACGATTTGGGGAATTCGCGTTTCTGCGAGCGAAAACGGTCGATGGCTGTAAGTCAGTTTTCACCTCTGCGGGGCAGCATATGTCGTTCACCCCGCGCCGCCGCTGCTTCAGCTTTGCAATTCCCGCCGCTTTGTAACGGCCTCCGCGCACGGCTTTCAAAATCCTCGCTCGCACCTGCTCAGCTTTCTCGCGCCGCAGACGCGCTCATTTTGCAAATCGTAAATCGTAAATCGTAAATGAGTTGTGTTGCATCACGCGCCGATAACTGCGTGTTGGGATCGCTTTTTTCTTGGGACACGTGCAGGAGAAGGGGGGGCGTGCCCTTTTTCCATTTCCATGCGCATACGTTGCATGCGGCGTTTCAGGGTTTGAATACGGCGACCATCGTAGTCACGCAGCAGAGTGCGCAGTTCTTCCTCGCGGCGCGCACTCTCCTCCTCTCTGGCTGGATGCATGGTCACCAGCATAATGAGACGCTCGCGCGTTTTTTGGGAGAAATCGGCTCGAGCAGTTAGGAAGCTCAACACGCCGATGGTGCGCTCACCCTCTTTGCTTGCTTCTTCACTGCGTCCTGCGTTTTGCAAGGCGCGCGTGTAGCGATCACGCATGGCAAAGTAGAGCAGAATCGCCTCACTATCCCCCGGGGCAGCTGCTAGCAAGTCCTGAGCATATTCCAGCGCGCGCATCATATCTCCAGGTTGCTGGTTGACCGGCGCTTGCCGTGCAGACATGCGCAGGTACACACGACGCAATTCCTCGGAGTTTGGCTCAGCTTTCAACATCTCATCCAACAGAGTAAGGGCCTGCTCCCCGTTCGGCGCGAGAATCCGTTTGAGCTCGGTTGTGCGCGCAAGCGAGAGTAACTCTACCCTGCGCAACTGTGCCTTTTTGTCGTTCGGCAATTCCTTTAATACTTGTCCCAGTAGCACAGAAGCTCGCGTTAGCAGGACACCGCGCCCGGGCTGCGGGTGCGGGCACTCGAACTGTTCCCCGCAGGGGCACGCCGCGCTGTGCCGTGCCACGAGCATCAGACTGTGCACCAGTTCCAACCTGCCTTGGGCATTAGTCTTATCCTTTTCCTCCTCCACCGTACTCAACAGCATTTTGTTGGCCTCTTGACGTCGGGGGTGAGTTCCGTCTTGTTGTTCCTGGGAATATAGAGCAGAGGCCAACCCGTTGCAAGCCTGTATACGACGGGCTGAATGGGGTACAAGCTGGTTGATGGAACGGCGGTAGTAAGTTTCAGCGGTATCATAATCACCGGTTTGCAGAGCGATGGAAGCAAGAATAAAGCAGGCTTCCGCCATTTTCTCGGAGCCTCTTTGTGCCCCGGCTACGATCTGCTCATAATAAGGCATGAGATCCTGAATCAGTCGAGCATCTGCTCGTGAGGGAGGCAAAAATCCTTCATCTGCGCCTCCTTTGCCAACCATGCCGGAGAAAATGCGTTGCAGGGAGGCATCTGCTATTTGCGCATTGCGCTCGGCAAGCAAGCGCTGCTCATTCTCGCTGCGCCATGAAGCGCGCACGCGCACATAGCCTGTGATCATCGTGACGAACAACAGGACCAGCAGCAGCGCCGCTGCATGACTCCACGCCGCAACGGCAGGCTTACGGCGCATCCACATGATGTATCGGCGCAGATAGCTGGCAGGGCGTGCCACCACAGGTTCCCCACGCAAGAAACGCCGTAGATCCTCCGCCATATCCGCCATGGTCGCATAGCGATCTCGGGGGTGGAAAGAGATGCTCTTATTGATGATGGCACCGAGCTCTCCGGCATTTTTGAGCGGAGGCAGCGGATCTGAGCATATATGGCGCACCAGTTTGCCCGGTTCAGTTTCACGGAAAACAGGATTACGCGTGATGAGCTCATAGAGCGTGAGTCCCAAGCTGTATTGATCCCCCGCAAAGGAATTTTCGCCGTGCAGCAGACGTTCCGGTGGCATATAACGCAGAGTGCCGTCATGCGTCTGCGTCACCAAAGGAGCGTCTTCCCCGGCATTGAGCACCGTAGCCAACCCGAAGTCGCTCACGTGCACTACTCCTTCGTCATCCAACAGCAGATTGCCCGGCTTCACGTCCCGGTGCAACACGCCATGTTCATGCGCGTATGCGAGCGCTTCTGCAGCTTGCAATCCTACTCGGGCGACGGCTTGCTCGTGAGAAATATTGGGGAAGGCACGGCGCAAATTCCCCGCGCGCAGTCCACGCCCGTGCACGAGACTCATTACGTAGTATCGCCATGCTCCCTCTTTCCCGGCGCCGAACACTTCGACGATATTTGTGTGGCGCAAGCCCGCGATGAGTTTGGATTCGTTTTCAAAGGCCTCGCTGTGCCTCGTATCAGAACTCCACGATGGTGAGAGAATTTTGACTGCTACTTCTCGTTGCAAGCTCTGCTGCGTGGCTCGGAACACAGTTCCCATACCGCCGCTGCCCAATTTTTCGCCAAGTTGGTAGTCACCTAGGCTTTTCGGGTAATCAAAAACGCTGCGTGCAGCAGTGCCACTGCTTTTGCCCAGATCTTCCACCTGGACGAGAGATGGCAGCAGCTCCATGAGCTCACTTGTGTAGTCGGGATGCTCGGCAGCATAACTTTCCGGGGTTACCGAGTCCCCACGGCGCAGCATCTCGAGAAAATTTTCCGTGAGTTCAGCGATTATCTCTTCTCTACCGGGGACCGAGGTTTCCATGGCGTAGCCGGGGATAGTGTTCGGACCGATTTCAATTACAGGCGCTTTTCCTCCTCGAGCAGGAGGTCGCGGAAGCGTTTCAACGCACGGACGTATCGGATGCTGGACGTCTTCTGGGTAATTTCCAGCACAGCAGCACACTCCGCGTTGCTCAATTCTTCAAAGTGGCGGAGCTCCAGAATCTCACGGTCAATTTTAGGAAGCTGTTGGAGTACGCGTCGCGTAGTGGCTTGACGCTCCAGCCGCTCCATGTGTGTTCGCGGACTGGAGATGGTGTCGGCAAACTGTGCCCATGCATCAGAATAATCACTGCGATCAGGGTCAGTCGGTGCAATTTCCACCTCTTTCATGGCATCGCGCTTGCCTGCAGCAAGATGCTTGCGTTCCATATCGGCTAACGTTTGCAGAGCAATGCGCCGCATTTTTACGTACACGGGTAACTCCCCCGGCTCGCGTAAGAAATTAATTCGCCGTCCGCATGCCAAGTAGGTTTCTTGTACCAGATCATCCACTCCCATGCGTCGCTGCAAACTTTCCGGCATACGGGCTGCCAGCATGCGGGTGATACGTTCACAATATTCCTGCCAGACCTCCGCCAGCCACAAGGAAGCGGGGACCTCAGAGGTGCTGTCGCTGCCCTGATTCATGATAAATTACTCAGTAGGTTTTTCCTCGCGCAGGTCGCGCGCCATGAGCTCTTGCAGGGCAAGTTGCGCAGGTTTGCCCTCGTAGAGTATCTCGTACATAGCATCCGTAATCGGCGTGCGCACGTCCAACTTGCGCGCGAGCTGGTACGTGGATAGTGTGTTGGGGATGCCTTCCACGACCTGACCCACGCGCTGCTGGCATTCCGATACCGGAATGCCTTTGGCAATGAGTCTCCCGGCTGTCAGATTACGGCTGTGTTCCGAATAGCAGGTGACCACCAGGTCTCCCATGCCAGAAAGTCCCATGAAGGTTTCCATGCTGCCGCCGTGGGCCATGCCGAGGCGGGTCATTTCCGCCAGGCCGCGGGTGGCAAGAGCCGCGCGCGCGTTGTCGCCCAGTCCGAGTCCCGCGCATATGCCACTGGCCAGAGCAAAGACATTCTTTATGGCACCGCCCAGCTGCATACTTACAATATCAGTGCTTGTGTAGATGCGGAGGAAATGGGTGCTCAAACGCTGCTGTACCGCTGTGGCCAGTTCAATATCATCAAATCCCACCAAGGTGAGACTTGGCAGCTCCAGCACGATATCCTCCGCGTGATTCGGCCCCGAAAGCACACCTACCGGCTGCGGCAGAGTAGCGCTCAGTATTTGGCTCATCAGCAGGCAAGTGTCCTTCTCGATACCTTTTGTGCAGCTCACAATGACCGCATTATCAGCCAATTTCACTTTCGCTAAGCTCTGTGCTACGCTGCGCATCACCACGCTGGGCACCACGACGATCACCAGATCTGCTCCGGCGACATCCTCCCACCGGCTTGTCACTTGAACGTGCGGCGGCAGAGGTTTTGCTCCCGTCACACGGCAAAGGCTCAGTCGTGTCTCGCGGATAATGGCTGCTTCTTCCTCTCGGTAAGTCCAGAGGACCACATCGCCGGGGTTGCAGGAAGCAGTGAGGGTGAGGGCTGTGCCCCACGCACCGCCGCCAATGATGACTGTTTTTTTAAATGGAGCGTGCATATCATTTCTTTTTGGAAAAAGCTTTCGGTTCAGTACCGTTGGCGATGCGGCGCAGGTTCTCGCGGTGGCGGTAAATGACCAGCAGAAGAATCAGGAAAAGCGCCCCGGGGATCATCCACTCTGCCGGCTGTCGCACGCCATCGTTCTGCCCGTAATAATAGCAGGATGCCGCAACCATAACCCCTCCGGCTATCAAACTGGAAAGCGATACGTAGCGCGTAACCGCCATCATGACCACCCATGCTCCCACTGCCCACGCTGCCACCATCGGAAAGGCCCCCACCAGGCACCCCGCCATCGTTGCCACTCCTTTGCCACCGCGAAATCCCAAAAAGCACGTGTACGTGTGCCCCAAAACCAGCGCCACTATCACTCCCAGCAGCAGTCCAATTTGACTTGCGTTGTAAGTTGCCACATCCCACCCCTGCATTTGCAAGACCCCCAGTACCGGTAAGTACCCCTTCAAAAAGTCAAGGACAAACGCGAGCACACCCCATTTGCGCCCCAAGATGCGCGCAGCATTAGTAGCACCGATGTTGTGCGAGCCATGTTCACGCAAATCGACGCCATTCACCCTTCCGGCCAGGTACCCGAAAGAAACTGACCCGATGAGGTACGCTGCCGCGATGTACAAGATATTTTCTACCACGCTACCGAATTCTACCATAACCCTGTTCCCCTGGCAATGCCAAACAACGCGTGTCCTCAACAAATCCACACGTGCCCCCACATCCGTCCTAATAAAATCTTCTCTGGGCTCATTCAACCCATTCCTCATGCGTTTCCTATGGGTGAAGGAAGTAGGTCAGCAAGACGGCAAACTTCGCCAAGTTCGCGCGCAAGCGCGGAAACTTTGCAAATCGTCCACGGTTAATTTGAGGTGTTAAAATACGGGGGACTGCGATAGAATAACCGCAGTTGCGGAAGAAGGGATAGAACTTTCCAGAACCCCTATCCCCGGTGCATGGGAGGCTCGAAAATCGATTAGGGAGAAAGCCCCGCTACGATGTCAGAGCGCCATGTGCCCCGCCCAAGCGGCGGCTCCGCAAAAGACTCGTATGGTTGATAGGGCAAGAAGAAATTCCCAGGCCCGTAACCGTGTGAGATAAAATAAACATATAGACACGAACAATTATATGTCACACGAAATAGAAATCAAGCTCGAGAAAGAGCAGGAAAGCAGCAGCGCCCCGATCGTGGGAGTTGATTTAGCAAAGGAAAGCTTCAAAGCATCCTTGAATGGGAGCGTGA
>CANQSS010000065.1 GCA_947626545.1 uncultured Akkermansia sp. | reverse complement strand
TGCCAGCTTGCAGATTTCTTTTTCACCGTATTTCATCCATGAAATGCATGAGGAATGGGTTGAATGAGCCCTGAGAAGATTTTCTTGGGACGGATGTGTCAATTCGCATTTGTTCTTAATTTAAAGTTGACACGGTGGAAGGTGCATACTAGAATGACAGAGAACCTGACAAACTACTTATGCTCATCAAGGGAATTACAAGCGGAGTGGCAGGGCTGCTGGTGGCAGCGATCGCGATCGGAGAAATCACAGAAGCTAGGCAAATTATCGTACCAGTGGATTCGACCGGGGCAGATGTCAACCACAACGGCTACCGCACGCGCTTCATGGATCCGGAAGAATCGGATCCGTTGTATGACACCCAATGGCGCACATCCACTTACCACCCGGCCAATGAGGCAATCGTCAGCCCATGGGGAATGGAGATCGGCGCGTCCTACAACTACGCCACGAGTAAGATTCTGAAAAATGTCGATTTCGGCAATGACGCACCGAAGATGGACACTTGGGGCGTGGATCTAACAGGTGTGTATCGTCTTGACAGGCATCATTCTTTCAACATGCGCTTTGAGTACAACAGGGGCATGGACGAAATCAGCGCACCAAATCAACGCGAAGAATTCCGTCTCAACGTATTCACTCTGATGCCCGGGTATCGCTATACTCAGGCGATTTCCTACTCTACCTCGTGCTACGTGGGCGTAAATGTAGGCGTGACATGCGCTGCGTTGCGCTACCGTGATTCCGGCGCCTACGGGTCAGGTCTTGCGCACGACTCCGGGTGGGGGGTGGCATATTCTGCAGAGATGGGTTTGCGTTACGCGCTCACTGATCATGTGGACATGTATGTGGCATACCGCTTCATGGGATCCACGGCTCGCCCCGACTTGTGGGATAGTCAGACAGAATATCGTGGGAACACCCAACGCTACCACACCATACGCTGTGGCATAGGTGTCGCTTTCTAAACAGCAGAGCTGCGGGAAAACTTCCCAAATCGTACATAGGCGCCTCCCGTCCCTTTCTAACTACGTCCGCGCACGGTGTTTCACGACATCCCGTCCGCACTTGCTTCGCCAAATTCCCGCGCAAAGCGCGCAAGCCCTGCAATCGTACATCGTACTTCGTACATCGTACATGGGCAGACTCCGTCTGCCTCCGTCGTACATCGTACATCGTACATAGGCAGACTCCGTCTGCCTCCGTCTGCCATGGCAAATACAGCTTGACAAATGGGGAAGTGGGGGTATAGTTGGCGCGGAGCTATAGAAGCAGCCCAAAACGCCATGGAACCCATATACGAAGGCAAAGCCAAACGACTGTACACGACTGACGATCCCAATGTTTTGCGCATGGAGTACAAAGACTCCGCTACTGCATTCAATGGGGTGAAAAAAGAGGACTTCGAGAACAAAGGGCGCATGAACAAAGCCATCACTCTCATCATATACAAGATGCTGGAAGAGAAGGGGGTGAAAACGCACTTGGTGGGGGATGTGGACGACATCAATTTGCTGGTGAAGAAGGTGAGCATTATGCCGCTGGAGGTGATTGTGCGGAATGTGGCTGCAGGTTCTTTCTCGAAGCGAATGGGAGTGAAGGAAGGCACAGCGTTTACGAAGCCCATCGTAGAATTTTCATACAAGGATGATGCGCTGAACGACCCGTTCATCAACGACGACTATGCGCGCGAGATGGGGGCTGCGACTGAGGAAGAGTGTGCGTACATCAAGAAGATGGCACTGCTCATCAACGACACACTCAAGGAGTTTTTCCTGAAGGCCAACTTGCGCTTGATTGACTTCAAGGTGGAGTTCGGACGACTGGCTACGGATCCCGAGCAGATCGTGCTGGCAGATGAGATATCACCGGACACATGCCGCTTGTGGGATGTAGCTACGGGCAAGAAGATGGACAAGGATCGCTTCCGTCAAGGACTCGGTGAGTTCATGGAATCATATGCAGAGGTACTCAACCGTCTGCAGAAGTGAGAGGTTGGCAGTCACCACACCGATGCTTGCTCCATGGCCACGCTCACCTTTGAAGTATTGAGTCGTTTCCAGACTGCTGCGGATGCTAATAAGTTGCTTTACGCACCGATAGCAGACAAATTGACCTACAACCACACACGCCTCTACACGGCGGAGTGCAGCGGGGATGAGTCGGCAGCGCGCGCGTACCTGCGTGGAGTGCTGGTGGACCCCATTTCTCAAAAGGTAGAGGAGGATGGGAAACCAGCTCTCACCGGGGAGCTTTTTTGCATTTCATACGAGATCAAGAAAGGAGCGCTGGATTTGGAGAAAGAGGCCATTATGACTAATTACGCCGGGCGTCAGGGACTACCTTTCACGCTGCGCGCACTCACCATCACGCAAAACATCTACATCTTTGGCGAAGGGGATAAGGAAGCGCTCATTGAGCGTTTCTGCAAGGATGTGTGCAACCCAGCCATTCATACTTGGAGCGTTCGATAACTTATGCCGGCAACATACCGCACCATTCCCGTCCGTGAGCTCAGTGAGGAAGGCCTCACAGCCCTGAGCCGCGGGATGAAGCTCTCTCTTTCCACGGAAGATATGCTCGTGGTACAGCAGATTTTCCGCGAAATCGACCGTGAACCCACTGACGTGGAGCTCGAAGTCATCGCCCAAACCTGGTCGGAGCACTGCAAGCATCGCATCTTTGCCGCTACCGTGCAGCATACGGCGGATGGGACGACGGAAGAGATATGCAGCATGTACAAGACATTCATCCAACGGCCCAGTAAGGAGATCATGGCGCGTAAGCCGGGATTTGTGCTGAGCTGCTTTGTGGATAATGCCGGGTTCATACGACTGGACGACCAATTTTCCGTGTGCTTGAAGGCAGAGACCCATAATCACCCGAGCGCCATAGAGCCTTACGCTGGGGCTAACACCGGTTTGGGTGGGGTGATCCGCGATATTTTGGGCGCGGGCAAGGGGGCCAAGCCTATCGCGAATCTGGATGTGTTTTGCTTTGGAGCGCCGGATACACCCCAGGAGCTTGTGGAGGGGCACAACATCATTCATCCACTTGGGATCATGCGCGGCGTGGTGCATGGTGTGCGTGACTACGGTAACCGTATGGGCATCCCCACGACTTCCGGAGCCATTCAATTTGACCCGGCCTACATATACAACCCGCTTGTCTTTTGCGGTACGGCCGGCGTGATACCGCAGAGCGACATTGCCAAGGAGATGAGACCGGGGCTGGCAGTGGTGGTCATCGGCGGACGCACCGGCAAGGATGGCCTGCACGGCGCCACCTTTTCCTCTGCCGCCATGGGCGAAGCCTCCGCTGAGGAGGATCAGCAAGCAGTGCAAATTGGTAACCCCATCGAAGAGAAGAAAACGCTGGATGTGATCTTGGAGGCGCGGGAGCGTGGGCTCATTGAGTTCGTGACGGACTGCGGCGCGGGAGGTTTTTCATCCGCTGCGGGCGAGATGCTTTCCGAGACTGGTGGCAATGTGTACTTGGAGCGTGCACCGCTCAAAGAAGAGGGGCTGCAGTCCTGGCAGATTTTCCTCTCTGAGTCGCAGGAGCGCATGGTGATGGCCGTGAAGCCTGAAAATGTGGCTGAGTTGCAACGATTGGCAGACACATTCCAGACGGAAATGACAGTGTTGGGCGAGTCGAATGATTCCGGTGTGCTGCGGGTGTGGCACAGCGGGGAGTTGGTTTGCGAACTTGACAACTCCAAGCTGCACGATGCCCCCACCAAACATCTTACATCCGTCTTCACGTCTTCTCCGGCGCGTACGGGTTTAGATTTGGACGATACGCACCTGACCGATGACCTGCGTGGGATCTTCGGCGATTTTGCGGTGGTTTCCCGCGAGCCGATCATCCGCGAATATGACCACGAAGTGCAGGGCAACACGGTGCTCAAACCGCTTGCCGGGGCGGCTGGTGATGCCCCGCAGGATGCTTCGGTGATCGATATTGACGGTTCGGATAAACTGATGAGCCTGGCTCTGGCGATTCTGCCGGAGTGGGGGAAGACCGATCCCTACGCCATGGGCGTTGGCACCGTGGATGAAACGGTGCGCCAGCTGATCATCGCCGGTACGAATCCGGAGAAGATTGCGCTGCTGGACAACTTCTGCATGGGTAATCCGGAAAGCCCGGTGGAGTTGGGACGCTTGGTGGAATGCGCAAAGGGCATCCGCGACGCGGCATTGGCCTACGGCGCCCCTTACGTGTCCGGCAAGGATTCCTTCTACAATTACTTTGAGACTGAAAGCGGTCCGGTGAACATACCGGTCACCTTTTTGTGCTCCGGCTTCGGCGTGGTGGACGATATCGAGCATGTGTGCGGGGCTACCTTGCGCCGGAGCAACAGCGTACTCTTCCTTGTGGGCAACACCGAGGACGAAATCGGCGGTTCTGTGTACGCTCGCCGCTTCGGCATAGCCGATGCCAAGGTTCCGCAGACCGATTGCGCCGCCAATTACGCCACGTATAAGCAGTACTACATGCGCGCGCTCACCAAGGGACTCGTCCTCTCGGCACATGATTTGTCGGAGGGAGGCTTGGCTGTGGCGGCGGCAGAAATGGCATTCTCCGGGAAGACGGGGGTGAACATCAATCTGGACGCATTGCCCACGCAACACGGGTGGAAGAATAACGTGGTACCCTGTTTTGTTGAGAGTACCGGACGCTTTCTGGTGGAAGTGGATGAGGACATGGCGGCTGAGTTTGCGGCGGCGATGGAAGGATGCCCATGTGCCCGCGTGGGCAACACCACGGCAGGAGGCGAGCTGATCCTGACTGCCGGCGGTAGGACAGTGTTGCAGGCGGAGATAGCCGAGCTCAAGCACATTTGGAAACACGGACTCACCCCTTACTATTGATTTGCACGCCATGCCCCACGCTCTTCTTCTGAAATATCCAGGCACCAATTGTGATGTAGAAACGGAACGCGCATTGAGCGCTGCCGGTTTTTCCACCCAAGTGCAGCCCATTGCCACGGCCACGCCGGCGCATGTGAGCAAGGCGCAACTTATCGTCTTTTCCGGCGGATTCTCGTACGGAGATTACGTGATGAGCGGCCGACTCGCCCAGTTGGAAACCGAGCGTTTTTTGGGTGATGCCTTGCAGAAGCACCATGCTGCTGGTGGCTTCCTCTTTGGCATTTGCAATGGCTTTCAAATCCTCACCAAACTCGGTATTCTGCCTCGCGCTTCGCTCATTCTCAATAAATCAGAGCGTTTCGAGTGCATGTGGGATCGCCTGGTGAAGGTGTCGCGCACCTGCCCGTTCACGCAACTGCTGCCGGATGAGTTTGAACTTCCTTCGGCTCATGCGGAGGGGAGGCTTGTGTGTGACCCCGGGGATGCGCAGAAGTACTTGGACAATGGTTGTGTGGCCTTGCAGTACGCTGACAACCACAACGGCTCGGAATTGCGAATTGCCGGTTTGCAGGATCCTACGGGACGAGCCATGGGGCTCATGCCGCACCCGGAACGTTTTTTACGCCCGCGGCACCATTATGATCCGGATTGGAGCGGTGATCCGGACTGGGGTTGGGGGTACTATTTCTTCAAGGGAGTTTTCGAGGCGCTCAGGTGAGCGCGCGGAGGAAACCAGCGTCAGCAGTAATTGCGGATGCACATGTAGCACGCTGAATCAGAACGTGTATGAGACCGGTTATTTACCAGCTCTTCGTGCGGCATTTTTCGAACGAGGAACGGAATGGCAAGCAGTGGGGAACCAAGGATGAAAACGGTTGCGGCCTCTTCACCGGCGTGAATGATAACGCTCTTCGCGAGCTGGCGAGCATGGGCGTCACTCACCTTTGGCTCACCGGGGTACTGCGCCATGCCACCCGGACGTCCTACCCTGGTTTGCCGGCGCACCCGGCCAGCGTGGTGAAGGGTATTGCCGGCAGTCCTTACGCCGTGGTGGATTATTTCGACGTCGATCCGGACCTAGCGGAGTGTCCGGAAAAGCGTCTGGCAGAGTTCCGCGACTTGCTGGCACGCGTGCGCAAGTGGGGCATGATACCCATGATTGACTTTGTCCCCAACCACGTGTCACGCTGCTACACCTCCACGGTGGCACCGCAGTGGGAGTTCGGTCGGCAGGACCGTACGGATGTGTTTTTTGACCGCAATAATTCCTACTACTACCTGGATCGTGGAGCGGGAGAGGGACGCATGATGCTGCCGGATGGCGAATTTGTGCCGGAGCGCAGCTGCGGGCGCGTGACCGGCAACAACGCTGCCACTTGGACCCCCTTGAACACCGATTGGTACGAGACCGTGAAGCTCAATTACGGCTGCGATTACCGTCACGGTGCGGCGGAAGCCGAGGCATTGCCGGGGCTGATGGCGAGGCGCGAGGTTCTGCCGCGCACTTGGTTGCTATTGGATGAGGTATTGGCCTGGTGGCAGAGCATGGGTGTGGGAGGTTTCCGCTGTGATATGGCGCACATGGTGCCGTTGCCCTTCTGGCGCTGGGCTATAGCGCACGCTCGTCTGAGGGGGGATGTCTTTTTCATGGCTGAGGCGTACAACGACGGCATGAAGCTGACGGAAGGCGATGCCTTGCCCGCTCTCCTTTCCGCCGGGTTCAACGCGGTGTATGATGCCGAGGCCTACCACGGCTTGCGCGGTCTTTACGAGGGTGGCGGCTGGGCTAATGATTTGGACCGTTTTCACCGTCCGGAAAACCCACTTTTTTCTCATGGCGTACGCTACGTGGAAAACCACGATGAACCGCGTATGGCCTCTCCTCTCTTGTGGGGAGGTGTGGGGGAGAAAGTGGCGCGTGCTGCCATGGTGGCACAATACCTGACCACCTGTGGACCGGTGCTTTTTTACAATGGCCAGGAGGTTGCAGAGCGTGCGGACGGTCCTTCCGGCTTCGGCGGTACGAATGGACGCACGTCCATCTTTGACTACACGACACTCCCGCGCTTGCAATTGTGGTACAACCACGGTCGCTGTGATGGTGCGGCATTGCCGATCCAACAGCGTAGCTTGCGTGACTTCTGCGTGCGCTTGCTGCGCATGCTTCAGCTGCCCGCCATTGCACGCGGCGGCTTTTACGGTCTCAATTGGGCTAATCAGCAGACTGAGCAATTCGGTCGTGACCCCGGTGAGTCGATTTCCGGCCACCATATATACGCTTTCCTGCGCTACGATCCCGCCTCCCGCTCCGCCATCCTTGTTGTCTGCAACTTTTCCCCTGCTAACGATGCTGATGTGCGGGTTCATTTCTCGGAGGATGCCTGCAATTGGGCCCGTCGCACCGCTGAGAGCTTCCAGTTTAGCGATCTTCTCTCATCCGAAACATCGTCGCCTGTCTCCGCTTCGCGCAATACCCTGCTTTCTTCCGGTCTTGCCCTTTCTGTCCCCGCAGGTTCCGCACGTGTCCTTTCTTGGGATTGCGCCTAATTCCACACGTGCCCCAAAAAAATTTCCTCCGCGCCCATCCAACCCAAGGCAAACGCATTTCTTGATGCGTTTGCCCTAGCCCCCCCAAAAATTCCCGCGCCACCGGCGCGCTATAATCCAAATCGTAAATCGTAAATCGTACATCGTAAATCGTAAATCGTAAATGAATTGCGTGTTGGGATCGCTTCTTTCTTGGGACGGATTTGGCGTTTGCCTTGGTTTGCCTCCTTCTCACTGTGCGACAATTTGTCGCCTTTGAGACAGAATGACCCACATGAGACAAAATGACGCATGCAGATCATGGGGAGCGCGACATCATGAATCGTTGATTATGAATGAATGGTAAAGATGTGCGACCTCGGCACGGGATTTGCACCTAGGGAAGTGAAGAATCTGACCCCGTGCAAAAGGCGGGGAGAGAGTTAAATCAAAACAAGAAAGGAGCTAAAGCTATGAGCAAAATCTTAGGAATTGACTTGGGCACCACGAACTCGTGCATGGCCGTGATGGAAGGCGGTCAGGCGACGGTGCTGGAGAACAGCGAAGGAGCGCGCACGACACCTTCGATAGTCGCTTTCACGAAGAGCGGAGAACGGATTGTGGGGCAGGCTGCCAAGCGGCAGGCGGTCACCAACCCGCGCAACACCATTTTCTCGGCGAAGCGCCTCATCGGTCGTAAATACTCCGAGCTGACGGAGGAGGATAAGAAGGTGCCCTACACCATCGTAGAGGCCGCTAACGGCGACGCCCACATTCAGGTGGAAGTGAATGGGGAGACCAAGGTGTACTCCCCGCAGGAAATCAGCGCTATGGTGCTGGGCAAGCTGAAGGCCGATGCGGAATCGCGGCTGGGCGAGAAAATCACGGAGGCGGTCATCACGGTGCCTGCGTACTTCAACGATGCGCAGCGCAATGCCACGAAGGCCGCCGGTGAAATCGCGGGGCTGAAAGTGCGCCGTATCATCAATGAACCGACTGCCGCGGCTCTGGCGTACGGGCTGGATAAAAAGACGGACGAGGAGAAAATTGCCGTGTACGACCTGGGCGGCGGTACCTTCGATATCTCCGTGCTGGAAATCGGCGACGGTGTCTTTGAAGTGAAAGCGAGCGATGGCGACACCCACTTGGGTGGCGATGATTGGGACAATGCCATCATCAACTGGATACTTGCCGAGTTCAAGGCGAAGGAGGGTATGGACATTTCGCGCCAGACAGATGCCCTGCAGCGCATCAAAGAAGAGGCCGAAAAAGCCAAAATCGCCTTGAGTTCGACGCAGAGTTACGATATCTCGCTGCCTTTCATCACGATGGACGCCACGGGTCCCAAGCACATCCAGATGACGATCACGCGCAGCAAGCTTGAGCAGCTTACCGAGAACCTGCTGGAGCGTACCGTCACCCCTGTGCGCAACTGCATCTCCGCCGCGGGTTTGAGCGCGAGCGAGATTAACGAGCTGGTACTGGTCGGCGGTATGACTCGTATGCCGGCTGTGCAGGAAATGGCGAAGCGTCTGGCCGGCAAGGAGCCGCACAAAGGAGTCAACCCGGATGAGGTGGTAGCCGTGGGAGCTGCGATTCAGGGAGGCGTGCTCACCGGCGATGTGAACGATGTGCTGCTTCTGGATGTGACTCCGCTCACGCTTTCCATCGAGACTATGGGCGGTATTGCTACCCCGATGATTGACCGCAACACGACGATTCCGGCGAAGAAGAGTCAAGTGTTTTCCACAGCATCGGATAATCAGCCGGCAGTAGATATCCGGATCTGCCAAGGCGAGCGCAAGATGTTCAACGACAACAAGCTGCTGGGCAACTTTAAGCTCGATGGCATTCAGCCTGCCCCTCGCGGTGTGCCTCAAATTGAAGTGACATTCGATATCGATGCCAACGGTATTCTCAAGGTCACCGCCAAGGATAAGAATACGGGCAAGGAACAGAACATCTCCATTCAGGGTTCCTCCGGGCTCTCCAAGGAAGAAATTGAGCGCGCTAAGAAGGACGCCGAGGTTCACGCCGAGGAAGACCGCAAGCGCGCCGAGGATATCGAGGTGCTCAACAAGGCAGATTCTTTGGCTCACAATGTGGAGCGCCAGCTCTCCGAAATGGGCGATAAGGCTCCCGACCAACTCAAGCAGCCCATCACTGAAAAGGTGAACGCCCTCAAAGCTGCTTCCGAAGCCAAAGATGTGGAAAAGGCTCGAACTCTCACGGCAGAGCTTGAGAAGATGCTCGGTGACCTCTCTCAGGCGGCTCAAGCTGCCGGTGCAGGCGCCGCAGGTTCTACACCGCAGGACGACGCCTCCGACGGTCCACGCAAAGCGAAGGGCAAGGTCGTGGATGCCGAGGTCGTGGACGACGATAAATGACGGACGTATCATCCTGGTCGGCGCGGGCGCTGTGCCGCCCGTCCGGTCGGGGACTTTCTCTCAACCAACCAACTTCAACCCAAAATACATACTATGAACATTAAACCACTAGGACAACGCGTGCTCGTGAAGCGCGAGGAAGCAGAAGGCAAAACCGCCGGCGGTCTTTTCCTGCCGGATACCGCCAAGGAGAAACCCCAGCAGGCTATTGTCATGGCCATCGGTACAGGTGGGCGCGACAAGGACGGCAACGAAATCCCCTTTAATGTGGCGGTGAATGACAAGGTACTCATCACTAAGTACGGTGGCACTGAAATCGTAGTGGATGGCGAGACCTACACCATCATCAGCGAAAGCGATATTCTCGCTGTTATCAAGTAATCATTAACCTTTTAACTCATACTATGGCTAAACAACTTACATTTGAAGAATCGGCTCGGCAAAGCCTGCTGGCAGGTGTCAGCAAAATCGCCAAAGCAGTGAAGAGCACCTTGGGACCGGCGGGTCGCAATGTGGTGATTGACAAAAAGTTCGGTTCTCCGAGCATCACCAAGGATGGCGTGACGGTCGCCAAGGAGGTGGAGCTGGAAGACCCCTATGAGAACATGGGAGCCCAGCTCGTTCGAGAAGTTTCCAGCAAGACCAACGACATCGCCGGCGACGGTACTACCACCGCTACTGTGCTCGCTGAAAGCATATATCGCGAGGGGCTTCGCAATGTTACGGCCGGAGCTAACCCCATCTCCCTCCAGCGTGGCATTAATCGTGCCGCTGCCGCAGTGGTCGAGGAGCTCAAGAATATCTCTAAGCCTGTGGATTCTTCCAAGGAGATTGAGCAGGTGGCTACTGTCTCGGCTAACTGGGATGCGGAAATCGGCAAAATTATCGCTGAAGCCATGGACAAAGTGGGCAAGGACGGCACCATCACTGTGGAGGAAGCTAAAGGCATTGACACCAGCTTGGATGTGGTGGAAGGCATGCAGTTCGACAAGGGCTATCTGTCCCCTTATTTCGTGACCAATGCGGATGCGATGGAGGCGGCCCTGGAGAGTCCCTACATCCTCATCTTCGAGAAGAAGATCAGTAACCTCAAGGATTTCCTGCCCATTCTCGAGAAGGTGGCCAAGACGGGTAAGCCCTTCTTGGTTATCGCTGAGGATATTGAGGGCGAGGCGCTGGCTGCTCTGGTGGTGAACCGCCTGCGCGGCACGCTCAACGTGTGCGCGGTGAAGGCTCCGGGATTTGGTGATCGTCGTAAGGCCATGCTTCAGGATATCGCCATCCTCACCGGCGGCAAGTGCATCTCCGAGGACCTCGGCATGAAGCTCGAAAACGTCGAAATCTCCGATCTGGGTATTGCCAAGCGCGTGGTCGTCACCAAGGATACGACCGTCATCATTGAGGGCGCCGGCAAGAGTGCCGACATCACTGCCCGCGTTGGCCAGATCCGCAAGCAGATTGAGGATACCACCAGCGATTACGATCGTGAGAAACTTCAGGAGCGTCTCGCTAAACTCGCCGGCGGTGTGGCTGTCATCAAGGTAGGCGCTGCCACTGAGACCGAGATGAAGGAGAAGAAGGATCGCGTGGACGATGCTCTGCATGCCACCCGCGCTGCGGTGGAAGAGGGTATTGTGCCGGGGGGCGGCGTGGCTCTCATCCGCGCTCAGAAGGCCATTGCCGAGCTCGAGCTCACCGGTGATGAGAAGACAGGCGCCGATATTGTGTACCGCGCTGTGGAATCTCCACTGCGTCAGCTCGTGGAGAATGCCGGGCGCGAGGCTGCTCTCATCGTGGAGAAGGTGAAGGGACTCAAATCCGCCAGCGAGGGGTACAACGTGGTGACGGATGCCTATGAGGATCTGCTGACCAGCGGCGTGGTCGATCCTACAAAGGTGGCTCGCACGGCTCTGCAAAACGCGGCTTCCATTGCCGGGCTTATGCTCACGACGGAATGCCTCATCACTGAGTTGCCAGAGAAGAAATGCTCCTGCAACCACGGAGGTGCCGGCGCCGATATGGGCGGCATGGGAGGCATGGGCGGCATGATGTAATCCCCCCTGAGATAACCTAGTTCATCCATTCCCCCGGCGCACCTGCTCCTTGCTCGTGCGCCGGGATTTTTTATCCCATCCCGCGCAACGCGCGCAAATTCTCCAAATCGTACATCGTACATAGGCGCGCCAAGCGCCTCCGTCGTACATAGGCAGGCTCCGTCTGCCACCGCCCCTTTGTAACCACACCCGATCACGGCTTCAGGACATCCCGCTGCGCCTGCTTCGCCAAATCCCGCGCAAAGCGCGCGAACATCGCAATCGTACATCGTACATCGTACGTCGTACATAGGCAGACCTTGTCTGCCCCCGTTTCTCGTAAATGGGCAGCATGTCGCTGCCTGATTACCGGCGTCGCTTGTTGAATGAGGAGAACCTCCCCTTGATGGCCTTCAACTCTTTCTCGTGGGCCTCCTGGCAAGCTCGCTGCCTTTCTTTGAATTTTTGCGCTAATTCTCTGTATCTTTTGCTAAAGTAGGAATTGAAAAAAGAAAAGGCAAATTTTGCCAAAAGGAGCGGCAGAGCAAAAGCTAGATTCCATGCCCCTATGTTTTTATCTTGATCGGTAGAGATAAGATATGCCAAAACGACAGTACAACCGATGAGCAAAATATAGTATATGGCATTCAACCAAGATGTCCCCCTGCTCAAGCTTTCATTCAATTTCTCCGCATCTTTCTTGGAGTCCTGATACACGTTGCCAATGATATCACTCACCGGACTCTCATCTCTCGCAGCGGATTGTCGCACGGATTCCAATTCTCGCTCAATTTCCTGGATCAGGAGATCTATCCCGGAGGGGGTCGAGGAAGGGTCCAGTCTCACGACATAGGTAACAGAAAAGTTTCAAAACATAGGTTACACATTTGATAGCAAAAATGGCATGATT
>CANQSS010000064.1 GCA_947626545.1 uncultured Akkermansia sp. | reverse complement strand
GTCCCAAGAAAAAGCACCCCCAATAGGTAGCAAACGGCACGTTGTGCAGCACAAGCCGTTGGTTATTTACGATTTACAACACGCACGACGGCTGTAAGTGCGTATGGACAGCGCGGATGCGCTGCCCGAAGGGCGAACCGGCAGGGTGGTGCCGGTGAGTCAATTTACGATTTGAATGCTAGCGCGCTACGCGCGAGATTGCCGAGCTGGTGCATAGCGGAATTCTTGAAATGATGATGCGTTAATAGGAGGAAAGCATCTGCTGTTACGCTATGCCGGGTTCACTGCTATGCCGAATCGTCAATGGTTTGACATCTTGTCGGGCTTACTTCCTTTATCTGTTGGAAACGCATGAGGAATGGGTTGAATGGACATGCGAAAATTTTATTGGGACACGTGTGCCACAAAACACATCCGTCCCAAGAAAAAGCGATCCAAACATGCAATTCATTTACGATTTAGGATTTACGATTTTTGGAGTTTGCGCGCCGTGGACGCAGGAATTTTTTTAGTTGACTTCTTGGTGTTGGTGTGGTTGAATAAGCCCCGAAAGTCGAGGGGGTTCAGATGCCTGCCCTCATTTTCCGAAAAAAAATGAGAATGGGTCGAAAACCTACCGAATGCCCGGCTGTGATGCCGGGCGGCTTTTTTTATGGATTCTTTCTGTTTGGGGTCAGCCCAGAGCAAACGCATTAGAAAATGCGTTTGCCATGTACGATGTACAACACGCACGACGGCCCCGATGAGGGCGCACGCGTTAGCGGGCGGTAGGTGCGTATGGACAGCGCGTATGCGCTGCCCCGCAGGGGTGAAAACTGGCGACGGCTGTAAGCCAGTTTGGCCAAAAGCATTAGCTTTTGCCCCGCAGGGGTGAGGAGTCGTGGGGCGACTCCGAAGCAACCAGGGCAGGGTGGTGCCGGTGAGTCAATTTGGGAAATTCCCGCGCTTGCGCGCGAACTTGGCGAGGTCTGCCGTCTTGCTGGCTTACCTTCTTCATCCATGGGAAACGCATGAGGAATGGGTTGAATGAGCCCAAAGAAGATTTTATTGAGACACGCGCGGGACAAATGTGTTAGTCAAGCACTTCTCCTACGAAGCAAGCCATACGATGCAGCTCAGCGCGGAGCGTTTGATCCGTGCATGATCCAAAGCGAAGCGGCGGCGCTATGCCACGCAGCTTAGACTGCGTGTTGAAGCGGATGCGCCCCACGAGCTTGGGACTCCAAAAATCGGCATACAAGTTGATGCTCGTTGGAGCCAGAACACACACGAGTATCTGCAGCAACCTCGCCACCATTTCCTCAACCAAAGTGTGATCGGTGTAATCCATGCTCTCCCAGGGCACAGGGAGGCTGAGCATATCCAGCCTGCCCAAGTCATGGAACTCTCCCCCGCGCCAAATGCACCCCTGGGGCACCCCACCGCGCACCCAGTAGAGGGTTACTCCACCTTCCATTCTCTGCGCCAATGCTTCTGCGGCATTTATATACCCCACTGCACAACTATAACGCGCGCTCAGATGACTCCGCAGCGCTTCCTGTCTCTCAATTGGCGCACTGTATATCCCAATGCCGAGGACACGCTTCCCTCTCAACAAATCATCCAGGCGACCATCCAGACTTTCCTTTTCCACGGCGGCAAAGTTCCCTATACTGCGCGCTTGCACTGCGCCGGACAAATCCAGACGCTCCATCGTCACCCGGATCAACCCTTGCTCCCTCCACATCTGCACGTACGCGCGCACTGCATAATCACGCACAAACTCATATATCGGCGACGGTCTGCCCCCCCGCACCTCCCGCCCGATTTCCCTCACCTCCCCCCGTTTCTCCATTTCCCGTATTTCCCGGTGCACCGTCACGAGACTCAAACCCGTCGCACGAGCCAGCTGAGGACACGTCGCCCGCCGCTCTTGCCGTATCCCTTCCCTTACCTGGCACTGCGCTCTTCTCACTTTATTAATCAGCTTTATAAAGTTTAGCATGCTTTCATCCTCATGTCAAGTTAGATTCTTTGACAATTCTCATTCAGTTAGATAAAGAAAGCAAAGAGGGCATAAAACCGGCAAGAAATGGCGGGAAAGTGAGAGACAAGCTCGACATCCCCGGACAAGGCGTGATAGGATGGGACAGAGAACAACGGAACACCTATGAAATACATTTTTGTGACAGGCGGTGTGGTATCATCCTTGGGAAAGGGATTGGCGGCAGCCTCGATTGGCACATTGCTGGAGCATTGCGGGTTGGAAGTGACCATGCAGAAGTTCGACCCGTATCTGAACATCGACCCGGGCACCATGAATCCCTATCAGCACGGGGAAGTGTATGTGCTCAACGATGGGGCAGAAACGGACCTGGATTTGGGGCATTACGAGCGCTTTGTGCACTGCCAGCTTTCGAGGCTCAACAACCTGACGAGCGGCAAAGTGTTCGAGCATGTATTGGAAAAAGAACGCCGCGGGGATTACCTGGGCAAAACGGTGCAATATATCCCCCACGTCACCGACGAGATTAAGCAGCGCCTTTACGACCTCACCGAGAACAACAAGGAATGCGATGTCATCATCACAGAAATCGGCGGGACAGTCGGGGATATTGAAGGGTATCTTTTCCTTGAAGCTCTGCGCCAATTTGCGCTGGAGGTGGGGCGGCAAAATTGCTGTTTTATCCACGTCACCTTGCTGCCCTACATCAAAGCGGCGGGCGAAACGAAGACCAAGCCGACCCAGCAGAGCGTGGCCAAATTGCGTGAAATCGGCATCATGCCCGACATCATTGTGTGCCGCACGGAAATGGACAACTTGACGGATGCAGAAAAGAAAAAGATAGGCATGTTCTGCAATGTGGCGCCGGACCACGTGGTGGCCTTTGCAGACGTGCGTCACTCCATTTACGAATGCCCGATCGATTTGGGACGCGACCGCGTGGATCGCATCGTCACCGAAGTCCTGGGGATCACGACTCCGAAGCCCAAGATGGACGAGTGGCAGAAGTTTGTGGGGCGCGTCATCCACCCATCGCACAGCGTGCGTATCGCCGTGGTCGGTAAATACATCTCCCTGCAGGATGCTTACAAATCCATCTACGAAAGTTTCACCCATGCAGGCGCCGCAAACGACTGCCGCGTGGAGATTGTGCGCGTGGATGCCGAGGCATTGGAGCACAGCTCATGCGAGGAGATGATAGGAGATGTGGATGGCATCTTGGTGCCGGGCGGCTTCGGCGGGCGCGGCATCGAGGGCAAGATCATGGCCGTCCGATACGCTCGCGAGAAGCAAATCCCCTTCCTGGGCATCTGCCTGGGCATGCAGGTCGCCGTTATTGAGTTCGCCCGCAATACCTTGGGACTGAAGGAAGCGAACTCCACCGAGTTCGCGAAAGATACCCCCTGCCCCGTCATCTGCCTGCAGGAGGAGCAAAAGCACATCGAAAACATGGGGGCTACCATGCGCTTGGGCGCTTACCCCGCGCACATCCTGCCCGGCACCCTCTGCAGCAAACTCTACGGGGGCCGCGAAATCGTCTCCGAACGCCACCGACACCGCTATGAATTCAACGCTGATTACCGGGAGGCCTGCGAAAGTGCCGGACTGGTCATTTCAGCCGTCAATGATGAACATGGGCTCGTGGAAGTGGTGGAGCTGCCGGGACATCCCTTCTTCATTGCCTGCCAATTTCACCCGGAGTTCCAGAGCCGCCCGACCACACCGCACCCTCTTTTCCAAGGGCTGGTGGCTGCCGCCCTGGAGAGAAAGCAAGGGTGATAAAACTTTGCGCCTGGGGGGTTCAAGCAAATGATCACGGATTTGCTCGTTGTTCTGGCGTACTTCTGCGCGATCTTCGGGATCGGGCTTTACGCCGGGCGCAAGCAGGACAGTTTAGAGAGCTATGCTCTGGGTAATCGCTCCTTCCCGTGGTGGGCTATTCTAGCCTCCATCATTGCTGCGGAAATCAGTGCTGCTTCCTTCCTCGGCACACCGGGGGAGGGCTTCGTGTTGCGCAACTTCACTTACGTTCAGTTGGGCATCGGAACACTGCTGGGACGCATTATCGTAGGCAAACTCTTCCTCAAGCCCTTCTACCAATACCGAGTAGTGTCCATCTACGAGTATTTGGAAAAGAGATTCGGCACGACCACGCGCCGCGGGGCGAGTTTGGTGTTCCTGCTATCGCGTGTGCTGGCTAGTGGTACTCGCCTTTTCTTCGCCGGGATCCTGCTCGTCATAGCCTACACCTTCATCACCGACACGCAAAGCGCCACTGCGGGGGAAACCGTGATCATTTACCTCATAGCTCTCACTTTCATCACCATCGTGACCACCATATATACAACATTGGGCGGTCTCAAAGCTGTGGTGTGGACGGATGTGCTACAAGCCAGCATATTGGCCGTGTCCGTCATTACCACAATTGTTTTCCTCGTCATGGGGATCATGGGCGACGGTTCTCTGACAGACGCTTGGCAAACGATTCTCACTACCATCTCTGACATCAACGCCAACCCCTGTCACCGCGAGCCATTGCAACCTTGGCTCATCTTTGACCTTGGCATCTCTGGCAATGGTTTCGTGGAGGATGTCAAATACATCATGGGCAGTGAGTACACGCTATGGTCCGCCTTACTCGGCGCAACCTTCATCACAATGGCTACCATGGGCACTGACCAGGATATGGTGCAGCGTATGCTTGCCTCGCGAGACAGCAATACCGGCTCGCGCGCCGTCATCATCTCCGGCATTCTGGACATGCCCATCGTGCTAGTATTTTTGGCTTGTGGCATGCTGGTGTTTGTGTTTTTCGAGACACGCGGCATAGCTCCGCCACAGAAAGCCATAGAGATTTTCCCCTATTTCATCATTCACTGCCTGCCTGCGGGACTGCGCGGGCTGTTGGTCGCGGCTTTGTTGGCCACCGCCATGGGTTCTCTGTCCACCGCATTGAATGCCTTGGCTACCACAGCCACGCGCGATTGGTACTGCGGCGTTTTTCACCCGCACGCAACCGAACGGCAGACCCTGCGCGCCGCACGCCTTTTCACTGTCGGTTTTGCCACTCTGCTCATCATCGTCAGTTCCGTCACTGCCTGGTACAGCGTCATGAACCCTACTATACGCATTCTTCCCATTGCGCTAGGTATTTTCGGCTACACTTACGGTTCACTGCTCGGCATTTTCTTACTGGGCATGCTGACGCGTCAGCGCGGATGTGATGCAGGAAATGTGCTTGCTATGAGTGCGGGCTTAGTCGCCGTTATTTCGCTGGAACTTCTCGGGCATTTCCACCTCATCCCGCCCATCGCTTTCCCGTGGCGCGTCACCATCGGCACTTTGGTCACTTTCATCACCGGTGCTCTTTTCCCCACACGACAGCGGGCAAACTGACGCACAAGGCAAAAGCATTTGAGAGAAGTTCATCAATAGATAAAATGCTCTTATTGACTGATATCCATGTTTATACGCATCAAAAATCGTGACAATAACCGGTCATCATAAGCAGCCCTCCCGTTCGCCAAACTCCCGCGCAACGCGCGCGAACTCCCCAAATCGTAAATCGTAAATCGTAAATGACCAACGGCTTATGCTGCATAATGTGCCATTAATCACCATTGGAGGCGTTTTTTCTTGGGACGGACGTGCTTGAATTGACGCATTACAAGCTTGACGCATGCGGAAAGATGGTAGAGAATATGCGCATGAAGAGGCGAGGCGCAATGTGGGTCTGTATGTTATTGCTTCTGCTGGCTGGTATTGGATGCAAGCCGCAGGGGACCAATATTGACAAGCTCACCGAGTTACAACGCCGCAACGCCGCTCTTCGGCAGGAAATTGCCGAGATGAAAAATCTGATTCGCCGTGCCGGCGAGGATGACCCACAGCTTCAGGATCAAATTGAACGGCGCAACAAGGAAGTCGCCCAAGCTTACGAAACGCTTAAGGCTCTCAAAGCTCAGGAGACCGAAGTAAGCATGCGCCGCATTGAACTGGAGGATCGTCTGGATTCTTTCCGAGAGACCTTCCGCGAACTGCAAGATCGCGTTATCTCATCTGTCCGCAGCGCACCATGAGCCTTTCGCCCAACCAGAAGGACCGCCCCACTGAACTGCCGCCTATTTCCTTGGGCGGAATCGCTTCGCAGTCGGCAAGTGATACGGCTGAGGAACCTGAAACTTCCCCCGAGACGGAGGGAGAGCAGCAACCTGTGTCGGTGGAGGAAGTGGAGGATAATAACGAGCCGGATGCTGCGGCACAATCCCCTGCATCCGTCCCCACAACAAAGGCCCCTGCTGAACCTAAGAAATGGTCGGGAATTGTTCTGGATACGCTGCTAGTAACGCTAGTGGTGTGTGTGCTAGGCGGCGGTGGGTACTACATCAAAAAGCAGTGGGACAAATACCGCGTACCCACGATGATGGAACTTACGCAAGAGCAATGCTTGGAACTCTGTGCCCAACGTGAGGCTCTGCAAGACGCTGCTAACCACGCTGATGAGCAACTTCACATGCGCCGCATGCTCTCCCACCTCGAGAGAAGACTGAGCGATTTCTCGGAAAAGAGCGCTAACCTTCGAGCCTCCATTTCGGAGCAACAGAATCGCGTGCTTGCTCTGCAACATGAGATACGCCAAACCGACAAGGAAAACCGTAACGTCGCGCGCGGGCTGCTGCCGGGTCTTCCCGTGGGCAATGTGAACACCAAACGTGGTCGTGTGTATGCTAACGCTACGATTTCCCGCCTTCAGGGCAAACGTATCAGCGTACGAACTCCGGATGGTGCTGCCTCCTTTCCTGCCAGCGAACTCATCAAAGACAACCTACCGACCATCGTTCTATATGCCCTTGGCGAAATTGATTTGGTGGACACCACTGATTTCACAACCGATGGTACGGCCCCTGATTCCTCCAAACCTGCTAATACCAAACTGCGCAAAATCAACTTTGACAATGTAGACAGCGTTGACAAAGACTACGCGCCGCCGGGCAATGGACCTGTGGTAGATACGGATGCCAACAGAACCAACATGAATGGAGACGAGGGGCTGCCGGATCCTGTCCCCCAGCGCAGCAACGGTGATGTGTGGCAGGCGCCCTCCGGCGATTTACCGTTGTGAAAATTGCATTGACTCCTGCTTCTTGGAGTGATACCCTTGCCGCATGCAAGCGTCTGATTTGGTAGCTGAAATCCGACAGCTCAAAGAGGAACGGAATGCCATTATACTGGCACACAGTTATCAACGCCCCGAGCTTCAGGATGTGGCCGACTTTGTGGGCGATTCTCTCGCGCTGGCACGGCAGGCGCAGCAGACAAAGTGCGATGTCATTGTATTCTGCGGCGTGCATTTCATGGCAGAAACCGCTTGCATCCTAAATCCGACGCGCACAGTCCTGCTACCGGATATGGAGGCGAGCTGCTCGCTTGAGGCAAGCTGTCCCGCAGATGAATTGGCTGCTTTTTTGCAGGCGAACAGGGAGAAGCATTACTATGTAATCGCCTACATCAACTGCTCGATTGGCGTGAAAGCGCTGGCAGACGTGATCGTGACAAGCGGAAATGCTCAGCAGATTGTAGAAGCCGCACCCACCGACCGTCCTATCCTCTTTGTCCCCGATGAAAATTTGGGGGCTTGGGTAGCGGAAAAAACAGGGCGTAGCATGACCCTTTGGCATGGAGCCTGCCACGTACATCGCCTCTTCACCCGTGACCAAATTTTACAAGCTAAAGAGCAATTTCCGGATGCTGAAGTTGTGTGCCACCCCGAATGCCGGGAGGTGGTGCGTATGCTGGCAGACCACATCTGCTCTACGGAAAAAATGATTCATTACTGCCGACAGAGTGCTGCCAGACGCTTTATCATCGTCACAGAAAACGGCATCCTGCACCGTCTGCGCAAACTTGTGCCGGAAAAGGAATTCATTCCCATCAGCACGGGTACTTGCGGCTGTGCAGAGTGCGAATTTATGAAACTCAATACGCTTGAGAAACTCCGCAACTGCCTCCGAGATAGCAGCCCCGTGGTCTCCCTGCCAGAAGATCTACGGCTGCGGGCTCTCGTTCCTCTGCAGCGTATGCTGGAACTCTCCCTCTAATTTTTCATCACTCAGTCTCCATGAATTTGGCGGCTCATATTGCGGCTCACGGCGGGTGGATTTCTAACGAGCTGTTCATGGAGTTGGCTCTCTATGACGAACGCGATGGTTACTACAGTCACAATGTCACTGACATCGGTCCGCGCGGAGATTTTTCCACTGCCGCAACTATGAGCGAACTGCCTGCGCGCCGACTCGTACAGCATTGGCAAGATACATGCCGCGCCTACGGACGCCGTCTGCCGATCATCGAAATCGGGGGCGGCAACGCGTCGCTCGCTTTGGCCATTGGTCGAGAATTGGGGTTTTTGCGACGCATGCGCACGCGTTATTATATGGTAGAAAAGTCACCTGCGCTGCGTGCGTTGCAATCGCTTGCCGGCGGCAATTTTGTACGCGTCTTTCCCAGCATAGAACAAGCCCTCAGGCACGCTGGGGGGCGAGCCTTCATCTTCTGCAACGAATTGCCTGACGCCTTTCCCGCTCGTCGCTTCATCCGCTGCTCCGATTCCTGGCAAGAGCTGGGCTGGGAACTGACGCAGAGCGGTACCATCGTGGAATCTGCTCGCCCCTGTTCTCATCTCCCCGCGTCGTCGGCTTTTTCCCAGCCTATGCCGGAAGGACAAATCATTGAAGTGCACGAAACTTACCACAATTGGTACGTAGCATGGCAACCGCTTTGGAAATGCGGTGTCTTTGTCACCATCGACTACGGAGAAGAAATTGGCACACTATACCATCGGCGTCCTCGCGGCACCCTGCGCGGCTACAAAGCGCACACACGACTCTGCGCGGCAGAGCTACCCGAATTAGCCGGGCACTGCGACATCACGGTCGATGTAAACTTCAGCGACCTCATCCTCCTTGCTGAGCGAAACGCCGGAGATACCGTGCAGCTGATTACACAACGTGACTATCTGCTGCCCTGCGCTAATATCAAGGATCCAGCAGAGGCGCATCTCTTGCACTGCCCCGGCGCTGGCGATCACTTCCGTGTGCTTATTCAGCACCGTTTTGAAGTCTAAGCACAAAAACGGACCCCCGTACATTCCCGCAGAACGACCTACAACGTAATTCCACAAAGCAAACAGCGCACACAAACCTCTCTCCCTCTGTTTGCGCTCCGGCGGTTGGGTTCGAACCAACGACCTAGTGATTAACAGTCACCCGCTCTTCCGCTGAGCTACGCCGGATCGTTTCACTCCCTCGTTGGGAGGCGGGCGCATATTACCCTTTTTTTCACACTGATGCAAGTCTTTTCTCCAAAAAAGTATAAAATCACACGTATCGCAATAAAATTTCTCCATGCTCATTCAGCCCTTCTCCCGCGCGTTTCATGGGAGAAAGACAATGAAAAATAAGTCTCCCTTTTCCCCCGCTACTGCTCCAGCTATGCATTTCCGCGCAACGCGCCGAAATTCGCCGCCGCATGCAAGAAGCGATCAAAATTTGTTTGTCTTGCATGATACAATTTTCGGTTGAACAACTCCTCCTCGGGGTGCATAATCTTCCCATGCAGAGTGAACGCAGTAGTTCGTGGAGCATTGATTTCAACTTTGCTGGAGTGCCCACCACCATTCATCCCTCAGCATGGCTTGTGTTGCTAATACTCGGCGGAGCCTTTTGCTCAAGCTCAGACGGCGTACTCCCCGCATTAATTTTTACAGTGCTCGGCATGCTCTGCCTGCTTGTGCATGAATATGGGCATGCTTTCGTATGTCGCTGGTTGGGCGGTGGACGCTCTGTGGTGCAAATTGCGTCCATGGGTGGGGTAACAAGCAGTGAATTCCCGCCTCCTACGCGGGCTGGACATATCCTCATGGTACTCGCCGGACCCGGGGCATCACTTCTGCTCGGACTGCTTGGCGGCGCTGTTTTCGGCATACTCATCGGGGATGCGTGCGCCGGTATCCTCTTTTCATTGCTCTCGCCCATCCCGGGCGCACTGGAGGCAACTCCCTGGCTGGAACTGAATGTACTCCAACCCGTGCAAGAAGCGGTTTTCACCGGAGTTTTTTCGCATTACCAAATTCTCTTCTTTTTGACGCTATTTGAAATATGCGTGTGGTGGACCCTTATCAATTTACTCCCGATATTTCCGCTTGACGGCGGGCAAACTCTCCTCCTCGCCACACAAAACGAAAAACTCACAGCCTACACCGGAGTCACCATCTGCATTTTGCTCGTCGCTGTCTGCCTCATCCATCTTCTATTCTTCTCGCTTCTCCTCTCCGTCTATTTCCTTTACCTCAACTACCAATTTCTTCGCACCCACCGGCGATGAGGCAACCGCTTGCGTTTCTGTAAGGCCCTTACCTTTTTTGAGTCTTGACAAGCGGTCGGTGTTAGTGCATTCTTGCGGCGGATATGACATTTGCAGAGTTAGGAATAAGTCCGGAAATACTGGAAGCGATCGATGTTCTTGGGTTTGAGGAACCCTCACCGATCCAGCAGCAAGCCATACCGCCCGCGCTGGACGGGAAAGATGTGGTGGGACTCTCGCACACGGGATCGGGCAAGACGCTGGCCTTCACAATTCCTGCTCTGGAAAGAATCGATCCGGGGCTGCAGGAGTTGCAGGTGTTGTGCTTGGCGCCCACGCGAGAATTGGCTGTCCAAATCAGTCGAGAGGTGGATAAACTCTCAATCTTTCTTGAAGGAGTGAAAGCAGTACCCGTGTACGGCGGGGCTTCTTTCGGGCCTCAATTGGCTGCTCTGCACCGCGGTGTACCTTTTGCCGTCGGCACACCCGGGCGTGTGATGGATCTGATCGAACAGGGTGAACTGCGTACGGATAAAATCTCGATGTTGATCCTGGACGAGGCAGATGAAATGCTGGATATGGGATTTTCAGAGGAAATAGACCGCATTGTGGCCTCTCTGCCTCAGCAACGCCAGACACTCTTCTTTTCGGCCACCATGTCACCGGCCATTCGTGCTCTTTTAGGGCAAATATCTACTGCCCCGGTGGAGATCAGCATTGAACGTCCGGTACTCACTGTGCCAACCTGTGAGCAGATCGTGTACGAAGTTCTGTTCTCCTCGCGCATCGAAGTGCTCAGCCGACTTATAGAAATGGGGCGCATGAGGCGCGGACTCGTATTTGCTAACACAAAACGGGTCGTGGACGACATTGTGGATGGCTTGCTCTCACGCGGGTACTCGGTGGACAGACTGCACGGCGACATGCCTCAAACGCTGCGTGAAAGGGTCATGGACTCATACCGCCGGGGCAACTTGAAAGTTCTGGTGGCTACAGATATTGCCGCCCGCGGACTGGACATCGATGATGTAGATGTGGTGGTGAATTTTGAATTGCCTCGCGAACCGGAGGACTACGTACACCGCATCGGGCGCACGGCGCGCGCCGGTAAGCACGGAAAGGCAATCAGCTTCATCGGACGGCGCGACTTCTCCCTTCTCGGTCGCATTGAGCGCTTTATCGGCACCCGTCTGCAACGTGAAAAGGTGATGACCGCCAACAATGTAGCGCAAGCGCGCCGAGAGGCCCTGGTGGATGAAATTATCGACCAGGCAAAGAAAACGGAAACCGAGATGCCGGAAGAACTACGCGATGTTGAACTGCCCGTAGCACAGATTGCCCGCGCCATGTTCGAACTCCTCACCCGGCGTGACAGCCGTGAACTTCAACCCATCCCGGAAGATCGCCCTGCACGCCGCGAGCCTGTCTTCTCTCGCAATACGGAGAGCAAGGAGTCCCCTGATACAGTCACCCTCTTCCTCAATGCCGGGAAAATGCTGCACATTCGTCCGAAAGACGTGGCAGGGCTACTCTACAACGAGGGCGGTATCCCGCGCGGCAGTATCGGCGATATCCGTATTTTCATGAAACACACCTTGGTGGAAGTGTCGCGCGATGTGGCAGAACTGCTCACGACACAACTTGCCACCTGCTCACTGTGCGGATACGAGGTAAACGTGCGCGAGGATCGCGGAGCCGCGGAAAATCCCCAGCCCCCCCGCAGCAACAAATACCGCACTTCGGGGCGCGGACGTGAAAGCTACCGCCGTTCCTCACCCGCACCGCGCCGTCGTTCGTCCACGGCTCGCAATGGCACGCCTTCACCCAAAAAGCCCTTTTACAGCAAATTCACCCGCCACCGTGAACATGAGTGACGTTGTATCGATTGACTCCGCCATCTGAACTTTTGCACAGCTTGACATGGCGGGCCGGTATGGTAGAATGCGCAAGGAATGCGGAATTTGCAACACAGCGCTCGAATCGGCTTGAGAGGCTTGTATCAATTCATTCGCCGTGGTTCCGTTGACCCCTTCCCCGTGCGACACGCCTTTGCCGGCTACACTTGGGGCAAGGCCGGGCATGACCTGAAAGCGGCCATGGATGTGGCGCTCGTCGGTCTGCCTCAAGGCATGGCTTTTGCCGCCATGGCCGGGTTGGACAGTATCTACGGCATTATGGCGGCTACAGTGGGCACCTTCCTGGCGCCGCTATTCACACGTTGCTCGCTCACAGTGAGCGGACCGAGCAATGCCACGGCCTTTATGTTGGCGAGCTTCATGATGGCGGCGTCACCGGCCATTCAGGCTAGTCCGCACATATACGTACCTCTCATTGTATTCATGGCCGGGGCGCTGTGCGTAGCAGGGGCCTTTGTGAAAGCCACGGAATTGCTCCAATTTGTGAGTCGCAGTGTGCTGGTCGGCTATATCACAGGCGCGGCCACGCTCATCATCGCCTCCCAGCTGCGTTATGTCATGGGAATTCACGATGTGGATGCCGGCAGCTCCTTTTTCTCCATGACTTCCGCCATATGGGAAAACATCGACAAGGCGCAATGGCAGCCGATGGCGCTCGGGGGGCTTTCCTTCCTGCTCTTTATCCCGCTGCGGCACTACATGAAGTGGTTGCCGGCCTTTGCCACGATACTGGCCGTGATGAGTGTGGTGAATTGGGCGCTTTGCAGACCGGAGTTTGGCGGCGTTTTCGCTCACGTGCGTATGCTCCGCGACTTTACCATGAGCGACCTCGTGTGCACCCCGCCATCCATCAGCGCTGCCGCCCAAAATCTTGCAGAACTCTTGCCCATCGCCATCGGTGTGGCCTTTCTCTCAACGCTGGAGCAGACTGTCATGAGCAAGACGATCTCCGCCAAAACCGGCGAGCCGCTCAATCTGAATCAGGATACCTTCGCCGTGGGCATGGCCAACATCGGTTCCGCATTCACCACATCCCTGCCCTGCTCAGCCTCGCTCACGCGCTCCATGCTCAACTACAAATCCGGCGCGGCTACACGCTTTTCAGGTATTTATTGCGGGCTCATCTGCCTGGGCATCACCTTTGTGCTGGCGAATGTGCCGCTCATCTCCCGCATACCGCACAGCGTGCTGGCGGCGCTGGTGTTGGCGAATGCCGTTTCGCTGTTCGATCGCAAATTGCTGCGCATCTGTTTCCGCTCCACACCGGGAGATGCTGTAGCTCTTGTTGTCACCTTCATTGCAGCGCTCATGCTGCCGCTGCACTTGGCCATCTTCATCGGCGTCGTCATCTCTGTATCGCTTTTCCTGCGCAAAGCTGCCAAGCCCGAGCTCGTGGAGTACACCATGGATGACCGGGGCACCCTGCTACAGGTGAGCGATACCGCGCGTCGGCTTCCCCAAATTTCCATCGTGCATGTGGAGGGCGATCTCTTCTTCGGCGCCGCCGATCTCTTCCGCAAACAGGTGGCTCGCATCGCAGAAGACCCCTCGCTCGCCGTCATCATCCTGCGCATGCGCAACGCACGTAATCTGGA
>CANQSS010000063.1 GCA_947626545.1 uncultured Akkermansia sp. | reverse complement strand
TTATGTCGAGGAGCTCCGTTGAGGATTTCCCTCTCAGCGCTTCAGATTATACCACCTCGAATCAATAGTGTACGATTTGGGAAGTGAGCGCGCGTTGCGCGGGAATTTAGCGGAGCCGGGGAGGGCTGGATGTGATGGAACTGTGCGCGGGCGTGGGTAGAAGGAGGCGGGATGCGGAACGGGTGCGCTGCGAAACTTTCAAAGCATTGCGCATTGTCAGTTAGAATGGTTTGTGGAAACGCGACACCGGCTTGCAGACTTCTCTCCCATCGTCTTTCTTCCATGAAACGCGCAGGAGGCGGGTTGAATGGGTATGGAGAAATTTTATTGGGACAAAAGCGGGTCGGAGGGGGACAGTGCAGAGACCCAGGGAGAAAACTCCGGAGGAATGGGAGCGAGGAAGGTCATACGTTTGCCCGTGGATGGATGTGTAAAGGCGAGGCGTCGCGCGTGGAGCATGAGCCGCCCTGGTTTCGCTTTTTGCCTTGCCGGGTGGGCATAGACGATGTCCCCGATGAGCGGGTGTCCAAGATGCAGCATGTGGACGCGTATTTGGTGGGTACGCCCAGTGTGCAGGGTACAACATACCAAGGAGCTATCTGTCGCCGGGTCGTAGTAGAGGAGTTTATAGTCCGTGATGGCCGGTTTCCCACACCCGGGATTCACGACAGCCATTTTCAGTCGATTGACAGGGTGGCGAGCGATATTCGTGAAAATCGTGCCTTCTGGAGGGTTCGGGCAGCCTTGCACGACAGCCAGGTAGATTTTCTCCGTATCGCGATCAGCAAATTGTGCACTCAGGGAAGTGTGTGCCGCATCGTTTTTTGCCACGACAATGCAACCGCTGGTGTCTTTGTCCAAACGGTGGACAATGCCCGGGCGCTCCACTCCACCTACGCCGGAAAGATCCCGACAGTGATGCAACAGGGCATTCACCAGAGTGCCGTCGGGATTGCCTGCAGCAGGATGCACGACCATGCCGCTCTCCTTGTCCAAGACGATCAGGTCAGGATCTTCGTAGAGAATACGCAGGGGGATATCTTGGGGCAAAGCTACGGCCGGCGCAGGTTCCGGAATGTCAATGCACAGCCGCATGCCGATTTCCACGGGAGTTTTCGGTTTGCATGGCGTACCATTTTCCATGCAGATGGCCCCCTCACAGATGAGAGATTGGATGCGCGCGCGCGAAAGCTCCGGTAAGTGAGCAGTCAGATACTGATCCAGTCGCAGACCGGAGCCTTCTTCCACAAGATGCAGCATGTTACATGCGGGTGGGATTGTGGATGAAAACGGTCGGGAGCAGGTAGCGCTCATGAAGTATAGCGCCAAGGGATTTGACTCCAAATGTTTCTGAGGCATAGTGACCGGCAAAAAGCACATTCATGTGCATATCATGGGCAGCATTGACTACCCAGTGATTCTGTTCTCCGGTCAGGAAGGTGGTAAAGCCTTTTTCTTGGATGCGGTAAATCTCCGGTCCCGCCGAACCGGATGAGATAATGACACGCCCTGCGGGGGCATCGGGATCGTCAACGTTACCGGTCACCTCTGCTTCTGTAACCTCGGCGTAGGCACGACGCAGCTCATCGACGGAACCATTGAAGACACCGGAGACGGCAAGCGCGATACCGTGACGCTCCATTTCAGAGGAAATACGCGAGAGCCTGAGTGCACGAGCAATACCGATGTTGTTACCAAGGGTAGGGTGGACGTCCAGAGGCAGGTGCGCTGAGTAAACAGCCAAATTATGATTCAAGCAGGTTTCAATTTTACGCCGCCACCAGCCTACAATCGGGCGCAGCCCGCACCAAAAGACACCGTGGTGAACAATAAGCAAGTCCGCTCCGGCCTCGACGGCGTCGTCAAGCGTTTTCTGTGTGGCATCTACGGCTAGAGCTACCTTGTGGACTTGCCCGTTGTTTTCAACTTGCAGCCCGTTGATAGCCATCGGCGAATCTTGGATGGTTTGAATTGACAGCAAATTATTGAGCAGGGAAACTATGGTATGGAGTTGTACGCTATTCATCGTTGCCGTGGATATGGATGTTGCGGGTGGAAATTTCCTCATGGAGGCGGCGGGAGAACTCACGTGCCATGTCGTACCCATTTTGGCGGAGGTATTGTCCGAGGGCAGCAACCTCCACAAGTCGAGTCATGTCACGACCGGGAGCGACGGGGAGCGTAATGCGCTCGACGTCCACGCCGAGGATGGTGGAAACTTTGCGCTCCAACCCGAGACGCTCGGTTTCAGACATTTCACCTCCGGTAAGGTCGATAATGAGATGGATTTTTTTCTGTCGGCGGTAAGCGCGCAGGCCGTAGAGATCTGTGACATTTGTGATGCCGATGCCACGGATTTCAATATAACCGCTGCTGAGTTTCGGGGAAGAAGCGATGAGGTCCCCGCTGACGTTGCGGATGAAGACCATATCATCCGCAACAAGAGAAGCACCGCGTTCCACTAAACCGAGAGAAATTTCGCTTTTGCCGATGCCGCTGGGACCTGTGATAAGCACACCAATGCCGCGGACATCCACCATGCAGCCGTGTAAGGTGACGCTGTCGGCAAATTCGTTCTCAAGGATGATGGTAGCACGATTCACCAAGCTCATGGTGGGCAAGGTAGAACGAAACACGGGTACCGAGCATTCATCCGCAATGCTGATGATGTCCCCAGAAACATCCGCTCCGCGCGAAAAGATGAGGCAGGGAACACTCTCTCCGCAGATCAGACGCATGCGCTCGCTGCGCTCCGGATCTTTGAGCTCGGCAAGGTAGGCCATTTCCCCGGAGCCGAATATTTGGATGCGCTCTTGCGCGTAGTACCCGAAAAAACCGGAGAGGGCAAGCCCCGGACGATTGAGAGCAGGGCGGACAATAGAGCGTCCCATCCCCAAGGGGCTGTTGAGCAACTCCAACTCCAATTGGGAACGGTAAACCTCATAAAAATGAGCCACCGAAATTTTGTCTACCTTCTTGACAATCGGGTCCTTCATCTGCGCGATATTCTCTCACATTGCACAGCCGGCGTCAAGTGCGCATTAGAAAATGCGCTTGCCCATTTACGATTTACGAGGGACGACGCACATCCGTCCCAAGAAAAAGCACCCCAATGGTAGCAAACGGCACGTTGTGCAGCACAAGCCGTTGGTTATTTACGATTTACGATTTACGATTTGAATACTAGCGCGCTACGCGCGAGATTGCCGAGCTGGTGCATAGCGGAATTCTTGAAATGATGATGCGTTAATAGGAGGAAAGCATCTGCTGTTACGCTATGCCGGGTTGACTCAGCGCCACCCCATCAGCGGTTGCTTCGGAGTCGCCCCACGACTCCTCACCCCTACGGGGCAAAAGCTAATGCTTTTGGCCAAACTGGCTTACAGCCGTCGCCAGTTTTCACCCCTGCGGGGCAAAAGCTATCTCTTTTGGCTAATCGACCTTACGGCCGTCGGTCGCTTTCGCCCTTCGGGCAAAAGCTGTGCTTTTGTCCAATCCCCCTCCAAGCCCTCGGGGGCTTTCACTGCTATGCCGAATCGTCAATGGTTTGACATCTTGTCGGGCTTACTTCCTTCATTCATAGGTAACGCATGGGCAAAACTGCCGACGGTGTAAGAAAGTTTTGTAAATCGTAAATTATGAACGTATTATGATATATTGAGCGTCGATGACTGCGTGTTGTGATCGCTTTTTTTGGGGGACGGATGTGGGTTTTTCTTGGGGTGATTTGCTTTTATTCTTGCATTCACGGGATGACTTTGTTAAACTCCCGGTCGGGTGGTATGTTGGAAGCTCGCAATATATGTCTGGAGGTAGAAAATGGGGACGAGTCCCTTTTTCTGCTCAATGAGGTTAATTTCTGCATACCCCGTGGGCATTTCATGGCAATTGTCGGTCCCTCGGGGTGCGGCAAGACGACACTTCTGAAGACGATAGCTGGTATTAAGACGGCGACTGACGGCACCTTTGTGTGGGAAGGGAGGGATCTTTCTGAGGACGGTGACTTTGAACCGCACGAGATTGGTTACGTACCCCAGTTTAGCATTGCTTATGACGAGCTTACCGTCGATGAAAGCATCGAGAGTGCAGCACGTCTTCGGGTGGTTGCGGACGAGGACGAAATCAATGAGTTGATTGACAACGTGCTGGCGGAAACTGGGATGACCGATATTGCAGATCGGCAGGTGAAACTTCTTTCCGGTGGGCAGAAGCGTCGTTTGGCGCTCGCTATGGAATTGGTGAGCAGCCCGCGCATTCTGTTGTGCGATGAAGTGACGAGTGGTTTGGATCCTCGCTCGGAGCGAGAAATTGTGCAACTGTTGCACGACCTGAGTCGCAAGGATGGGCGCATCGTCATCTCCGTGACGCACAGCTTAGCTCAGATGGAGTTATACGACAGCATCATGGTGATGGTGCGCGGCAACTTGGCGTACCACGGATCCCCCGATGCCATGAACCACTATTTCGGGGTAAGAAATTTTGAGGAGGTGTATCCCCAGCTTGCCATGCGTGCGCCGGAAGAGTGGCGTATGAGTTGGCTGAAGCATCGCGTAGCTTACTATCAGCGGCTCGAGAGCGAACATGTCAGGAAATATCGCCAGCTTGGCATGCAACCTCCGCCTCCAAAGGCGATCGAGGATCAGGAGGCGCCCATGCCCAGCTTCTTCGTACAAGTGATGCAGCTGCTCAGGCGGCGGTTCATGATATTGATGCGCGATCGAACGCAGCTGATGCTACAGATTGCCATGATTGTGGTATTCCCCATTCTGGTGGCGCTTTTCTCCAGCAAAGGGCAAGATCAATTGCTGACGCTTACCGACACCTCCAGCGGGGATATAGCAGCGGAAATCCAAGCGCAGCAGGCGCAGGCAGAAGTGCGCGCAAGGGTGGGATCGGCCGTTTCCGGCATCATCATGTTTGAGGTTATCTTACTCGGACTTATGGGCTCGAACAACGCGTCGCGTGAGATTGCCGGCGAGCGACTTATCATGGAGAAGGAAAAGTTTGCCGGTATGCGGGTAGGCGCCTATGTAGCATCCAAGGTGACATTTCTGACGATACTTGTTGTATTGCAAAGTATTTGGATGTATGCCTTCGTGCAGTTCTTCTGGGAATTCCGTGGTGATGCAGCGAACCATCTGTATTTCTTGCTCATGGCCAATGCGGCAATGACAAGCGTTTGCTTGGGAATATCAGCCAACTGCAACACGCCAGACCAATCATCGCTGCTCAGTATTTATCTGGTGGGCTTTCAATTGCCGCTTTCCGGCGCGGTTTTGGCGTTGCCGGATATGGTAGAAATCTTTACGCAGCCTTTCATATCGGCGTACTGGGCATGGAGCGGAAGCATAGAAGGTGGCCTGAATCCGGATGTGCTCAAGGCCGTGAAGAGCATCGTACAGACGAGCTTCAGCGCGGAGGGGTTGTGTCAAGCCGTGCTGTGGGGCCATGTGATTGTGGGAGTTGCGCTCACATGGTTTGGCTGCCGCAAAGCTCGCTGGGATTAGGGCGTACACATTATACAATTCACATGAACTAGAAGACGACTATGGCAAGACGCGCGCGAAAGGGAAGCAAGAAAAAGGGGAAGCAGAATCTGATGCCGGTGTTTATCGGCATAGGAGCTATTGTAGTACTGGCATTGATTCTTGGATCAGGCGTCCTGAAAAAAGGAAGCTCGGCTCGGGGATTGGAACCCACGCCGAACTTTCGAATAGCTGAGTACCGCCAGGATGGTTCACGCTTTGCTTCCTCAGGCAACGTGTATGTGTTTGACGGTCGAGTGGAAAATATTGAAACGGTAGGAAACGCGAGACTTGTAAGTATTTCTATACCGGATAATCCAGATGAGCGCTTGCCACTGTTGGTGCCGGGAGATGTTAAACTGCGCGTTAACCTGACTCGCGGTGACCGGTTTATCTTCGAAACAACCTGTCGCACGGGAAAAACGGGTGACGGAAAGCAGGTGAAGGGAGTATTAATCGTTAAAAATGTCGAGACGAGATGATGAAACGAGAAAGTGCAGCATTGATTTTAGCGTTGGCGATGACTGGGATGAGTACGGCTCAGATGCCCACAGGCGGCGCCCCGTCCGGCGGCGCCCCTGCCATGCCCAATAGTTTTGATGCCTCCGGCTCTGCCGCCAAGCCGCAATCGAACGATCCAGCGCATCAAGGAGAAACGCCTAATCCGCAGCTTCTTGGTGTGGAAATGCCGCTTATGGATCCCTCCACCGATACCGTCAAATACAACGGCGGAATTTTTGATGTCGGGAACAACGCTGCTGTGCGTGCTCGTTTCGAAAAGTACTTGCAGCAGGTGCCCGATGATTCCAGCGAGTCCAAACGGTATCGCGCCCTGATTAAAGACATGCTCAAGCAGACACAGCGCGCCGGGCGTGACAAGAACTATGCGGTGGGTGGCGATGTGCTCATCAAGGTAGGCAGGGGACTTTATAAAGCCTCTGAATATCCGGGAGACGGGAATCAGTCTGGGGCATTGGCGAGCGCAATCGTCAGCGCACTCGATGTGCAGCGGGACTCACTGACACGTGAGCGTGACAACGAGAAGTTGGAGAAGGAGATGAACTCTCTTGTCAAGCAGGCTGACGAGTGGCAGAACCACAACGTTGCTCGCAAATCAGCTCTTTCGGCAGGAGCCAACCAGGGAGGAAACGGAAAGAAGAATGCGGGACGTTCCGACAGCGGCGGCGATCTTAACGCACTACGTATTGCCCAATATATCAAAACAGCAGCGAAAAAAGAATCGACGCAGGCAGCCAATTTAGCGACCAGCGAAAGTGCGAAAATTGCCTCGAAGCTAAATTACCAAGCCATGCTAGTGGCACTCCTGTTTTCACGACGATTTGACCACGTCGTCATCGGTTCACGTGTGTATCGCCACATATTTCGGGATGGTGATACGACGCTGAACCTGGACAAAGATTCGAAAGCCCATGAGGTCTTCAGTGGGGGTGTGGGTTTGCCGCCGACGGTGAACTCGATAGATTCGATCGCGAGCAATATGCGCCGGGAAGTGGATCAGAGCATTCAGTCGGTGTATGGAATGCTGGCGCGCAACAAGCTTGCCGAAGCAACCCAGCAGCTCATCGCAGCCGTAGCTATCGGCGAGTACATGCAGAGCGTAGCTACGTTCCCAGCGGATGCCCGCCAGCGTATCGCCCAGTTTTGGACGCTACGTAAGCGAGCGTTGACAGCCTTAAATGCTCGGGATTACGCTACAGTGGAGGACGTGGCAGCAAAGATGAAAGAGATGGACGTGGATTTTGATGATTCCATGCTGCTCAGTTACACCACGGGGAAAAAACGCCAGAGCGACTTGGCGATTCGTAACGCCAGAAAAGCGCTGAGTAAAGGGGATGAGGAGGGATTCAACAAGTACATTACCGAAGCCGGCATCATTTGGCCTCGCAATCCAAATTTGGATAAGGGAACGGAACTGCTTGAAAAGTTTGATGCCGGGGATCCCGTCAAGGAGGAATTTGTACGCCTGTATGACGGCAAAGAATTCCGCCGTATCGCACGCGAACGCGAACATTACAAGATCGTGGCCATGGATCCGGAACTCGCTAAAAAGTACGAGGAGGTGATATCTCTTGTGATGCGTATGGATGGCATGCTCGAGCAAATCAAGGGAGTGGCGGAGCAGGATGCGACACTTGGTCCTTGTATGGCGTATGAAAAGTTGGTGGAGTGGCAAAAGTCGGATGAAAACTTCGCGAATGACACGGAAATGACTCTTGTACTCAAGGATTTCGAATCCAAAGCGCACGATTTTGTGCAAGCCCTGCGAGATGGAGACGCATGCGAGAAGCGAGGCGAGTACGGGTCAGCTCTCTCGTGCTACTACAGGGCGCAGTGCAAGTACATGCAGTCCACGTTGGCGCGAGAGGGCATTAAACGCGTGACAGACGTCATCGTGAAGGCCACGTACTGATGAGTTTGCATTACCCGGTAGTCACGCGGTTCGCACCCACGCCGAGTGGGGAACTGCACGTTGGTCATGTGCTGGCAGCTTGGCGGGCTAGGCATATGGCGGATGTTCACGGCGGACGTTGCGTGCTGCGGATTGAGGATATCGACACAGAGCGCACGCGCGATCCACGCTGGCTGGCCGGAATATACGAGGATTTGGAGTGGCTGGGCATACAGTTTGATGGGGAAGTGATGGTGCAAAGCCACCGAATGGGGGTATATGCAGAAGCGTTGGAAAAGCTGCGCGAACTCGGCTTGCTGTACCCATGTTTTTGTTCACGAGCAGAAATCCGCGCAGAATGGGAGAGCATGACGCGTGCGCCGCATGCCGGAGAATACATGCGCTACAGTGGACACTGCCGAGATTTGCCTGCGGAATGTGTGTCTGAATTGTTGGAAAAGGGAGTACCTCACGCATGGCGTATCAACATGCGCCGCGTGGAGGATCTCATCGGCTGTCCGCTGTGGGAGGACCTGAGATTGGGTGTGAGACGCTGTGTGCCCAGTGCGTGTGAGGATGCCGTGCTGGCACGCAAAGATACTCCGACGAGTTATCATCTGGCGGTCGTCGTGGATGACTCCGCGCAGCAGGTCAATCTGGTGACCCGTGGGGCCGACCTGCTGGAATTTACCCCGCTGCATCGTGCCTTGCAGGCGGTATTGGGGCTGCCGACGCCCCTTTACGCGCACCATTTGCTATTGAGAGATGCGAGCGGGAGGCGCTTGGCAAAGCGGGATCGTGCATGTTCGGTGCGTTTCTGTCGTGAGCAGGGGATGAGCCCGCAGCAGCTGCTGGCCTCCTTGCAGCGTGCCGTAGAGCACGGGGGAGTGTGGACAGCGTGAGAATGACCCAACGGGGGTAAATCTATTTACGATTTACGATTTACGATTTACGATTTACGATTTACGATTTGGGAAGTTCCTGCGCTTGCGCGCAAGTTCGGCGGAGCAGATGCGAGCGAAATGTGATGAAGCTGTACACGGGCATAATTAGAAAGGTGCGGGGATGCGGAGCAGGAGCGCGGAGAAACTTTCAAAACATTGCATGTTGTCAGTTAGAATGATTCGTAGATATGCGATGCCAGCTTGCAGACTTCTCTTTCATCGTCCATTTTCCATGAAACGCATGGAAAAAATGTTGAATGGGCAGGAGGAATTTTATGTGGAATCACCCTCTGTATAGCGCTTTGTGGTGTTGCCACAGGGCAAAAGCAATGCAGAAGACGTTCGGAAGCCAGAGAACGATGTAGGGAGTGATGCCCGAACTCTTGCGAGAAAGTTCACAAAAAACCAGTGCGACAAAATAAATGGCTGCTACCACAATACCCAAGAAAAAACCTGTGGAAGTGTCACGTCGTCGAGCTGTGATTGCCAAGGGGACGCCGATAAGCGAAAAGACCAAGCAGGCACATGCAAATGAGGCTCGTTGCACCCCCTCCGTTCGAAATGCCAGCTCGTTTTTTTTGTCAAGTTGCGTTTTGTAGAAAGTTATCTCACGCGCGGTATCTTCCATGAGTAATTTGGCGCAGGGGAATCCGGGTTGCGCTGAGGCAGCAGCGGCATACCGCTCGGCAGTCCTAGGATTCAGCGAGCGTATGCGCTCCAAATGCTTCAACGTTTCTGCAATTTCGGTGTTAGTGAAACGGTTGGGCTTCATTTTGCGTCGATTGCGCAAAGGAATGTGCACGCGCATGGGCATCGTTTCGATGAGAGGCAGATTGGTGACATCTTCCCCACTGTCCTGTTCGATAGTGGCTTTGTGCAGGGTGAGATAGAGAAGACGGGTCGAGATGTCGAATTTGCCGATGTCGGCGCTACGCGCGTGCATGGCACGGAATTTGGGCATGGTGGGATCCCCATCAGCCGTATCCGGGTAAATGTGCAGACCGTATATAGTATCTCCCTCGCGTTTGTTGATGAAGAGTCGTACGCGGTCGAGTTTGGTGGCGCCGCGACCTGATTTCAGGAGATTGCGAGGGTTATCCATGGCGGCCTGGATGGCGATCTCGCTCATGGCGTTTTTCCCGCGCGGAGCCACTTCAATATTGATGTAGTAGCAGAGAGCCGACAGAAGAATAGCCATCACAAAGGCGGGCATACTCAATCGCCATAAACTCAGTCCGGCCATGCGCATGGAGGTCAATTCGTTGTCCGCTGCAAGCCGCCCATACACCAGCAATACTGCCGTCAGAAATCCCCAAGGCACGGAGAAAGTGAGAGAAAAGGGAATGACTTGCAGGATAAAGTCGACCACAATGCTGGGCGGCGCTCCGCTTTCCACAAGTAGTGCATGAAGTTCCTTGAAAAGCTGCCCAAGCAGCATCAGCATCGTGAGTGACACCACACCAAGTAGAGTCACCACTGTCAACTGTCGAAAGATATAGAGAGCCAGCGTACGCATTTCCCTTTCCCATGCTATCACATTCCAGACACCTTTGCCAACGCTAAAGTGTGCAGTCGAAGATCTGCGGCATATGCGTCCATAGAAAAAGACGATTCATTCACGATTTACGATTTGGGAAGTACGGCACCTGCGGTTGCAGGAAAACGGAGCTTGAGCGGACGAAAATTTTTGAAAGTTGTACGCGGACGTAATGACAAAGGGGAGGGGATTGCAACGCCGGAGCGGTAGAGGTGGCAAATGAAGGAAACTCATTGATTATTCTGCCGAGCCAGATATTCTTTCATCCTCAGATCGTATATTTTCTTTTCGAGCTCTGCTATGCGTTTTTCGATGGCATTCTGCCGGGTGCCGGCAGACAGGGCTCCCGAAGCCGGGAATTGAGGCTCGATATTCTTAGTTACGACAACTCGGGTACCGATGGAGGCTACTCGATACAACTCACGCGCCATCTCCCTAGGCATACGGATGCAGCCGTGGGAGAGACGATGCCCAGCACGCACTTTACCGATATGCATACCCACGCCATCGCCGGTGAGGCGCATCCAGAAGGGCATTGGTGAGCCGACAAAAGAACCGCCCTCCGGCACAGGGTCAGAGAAAGCATCCGCATCGCTGTTTACACACTTGCCGTCCTTATCAAGCATCTTGCCGTAGCGGTTGGAGGCATAGGACTCCTTTTTCTCGCGGATGGAAAAATTGCCCGAGGGAGTCTCGCGACCGGGGATACCTGTCGATACCGGCCAGTCGGCTGCCACCTGCCCGTTCACGTAGAGACGACCGCGTTGCTGTTGCAGGCATATGACAACATTGCAATTCTTGAAAGCCCGTTTCAGCAATTCCGGATTCTTATAGATCTTAATCGTGACGGGGTATTGATTGTGGGAAACGAAATAGTCGTACGAAGCGGGGGTGTAATTATAGAGGGTTTGCTGTTGGCGGAGATTGCTTAATTCCGTCTTGGCGGCAGTCAACTCCGGGTTCTCGAAGTTCAGACAAGATGTGAAGGAAACCTGAATCGTGAACAGACAGGAGAACACCAATGCGTAACGAGAAAAAAGACGCATAATCAGCAAGATTTATTTGATGATGACCTTGGAACCGACAGGTGTGTTTTCGAAGAAGATTTTAGCCATCTTGCGCGGCAGTCGGATACAGCCATGGCTTTCCGGCGCTGAGGTCACAATACCCTCGTGCATCCAGATGCCACCTCTGGTAATTTGCATACCAAAGTTCATTTCGGCTCCCTTGTAATGTCCCCCTGCCGGTATGGGGTCGCCAACGGAGTACGATTCCACCAATGTATTGCCTGCAGAATCTACAATGCTGCCATAGGAAGACGACACATGGTCAATGTCCTTGGCTATGACGGAGAACGTGCCTTGAGGAGTACCGTGACCCGCCCGACCGCTGGATATATCGGAAAGTCCGACTTGACGTCCGCCGATATAATACTTCGCCTGTTGCAGGCGCGTATCCACGACAATCACGTGCTCACCGCTCAGCCCATTCGGCTTATCCCAGTAGCCGTCAGAAACAGCCTCCCTCACAGGAGTGAAGAGTTTTTCCGGGCGAAACATGTAACCCCCACCCAGCGTACTTGTTATCTTATTTTGCGCCGTGCAGGCCGTCATGAGCATGGCAGTCAGGGTCAGGTAGAAGTATCTCATCATTCGTGTACCAAAGTTCGAGAATAGCACCCATTCGGGCGCGCCAAGTTATGCACCGACGAAAGCGAAATGTCAAGCATATTCTGCTCGTCAACACGGCAAACGCACCTCCGTCCCATGAAAAAAGCGATCCCAACATGCGGTTATCGGCGCACAATGTAGCATAATGTGTTCATAATTTAGGATTTATGATTTGAAAAGTTCCCGCGCTTGCGCGCGAGTGTGGCGAAGCAGGCGCGGGAGCTGAATCGTGAAGCGACGATCGGACGTGGTTAGAAAGGGGCGGGGGCGCCCGATGGCAGACGAGGTCTGCCTATGTACGATGGACGATTGCCGAGTTCGCGCGCGCTGCGCGGAGGATTATGCGAAGCTGGGGCGGCGGAGGACGCCGAGCTGATCGAAAAGGCGATCTATTTGCTGTTCGTGATGCTTAACTAGCGAAATCAGCCCCCCGGGAAACCAAGGTGGTTTCGTGCAGGGTAAACGCATTTGAGAGAAGGTCATCAACAGAGAAAATGCTCTTATTAACTGATATCCATGTTTATACGTATCAAAATCATCACAACAACCGGTCATCATAATGATGGATTTAGAGGAATCTCTGCATACGTTAATGATCCGAAAAGAATCTGCGCAACGCGCACATTATTAATAAATCGTACATCGTACATTGTGCATCGTACATAGGCAACCGCATTTTCTAATGCGGTTGCCCTGCGCTCGCCAACGAAAAAAAACTCAACGTAAAGAGCTGCGGTGGCGGCTTTGCTCACGAAGAGAGGCCTGCATCTTTGCGCAGTGGCGGTAACGCGTGCGGTCCGCAAGCGTTTTCATGCTCAATTGTGAAGATCCCCAGCGCAGCACCTTAATCTCTACAACACGCACTCCCCACTTGCGCATTAAATCTTTGGACGGGTGATATATGTCAATCGTGCCTGTGCCTACAAGCGCGCTGCCATAGTCATCCACCACATAAACATACGGCTCCCCCTTGATCATGAAACGGGTGCCGAGGGGATAAACAGACCAGTCCGCTGCTGCACTGCGCACCTGATCTGTGTACTTGAGCTGCGTGCCCACGGCATTGCGAGCTCCGTACCCCAGATGATCAAGCTCAGAGTGCGTGTAAGCCGTCGTACGCACCACCCGATTGAGCTGGGAAGGATGGTAAAAGGGCATGCCGTGCCGATCACGCCCAAGCTTGGGTAATTTGGGATCCGGACGAGCACTGGGTTGAGGCGCGGCAGGCATGATAAAGTCACGGCTCACTGCACCCGGATTGACCGAGGGGGCAGACTTCTGCGGCTTGCCAGCAGCCAACGCCGCATCGGCTCCAGCCAAAAGCAAGAGACCAACAAGCACCGCTGCGCTCTTCAGCACATATTTCATGCGTAATAATTTCCTGTTATTTTCGTCCTTGGCTTGAAGCCAACGGAGAACGTACTCGCGCCACTTTATCATACGACTTACCGCATTGCAAGCAAAAAAAACACGTCAAGGAAATTGAATGATACAGTGCTTTTACAATGAATGATTTAGGGTGTGATACGAATTGCGTTTTACCTCAATTTCTGCATATACGATTCAATTCATTCACGATTTACGATGATCTTTCGACTGGAAAATTTCCCTACTTTTCCCCCCATCCCAATGTGGTTGCCCTAGCTTGCTCTGCAGGGCAAACGCATTTGAGAGAAGGTCATCAACAGAGAAAAAGCTCTTATTGACTGATATCCCCGTTTATACGTATCAAAATCATCACAACAACCGGTCATCATAATGATGGATCTAGAGGAATCTCTGCATACGTTAATGATCCGAAAAGAATCTGCGCAACGCGCACATTATTAATAAATCGTACACTATTGATTCGAGGTGGTATAATCAGAAGCGCTGAGAGGG
>CANQSS010000062.1 GCA_947626545.1 uncultured Akkermansia sp. | reverse complement strand
CTTTGGCTATTTGATTCCGCCCTGTCAGCGGCTCTTGGGGACTTTCACCCCAGCTACATGTCATGCCTGACGTACAAGAAATGCCCCGGCGTTCACTGCGAGGAGACGCCGGGGCAAAAAGTTGAAGGACTCGTATAAGACTCAGAGCACCTCGGGGGCGAGGGACACGATCTTCATGAAGCCCTTTTCACGGAGCTCACGAGCGACTGGTCCGAAAATACGAGTGCCGCGAGGGTTGTTGTCCTTGTCGATACACACAACAGCGTTTGAATCAAAACGCAACACAGATCCATCATCGCGGCGGATAGGCGCAGATGTGCGCACCACGACCGCCTTCACAACCGTTCCCTTCTTCACCGCAGCGGTGGGGATGGATTCACGGATATGGCAAGTGATGATGTCACCGATGTGAGCTTGATCGGTCGCTTTGCCAATGACTCCGATCATCTTGGCAGTGCGGGCTCCGGTGTTATCGGCCACCTGCACGAGAGATTCCATTTGAAGCATAATTGAACTCCTTTCTTACTTTAGTGTTTGATGACCTCCACGAGTTCCCAGCGCTTAAGCGCAGAGAGCGGTCGTGTCTCACGGATGCGGACGGTATCGCCAACCTTGGCGCTCTCCTGCTCGTCATGCGCGTAGTACTTCTTGCTGCGCTTGACGATCTTCTTGAACACCGGATGAGGGACGCGTGCAACATATTCCACCACGATGGTCTTGGTCATTTTGGTGGACACAACAACGCCCACGCGGGTCTTGCGCAGTCCCTGGGGTTTGGTTGTAGTAGTTTCTTCACTCATATCAGGATAAATTCTGCGTTAGGGGTGATTAATTTTCTTGGGCGCTGCCTGCGGGAGCAGAAACGCCTTCTCCCTGCACCGTGAGGGCACAGGCAAGTTCCTTGCGCAGCAGGCGCAGCTTCTGGTTATTCTCCAGAGAGCCGGCACCGTGCTTGAGGCGCAGGTCGAAAAGTTCCTTGCGGAGGCTGCGGATATGGGCGGCCAACTCCTTGGCGTTCATTCCGCGGAAGTCTTTAGCTTTCTTGACAGGCATATCAGTAATAATCAGGTTAAGAGTTGATAAGGTTTATGCCTGGGGTCCCACGCCCTGGCGATAGACGAAGCGCGTGCGGATACCCAGTTTGTTGGAAGCGAGGCGCAGAGCCTCCTTCGCTGCGGACTCGGTAACACCACCGACCTCAAACATGATATTGCCGGGGCGGCAAACGGCCACCCAGCCCTCTACTGCGCCCTTACCCTTACCCATACGGGTGTCAGGCGGGCGCTTGGTAAAGGATTTCTGCGGGAAGATACGGATGTACACACGCCCGCGACGACGCAGATAACGGTTGATGGCCACACGGCAGGCCTCAATCTGGTTATTGGTGACCCAACCGCGCGTAAGCACTTGCAGACCGAAATCACCGAAAGCCACGTAATCTCCGCTCGTTGCATTGCCTCCGCGATTACCGCGGTGCATTTTGCGCAGATTACCCTTCACTCGTTTTGGCATTAAAGGCATATTATGATTTCCTTTCTATCATTAGGGGTTCGAGGAAGCATCAGGCGTCGCGGCGGTTATTCTCAGAACGCTCGCGGCGAGGGCGGGGAGCTCGGGAGCCGGACCGATTGTTCGCAGCCGTACCTCCAGCATCCGGACGCTTGTTGATCCAGCATTTCACACCGATGAGGCCGTAGAGTGTGCGAGCCTCAGCAAAACCGTAGTCGATAGGAGCACGCAGTGTCTGCAAGGGCACCTTGCCCTCACGATATTGCTCAGCGCGAGCAATGTCTGCACCGCCCAAACGCCCCGCGCAGCGCACGCGAATTCCATCAGCACCAAAGTCCATAGCTACCTGCACAGCACGCTTCATGGCGCGACGGAAAGAAACGCGACGTTCCAGCTGAGTGGCAATGTTCTCCGCCACCAGTTGAGCATCCAACTCCGGCTGACGAATTTCCAAAATATCCAGCTTCACCTGAGCGCCGCCGCAGAGCTTGGTGAGCTCAGCCGTCATCTCCTCGATGTATTTCCCCTTAGGACCAATGACAAGACCGGGTCGAGCGGTAGAAATGGTGACACGCACGCTGTTCCACGCGCGCTCGATCGTGATACGCGAAATAGCTGGAGAAGTGCCCTTCAAGTCGCTATTGACTTTCACGGTGTAGTCCTTGATGTACTTGCGGATTCTGAGATCTTCATGCAGCTTGGCCGCATAATTCTTGCCAACGGCGTACCATTTGGAGCGCCAATCTTTCGTTACAGCAAGACGAAAACCGATAGGATTTACTTTCTGTCCCATATTGTGTAAAAAGGTTGGAATGCTGGGTGATTATTTTTCGTCGTCATTGGACACGACCACAGTGATGTGGGCTGTGCGCTTGCGAATCACATTTGCGGAGCCACGAGCACGCGGCATCGTGCGGCGAAAAGTCATTCCTTCGTCCACTTGCACACTCTTGAGTACAAGTTCGTCAGCCGCAAGACCATTGTTGTTCTCTGCGTTCGCTACAGCGGACTTGATCGTTTTATTGATCAGGTAGGCACCCTTCTTGGGCGAGTAGCTCAGCACATCTATCGCCTTGGAGACAGGCATACCCTGCACTGCCGCAGCTACGTCACGCATCTTTTTAGCTGAGATGCGGGCATTTTTGCATATTGCTTTAACTTCCATTGTTGTGGTTTTACTGATTAGTTGTGACAGACACACGATCCCCCACGTTGACGGAGAGGTTGGGGTTGAGATGCTGCTGCACGAGGAGGCCGGAGACCTTCTTGCGCACATCGGTGACAATGGCGCGCGCGATGGCCTGATCGCCCCGGGATATCTCCATGGGCATGCCCACGCGTACGCGCGCCTCGCGCCCCGCGTTGATGACGATAAGTCCGGACTCAGAATCAATGCTGAGCACCTGAGCCTCTTCCGGCGTACCGGAAAGTTCATCTTGCGGAGCCATTCGCATACCCAGAGCGACTTCCTGCTCACGCAGGGCCGCCTCCAAGGTCTGGCGAGCTGCAGCGTCCTCCACCAAAGCAACGCTCATGTAGGCATTGATGGCGGAGGCAAGATTCATGGCAGCCTTTCGCAGAGCCTCAAGCTCTGCGCGAGTGCTCTCCAGTTGTGCCGCAGTATCGATGATACGCTCCTCACTCTCCCCAAGAGCGGCACCGCCCAGGGCTTCCAAGCGAGCACGAATTTCGCTCACCTGCTTTCTCGCCTGGTCAGCATCAGCCCGCGCGAGAGCATAACTCTCGCGCAGGGTAGCCACTTGCTTCTCAAGTTGAGAGATCCTGTGTTGTGTTCCACGATCGGCCTCCGCAGCGCACACCAAGCCCGCCACTCCAAAGAGGAGTAGCAACGCTCTGCATGCGTATTGGGGGAAAATGACCATGGGGTTAATTGTTAATCCTACAAGTTATTTCTTACCGATGCCTCCGTGCGCCTTGAAAATGCGCGTGGGGGCAAATTCACCCAACTTGTGACCCACCATATTCTCCGTCACATACACGGTGGCGAAGTTTTTACCGGCGTGCACCAGAAAGGTGAGACCCACGAAATCGGGCACCACCATGGATGCACGACTCCAAGTCTTAATCGGCTTGCGGTCGCCACTCTGCAGCTGGGCATCCACTTTGTCCAGCAATGATTGGCTCACGAAAGGTCCTTTTTTGAGGGAACGTCCCATTGTATTCTAATTGGTTAAATTTTGCTATTACTTGCTCTTACGACGCTGCACAATGAAAGTATCGCTGGGCTTGCGGATGCGTCGGGTCTTCTGACCCTTCACATGCCCCCAAGGAGACTTGAGGTGCTGACGTCCACCACCGGACTTGGACTTTCCTTCACCACCACCATTGGGGTGATCCACCGGGTTCATGCACATACCGCGTACGGTTGGGCGGATACCCATCCAGCGGGTACGACCGGCTTTTCCGGAAGATTCATTCATGTGCTGCGTGTTACCCACCTGTCCGATGGTGCAGTAACAATCCACGCGGAAGCGACGCACCTCACCGGAGGGCATCTTCACGAGCGCATATTCACCATCGCGGTTGGAAAGCACGGCCTGCTGCCCGGCCGAGCGAGCCACCTTTCCACCGGATCCGGGACGGATCTCGATGTTGTGGATGGCTGTACCCAGCGGCACATTCTTGAGGGGCATTGCGTTGCCCACCTTCGGGGCAACACCTTCGCCGCTCTGTACGGTCATGCCCGGTCCAAGACCCACAGGAGCCAAGATGTAGCTCTTCGTGCCGTCCTGGTACTGCAACAGGGCAATGCGGCATGTGCGGTTCGGATCATACTCCACGGCGATCACTTTGGCAGCCTCGTGACGGCTGCGGTGGAAATCGACCAAGCGATAATGACGCTTGTGACCACCGCCGATGTGGCGCGTCGTGATACGACCATTGTTGTTGCGGCCTCCGCTCTTGCGCAGTGGCTCGAGCAGTTTCTTCTCAGGGGCCCTCTTCGTGATCTCATCAAAAGAGGGGAGCACCTTGTAGCGGTTGGAGGGGGTGGTAGGCTTGAATGACTTAAGTGACATGGTAGCTTACTTTGTTAAAGGTTCATACCGACATCAGACCAGCTCGAGCGATTCACCCGGAGCAAGCTTCACATAAGCTTTTTTCCAAGCGGGGCTCACACCGTAATTCTTGGTGCGCTTGCGGCGCTCTTTGCCATCGTAGTTGGCAGTGCGCACGGCGACCACTTTCTTACCCAGCAGTTTTTCCACCGCCTGTCGAATCTCAATTTTGGTCGCTTTCACGGCCACCTCGAGCACAACTTCACCGCGCGTTTCTTGCAGCAAGGTCGCTTTTTCCGAGATACGCGGCTTTTTGATTACATCGTGAATGTCGTTCATATTACTTGGTGCGGTTAGCTATGGTTTCCAGAGCAGAATCAACGATCACAACCTTGCTCGCATTGAGCAGGTGTTCGATGTTCACCTCTGCCGCGCTCATGAGCAACACGTCGGACACATTGCGACCGGCACGTTTTGTCAGCTCATCAAACTCAGCGGCTACGATGAGCACTTTGCGTGCATCACCGGCGATCTCCTTCACCGCTGCTACAAAGCTCTTCGTCTTGCCATCACCGATGTTGAAGCTCGGTACGCTGAGCACCTTGCCCCCACTCAGGATGTCGCCCAGCACTCGGCGCAGAGCAAGCTTACGCACACTCTGATTCACCTTCTTGCTGAAATCGCGCGGCTTGGGGCCAAAAACGACGCCACCACCGACAAAGATGGGGCTGCGTTTGTCACCGTGACGAGCATTACCAGTACCCTTCTGGCGGTAGATCTTACGGTTGTTACCTCTCACCTCCGCACGCGTCTTGGTGCAGGCGCTGCCTTGGCGGCGGTTAGCTTGGTAGGCCACGATGAGGTCGTGCACAGCCTGATCCCCTTTCTCGGGACCCACTGTCACGATATGTGCCTCATGCGCGGCATCAATGGTCATTTCTTTTGCGGACATAGATAGGTTCTCCTAGGTTCGTCTTACTTATTTACCCGATTTTTTCTTGGCAGGGCGGATGATGACAACACTGCCTTTGGCTCCAGGAACAGGCCCAGACACCAGGATGATCTGGTCTTCCTTGCGCACCTGCACTACCTTCAAGTTTTGCACGGTTCTGCGCTCATTACCCATGCGACCGGGCATTTTCTGCCCCTTCCACACTCGGGATGGAGTAGCGCAAGCGCCCACACCACCCGTGCGGCGGTGCATCATGCTACCGTGGGTCATGGGCGAGCCGTGGAAGTTGTGGCGGCGCATCACCCCTTGGAAGCCTCTGCCCTTGCTGGTTCCGATGACGTCCACCCAAGCGCCCTCTGCGAAAAGCTCGCAGCCGGGATGAGTGGCGCCCTCCTGCGGAAGATCAGCGGCATTCACGCGGAATTCGCGTAACACCTCCGCCGGCTCCAGCCCCAGTTTTTTATAATGACCAGCCACGGGGCGGCTCAACCGGCTCTCCTTTTTGGAGCCGTAGGCCACCTGCACAGCTGCGTATCCATCCTTCTCCGGAGTTTTCACTTGGGCAAAAGTATTCCCGGTCACATCAATCACAGTCACGGGCACCATGGCGCCTGTCTCCTTGTTGAAGATGCGGGTCATACCCACTTTTTTTCCGATAAGTCCTAAAGACATGTCAATGAATCAGGGTTAGCGTTAAATCTTAATGGCGATATCCACGCCGGCTGGGAGATTGAGCTTTTTGAGCTCCTCCACCGTGCGTGATGTGGGTTCCACAATGTCGAGCAGCCGCTTGTGGGTACGGATCTCGAACTGATCTGCTGATTTCTTATTGACATGAACCGAGCGGTTCACAGAGAACTTCTCGATGCGAGTCGGCAAAGGAATCGGCCCGGCTACTTTCGCCCCAGTGCGCTTGGCAGTCTCTACGATCTCGCTAGCGGATCGGTCGATTGCACGGCTATCAAAGGCGCGAAGTCGAATGCGGATTTTAGGACTTTGCATGAACGTGCGGTTATGTTAGTTGTTAATAATATGGATTAAAGAAGATTTATTTAGCATTGCCCCCACGAGCCTTGACGATCTGAGCGACAAGGTTGGGCGGCACCTGCTCAAAGTGCGAGGGCTCCATGGAATAGGAAGCCAGACCTTTGGACAGGGTACGGATGTCGGTGGAATAGCCGAACATTTCTGCCAACGGCACAGCAGCAGTGAGCACACACTCGCTGCCTTTATGCTCCATGCTGTTCACCTGGGCACGGCGACGGTTGAGGTCACCCATGATATCGCCCTGATTTTCGGCCGGGGTAACCACCTCTACGCTCATAATGGGCTCCAGCAACACAGGGGCGCACTTGGCAAAGGCGTTCTTCATGGCAAAGATGGCAGCCATCTTGAAGGCGTTTTCATTGGAGTCCACTTCGTGGTAAGAACCATCCACCACGTCCACCTCCACATCTTCCACGGGGTAGCCGGCCACGATACCGGAGTTCATGGCTTCATTCAGCCCGGCGTACACGGCATTCATGTACTCCTTCGGAATGGCGCCACCCACGACCTTGTTGGCAACCTTGAGACCGCTTCCGCGCTCGCCCGGCCGCATGTCGATGATCACATCACCGTACTGACCGCGACCACCGCTCTGCTTGACCAACTTGCCCTGCACATGGTCGGCAGACTTGGTGATCGTCTCGCGGTACGCGATCTGGGGCTTGCCGGTGTTAGCTTCCACCTTGAACTCGCGCTTCAAACGATCCACGATAATGTCCAAGTGCAACTCACCCATGCCGGCAATAATGGTCTGACCGGTTTCCTCATCAGTCTTGACGCGGAAAGTAGGATCCTCCGCAGAGAGGCGCTGAAGAGCATTACTCATCTTCTCCTGATCAGCCTTCGTGAGAGGCTCCACAGCCATGGAAATCACGGTATCCGGGAACGTTGGAGGTTCGAGCGTGTAGTCGTAGTCATCACTCGCGAGAGTATCGCCTGTGGTCGCATTCTTCAGTCCCACGATGGCAGCGATATCGCCGGAGAACACCTCATCTACATCCGTATGTACGTTGGCCTGAATCTGGAGCAGACGACCCACGCGCTCGCGTTTGCGGGTGCGGGGGTTGTAAACGGTGTCGCCCTTGCGAATCACGCCGGTGTACACACGGATGAACACCAAGGAACCCACAAACTTGTCCGCCCACAGCTTGAAAGCAAGCGCCACAGGTTTGTCGTCATCGGAGGGGACGATTTCCTTTTTCTCAAAAATCTCGTAGCCATTCTCATCCACGCCGGAGGAGATCGTGGAAGTCACCGTGGCAGCCTTGGCCTCCAGCGGGCTGGGCAAATAATCCACCACAGCATCCAAGAGAGCCTGCACGCCCTTGTTCTTGAAAGCAGAACCACCGGCCACCGGCACAAACTCATTCGCAATGGTTGCGCGACGGATAGCGGCCTTCAATGTGGGGGCATCTATGGGCTCCTCCATCAGGAAGAGCTCGCCGAGCTCTTCGTCCACGTTAGCCACGCGCTCCTTGAGATCATCCAGCGCAGCGGCGGCCACCTCCTTCAGATCATCCGGTATTTCCTCCACGGTGTAAGTAGAGCCCAAGCGGTCAGAATCCGCGTAGATAATAGCCTTTTGGTTCACCACATCGATCTGCCCGCGCAAGCTGTCCTCAGCCCCAATGGGCATAAGTACCGGCGCCGCATTGGCACCCAACTTGGTGCGAATATCGTTGAGCACATTCTCAAAGTTGGCGCCTGTGCGATCCATCTTATTCACAAAGCAGATGCGAGGCACATTGTATTTGCTGGCCTGGCGCCACACCGTCTGCGTCTGGGGCTGCACACCGGCCACACCGCAGAACACCACAATCGCGCCGTCCAGCACGCGCAGACTGCGTTCCACCTCGGCAGTGAAGTCCACGTGCCCCGGGGTGTCAATCACGTTGAGCTGGAAGTTTTGTCCCTCAAACAACTTGTAGCAGCCCTCAGCAGGCAGCTGCTTCCAGTTTGTGGTCACAGCAGCAGAGGTAATAGTAATACCGCGCTCCTGCTCCTGCTCCATCCAGTCGGTCGTGGCAGCACCATCGTGCACCTCACCGATCTTATGGATCATGCCGGTGTAGAAGAGAATGCGTTCGGAGAGCGTGGTTTTGCCACCATCAATGTGCGCCGCGATACCAAAGTTGCGGTAACGCTCCAAAGGTTCCTTGCGGTCGGGACTACTTACACTTGCCATTTTTTATTCTTAAGGTTGAGTTTTTGTTCGTTTTCAGGGCAAAAAAAGCTTCCGCGGGTATTACCAGCGGAAGTGAGCAAAGGCACGGTTCGCTTGAGCCATTTTATGCACGTCATCACGCTTACGCACGGCGGCACCTTGGTTGGCGGCAGCTTCCTTGATCTCATTAGCCAGCGCTTTCGCCATGGGCACTCCCTTGCGGTTGCGTGCATAGCCGATAATCCAGCGCATTGCCAGAGCCTCGGACCTCTCCGGAGCCACTTCCAGCGGTACTTGGTAGGTAGCGCCACCCACGCGGCGGCTCTTCACCTCCACACGAGGTTTGGCGTTCTCAATGGCACGGGTTAGCACTTCCAGCGGACTCACCATTTCCGTACCCTCGTTGGCGATATCAATCGCCTTGTACACGATGCGCTCTGCCAGCGAACGCTTGCCGGAAAGCATCACCTTGCCGATAAATCGCCCCACCAGCGCGGAATCGTACCGCGAATCGTGGTGCTCCATCTTCTTATAGACGCGTTTGCGACGTGCCATAGCTCAGTAATTTAGTTAGGGTTAAAGCTTACTTTTTCTTAGCAGTAGCCGCTGCACCTTCCTTGGGTCGCTTTGCACCGTACTTCGAGCGGCCGCGACGGCGTTTGTCCACGCCCAAGCAATCCAATGCCCCGCGGACGATGTGGTAGCGCACACCCGGCAAATCCTTCACACGACCACCACGCACCAACACAATGGAGTGCTCTTGCAAATTGTGCCCCTCGCCTCCGATGTAGGCAATGACTTCCTCCCCGTTAGTCAATCTCACCTTGGCCACTTTACGCAAGGCGGAGTTCGGTTTTTTCGGCGTACGGGTCATCACTTGAAGACAAACCCCGCGACGCTGCGGACAGCTGTGAAGAGCGCGTGACTTCGACTTCTCTTCCGGTACGGTGCGTCCCTTGCGGACGAGCTGATTGATGGTCGGCATGTTTCCTGCTAGTTGATTGTTTTCCAGGCTATGCCGTCAATACTCCGACTTCCACTCTTCCGAGAGAAACTGGCCGTTTTTCCGGCGGCTTGCCCGATAATCCCCTCGTTTTTCGCAATGCTAATGCGCCCAAAGGGGAGCCCAAGTTTACCATTTTCTGTCCGCTTGGCAAGTCTTTTTTTCGTCCTCGTGGCATTTTTTCACAATTATTTCAGCAGAAAAATTCGAGGCATAGCAGCCGAACTCTCCAAATCGCACTTCGTACATCACACATTGTAAATAGGCAACCGCATTTCTAATGCGGTTGCCATGGGCGAGCACCCTCCGCGGACAGGAAAGATCAGTGGAGCGGCGCAGGCGAGGCATTGCTTTCTGCGTCAAAATAAGCTACCACCTGCTTCAGTGCTTTGGCTCGGTGAGAGATGGCGTTTTTCTGCTCAGCAGAAAGTTCGGCAAGCGTGCAGGAGAAACCGTCCGGCACAAAGAGGGGATCGTAGCCGAAGCCTTTGCAACCCCGGGGCGAAAGAGTAATGCACCCCGGCAGGCAACCTGTAAAGTTGGCGATCACTTTCCCATCCCGTGCCAAGCACATGGCACAGGCAAAATGCGCACGGAACGGCGCCAGACTCGGCAATGCCGTCAGCTCGGCAAGTAGCTTGCGGTTGTTCGCATCATCGTTTCCATGGTCCCCGGCGTAGCGGGCAGAAAGGATACCGGGCATCCCGGAAAGAGCCTCCACACACAATCCGGAATCATCTGCCAGTACCATTCCCCCAATGCGAGCAGAAATCTGTTGAGCCTTGAGCATGGCATTCTCTGCGAAACTACGCCCAGTCTCCTCCACTTTCGGCAGCTCCGGGAAATCAGCCAGCGTCCTAATGTGGCATGAGGGTATCATGGCAGCAATTTCCTGCGCCTTGTGTGCATTGCGCGTGGCTATGATCAGCTCCATATTCATCGTTTACGAGTGCTTGTTGTCAAGTTCTCCGGTCGGGATGTCCAGTGTGGCGTTGTCGTGCGGAAATACGCGGTGTAGGAAAGTTAACAGCACTGTAAAGCCAAGGAAGGCAGAGAGAAAATCTGCCGTTGTTTGCGATAGCCACACTCCCGGCTCACCCAGCCATTGCGGCAGCAGCCAAAGCGCCGGTATCAAGAAGATTAATTGACGTGTGAGGTTTAGGAAAATGCTCATCACCGGCCTTCCGATGGCTTGGAAAAAATTGCCAATGACGATTTGCGAGCCCACGAAAACGAAGCAGATACCCATGAGACGTGTGCCGAGCGTTGCAAGTTCGATGAGGCGCGCTGAGTCCGCATCTTCGGCACTCACAAAAAGGCGTACAACCTGCTCTGCAAATATCTCCATGGTCGCCGCACCCAAAAAAGTGATAACGGTAGCCCAACAGATGGCAAGGAAAAGCACCCGGCGCACGCGGCGGTAGTTGCCAATGCCCAGGTTATACCCGGCAATAGGTTGCAAGCCTTGAGTAATACCCAGTACCACCATCACGAAAAGGAAAAGCACACGGTTCACCACGCCATAAGCACCCACGCCCATCTCGCCATCAAATTGCAGGAAGCGCTGGTTGAAGAACATCACCACCACACACCCCACGATATTGAGCAAGCAGGGAGGCAGCCCAACTGTGCAGATACGGCGCACCAATTGTGATTGAAGTGCATAAATGCCGCCGCGAAAATGCAGCACATGCCCTGCTCCCGAAAAATGCCGCAACACCCAGATCATCCCCACCGCCTGTGCTACTATTGTGGCGAGTGCGGCTCCCGTCATCCCCCAATCCCACCAACAGATGAAAATGGGCGCCACCACCACGTTCACCACCATTGAAATAATAAGACTCACCATCGCTTTGCGCGGGTAACCGCTGGCGCGCATCAAATGATTGAGATTCATGAAGGTACTGCTCACCGGAAAGCCCCACATAATGACCAGCATGAAATCGTAAGCCGGCTCCAATGCTTTTCCCTCTGCACCGAAAACCGTCAGTATCTCTCGAAGCCAGGGAATCGGCAACCAACCCACCGTAACTCCCAGAAGCGTGCTGAGCATCACGCAATGCCCCAACACCCGGTGCGCGCGATCAAACTTCCCCTGCCCCAATGCAATGGACGCAGTGGCTGCACTGCCAAGCCCCACCAACGTGCCCACCGCTACCGTCAGGTTCATCACCGGGAACACCAACGCCATGCCGGCTATCGCAAGTGCACCACACCATTGTCCCACATAAATGGCATCCACAATATTGTACACCGAAGTTGCCACCATCCCCACGATCGCGGGCAGAGAGTAGCTAAGCAACAGCGAACCCATGCTGCGCTTTTCCAATTCCTCCAGCTTTGCGTCCTTTGCCATTTCAAACCATTGTCACCATGATGATGGATCTAAAGAAACCCTCTGCATACGTTAAAACCCGAAAAATCTACGCAACGCGCACATCACAATAAATCGTACATCGTAAATAGGCAAACGCATTTTCTAATGCGTTTCTCCCGGCTCGTCTTCAAAGGCGATGGACTTGGTCCAACCATCGCGCGGAGTGTATGTATTCGGGAAGATTGCCCGGGCTACGTCGCGGTAGGCCTTGGGGTTGGGCATGGACGGACTGTAGTGAGTCAGCCACAGCTCTTTCACCCCTCCCGCATCCGCCGCCATTTGCGCAGCTTCTTCGAAAAGCAGGTGCCTGTTGGCCCAGCTGCTCGCCAGCATATCCGCAGTGCCATACATACCCTCACATATGAACAGATCCGAATCAGCCGCAGCGCGAGGAATGGCCGGAGTGGGCCGTGTATCCGTGCAATATGTCACTTTGATACCCTTACGGGGCGGGCCAAGCACCATATCAGGCGTAAAGGTGCGCCCCCCATCCTCCACCGTCTCACCGCGCTGCAAACGCTTCCATAAAGGCATGGGAATACCGGCCTCCCTCGCGCGCTGCACATCAAACTTTCCTACGCGCGGCAGCTCGAAAGAATAACCGTAGCAGGGCACGCCGTGATTGAGTGCAAAGGCGTGAATATCACACTCTAAGAAAAACATCGTCTCCTCCTCCGTCTCCATTTCCGACACCCGAATATCGAAGGGCAAATTGGGCACAATGCAACGCAAGGCACGCACCACTCTTTCCGTACCGACCGGTCCCACAATAGAAACATCCTCCGTACGCCCGCTGTTACCGATACTCAGCAACATCCCGGGAAGCCCGCTCACGTGGTCGGCATGCAAATGCGTGAGCAGAATCTTGTCGATCGGCTTCAAACTCATCCCCGCCTTTACTGCCGCCACCTGCGTACCCTCCCCACAATCGATTAGCACGCTATGTCCCCGGTAACGCACCATCAGTGAGGTAAGCCACCTGTTCACCATGGGCAGCGTCCCGCCCGTCCCCATTAGACAAATATCTAGCACGCTGCATAGTCTCTCATACCCGACTCCGTGTGTCAATCATTATGATTTACGAATACGCTATGAATCCACATCACACGTGTCCCAATAAAATCTTCTCCGGACTCATTTAACCCGTTTCCCATGCGCCTCCTATGGATGAAGGAAGTGAGCCAACAAGACGGCAAACTTCGCCAAGTTCGCGCGCAAGCGCGGGAATTTCCAAATCGTACATCGTACATCGTCCATCGTACATAGGCGGCGTCTCGCCGCCTACGGCTCCAGGACATCCCGTTCGCATTTGCTCCGCACCCTCCGCGCAAAGCGCGCTAAAATCGAAATCGTACATCGAAAATCGTACATCGTACATGGGCAGACCTCGTCTGCCACCGTCGTACATAGCAAACGCATTTTCTAATGCGTTTGCCTTGATGCACATTTGAAAAAGCCCGGATGCGTGTGGCGACGCATCCGGGCGTAATCCAATTCTCCAATCTCGTCTTCCTGAACGATTAGAAGCTCATCCTGATGCCCACAGAGCCGGTCGTTTCATGGGAGTCTCCGCGCAGCACTGTTTCGGCGCTGCCGATAATTGCCGTTTCCTTGCTCACAGGCACCGTGAGCGATGTCCCCAAGCTGTACCCCCAGCGGTTACGCTTGGCTGCTCGCACGTTGTAGGGCAGGTCCGGAGCGCCGGCGTAGCGCATCGTCACATCCGTCCCCGTATCGCCCACGGAACTCACCAACGCCGCCTGCATGCTCAGCATTGCCGCAGGGACATCTCCCATCAGCGTGAATGAGAGGTTGGCTCGCACGCCCAGCGAGAGATCCGTTGCCCACGCCTCATGCGCGTCGGCGCTGATGGACGCTGTCCCCGCTCCGCTCTCGTGGAACGCCTTGATGTGACTGTACGTGCTCTCCAGGGAGAAGAAGGTCTCGAAGCTGCCCGTCTCTCCGGAGCTCAGAGTAACCGCTATTTCCTCCGAGAAGTTCAAGGAGTTGCCCTTCATATCCCGCGCGCTGCTGACCAAACCGTATCCCGCACGATGCATGCTGAACTTATGCTCGCCCACGCCCACCGTGGTCGTGCTGCGCAGTCCGTCCGCGATATTCGTCACGAGGTAGAGATCCTGACGGTAGGTGTCCTCGTGGTACCGCTCCTGCGCGCCGGAGGGCGCCACTCTTGCCCGCCCTGCGCTCAGCACCAGCCCCAGCAGCGTATCCTTCTCCAGCCTGGTTTCCATGCCGAAGACGCCGCCGTATTCCGTCCGGTTGTAGCCGCGGCCGTTGTAGTCGCGCTGCATGGAGGTGAAGTCATCGTAGGCGCTGATGAAGGCTGCGAGCGATGACTCCGACGAGAGGGTCTGCCCACTCCCGATGGTCGTGCGCAAGCGACGCAG
>CANQSS010000061.1 GCA_947626545.1 uncultured Akkermansia sp. | reverse complement strand
ACGGCGACCATGCACAAAGTGTACGAGGATTTTCAGCGCGATGTGCTGGCGGTTCCTTCCATCCCCGGCGAAAAGACCGAGCACGAGCGCTTCCCCGGCGCCGTACGCACCTACACCGTGGAGGCCATGGTGCAGGACCGCAAGGCGATTCAGGCCGGCACGTCGCACTTCCTAGGGCAGAACTTCGCCAAGGCGCAGAATATCGTCTTCGCCGGGCGCGACAACGAGCGTCAATTCGCCTGGACGACGTCCTGGGGCGTATCCACCCGCATGATCGGCATGCTCATCATGGCGCATTCGGATGACGACGGGCTGGTGTGTCCGCCGCGCGTGGCGCCGCGTCAGGTTGTCATCGTTCCTGTCACCCCGAAGGAGGAGATGCGCGAGCAGATCCTGACCCACTGCCGCGAGCTGGCCGCCAAGCTCAAGGCGCAGCAGTTCCACGGTCTGCCCCTGCGGGTGGAGGTGGACGAGCGCGACCTGAACAACGGCGCCAAAAAATGGGAGTGGGTCAAAAAAGGCGTACCGATCCGCGTTGAAATCGGGCCGCGTGACTTGGAGAAGGGTTCCGTGTGCCTTGCGCGTCGCGATCGTCCCGTCGGCGAGAAAGAATTTGTGGCGGAAGAGGATTTCGTGGCGGGTGCCGTCAGCCTGCTGGAGGAGATTCAGGGCAGCTTGCTTGCGCGTCAGCAAGCCTTCCGCAATGCGCACATCCGCAGCTGCGACAACTTGGACGATTTCAAGAAAAATTTCAGCGGCGAAGGCGAGGCTGACTGGTTGCTCTGCCCCTGGGACGGCTCCCCGGAGCAGGAGGAAGAGCTCGGCAAGAGTCTGCGCATCTCCATCCGCTGCATCCCGCACGGCGAGATGGGAACCGGACCGGAGGCTCCCTGCATCCTCACCGGACGCCCCACCGCCCGCCGCGTTCTCTGGGCGCGCAGTTACTAATTGTCATCACGCAAATTTTCCATGGCAACATACGGTTATTACCGACTCGTGGCAGCAGTGCCCCGCATTCGCGTGGCGGATGTTCCCGGCAACGTCGATGTTCTCGTGAACGCCGCGCACGATGCCGCCGACCTGGGAGCTCACGCCGTGCTTTTCCCGGAGATGAGCTTCACCGGCTACTCCTGCGGCGATCTCTTCTTCCAGCCCACGCTGCAGCGCGCGGTCTTCAGCGGTCTGAAGACGTTTGCGGAGAGCACGGCCGGCCTTTCCTGCGTGTTCATCACCACCATCCCGCTCGTGGTGCAGGACGGGCTGTACAACGTGGCCGTCGTGGTGCAGGGAGGTCAGGTGCTCGGTCTGGTTCCCAAGAGCGTGTTGCCGAATTATCGCGAATTCTACGAGCGGCGCCAGTTCCGCCCAGCATCGGATCTGCGCGTGAGCGAGGTGGAGCTGCCGGGGTTCGGTTCCGTTCCCATCGGTACGGACTTGCTCTTCCGCGACGGCGAGGGGCTGGTCTTCGGCGTGGAAGTTTGTGAAGATTTGTGGTCGGTGATTCCCCCCAGCTCGCGTTTGGCCTTGCTGGGCGCGCGCGTTATTTTCAACCCCTGCGCCAGCACCGAGCTGGCCGGCAAGGCCCATTACCGTCGCCGTTTGGTGGCGCAGCAGAGCGGCTCCTGCCTCTGTGCCTACGTGCTGGTGTCTGCCGGCGTGGGCGAGAGCACGCAGGACGTCGTGTACAGCGGGCATGCCCTCATCGCGGACAACGGGCGCATCGTGGCGGAGAGCGAGCGTTTCTCCCGCAACGCCACGCTGACTTGCGCCGATATTGACGTGGAGCGTCTGAGCGCGGCGCGCATGAGTGAAAGCTCCTACAACGAGGTTCGCCTGCCGCAGGAGTGGCGCAGCGTGCGCATGATCGATCTTGCCCCGCTGCCGGAGGAATGCGACCTGCGCTTTGCTCGCCTGCAGAAGCGTCCTTTCCTACCGCCGCCGGCGCAGGTAGAGGAACGTTGCGAGGATATCCTGAACATCCAGGCGACGGGCCTCGCCGGGCGCATGGAGCACACCGGTGCGCAGTCGCTCGTCATCGGCGTCTCCGGTGGGCTGGACAGTTCGCTCGCCCTGCTGGTGTGTGCGCGTGCTTGCGGTCTGCTCGGCATGGCTCCGAGCTGCATTCGCGCGGTCACGATGCCCGGCTTCGGCACCACCGGTCGTACGCATGACAACGCCGTCCGCATGGCTCAGCTCGTGGGTGCAAGCCTCAGCGAAATCGACATCCGCGAGGCGTGCATGAAGGAGTTTGAGCACTTGGGCTTCGATCCCTCCCAGCGCACCACCACCTACGAGAATGTCCAAGCGCGCGAGCGTACGCAGGTTCTCATGAATCTGGCCAACATGCACCGGGGACTCGTGGTGGGCACGGGCGACTTGTCCGAAATCGCCCTCGGGTGGTCCACTTACAATGGCGACCATATGAGCATGTATGCCGTCAACTGCTCCGTTCCCAAGACGCTGATCCGCTGCCTCATCGCCCACGTCGGTCGCAGCAGCTCGCCGGAGCTCGCCGCCGTGCTGCAGGACATCATCGATACCCCGGTGAGTCCCGAACTCCTGCCGCCCTCCGACGACGGCACGACAGAGCAAAAGACCGAGGATACTCTCGGCCCCTATGACTTGCACGACTTTTTCCTTTACCATTTCGTCAAATACGGAGCTTCGCCGCAGAAGCTCCTCGCGCTTGCCAAGCTCGCGTGGAGCCGGGATTATGACGAGGATGTCATCCATCGCACACTGGGTGTTTTCCTGCATCGCTTCTTCGCCCAGCAGTACAAGCGCAGCTGCATCCCGGACGGCCCGAAGGTCGGCACCATCTCTCTCTCTCCGCGTGGCGATTGGCGCATGCCCAGCGATGCCTCATCACACGTGTGGTGCTGAGGGGACTGAGTCATCTTGCGGTGGGTGTTTTGGACCCGCCTTTTGCCCCCTTCCTTTAAGCTTTCCGTAATTTTTTTCCCCCATTATCTTGGGCGTCCGATACCATCGGAATTTCCAAAAAATGCCCCTTGATAATGAAGTGAAATGGAGAATGATGTTAGAGGGCTTTGTGAGAAGCAACACATTATATTGCGTAGAATACATGAAAATTATCACATATTTTGCGATTCATAGCAAATCGAGAAAAATTTTTTCTTGTCAGGTCGGGGGGGCTGTGCTAAATTCGCGCTCATCCGAAGGCGAACCGGAAACGGACTTATCCGAGACCAGGTGCGGAGGAGCAGGAGGCGCAAGCCTATCTCGAGTATGAGACGCGCTGCGTCTTCGGATACTCGGGCAAGCAAAACCACTGGTGCGTTAATCCGAGGTGCAGCTGAGTGAGTCGGACATGGAAAAAGGAACTGACTGCTCAGGGTGTATCCACTGCGCGCACGTGGCGGCTCTTGCGCCACTTCGATCATGAACCTTCTCAAACCTTTTCATAGAAATCATGCCCCAGCAAATCATTAAGCGTAACGGAAAGCGTGAGCGTTTTGAGGCCTACAAGATCCAGCAGGCCATTGAAAAAGCTTTCCACTCATCGCAGGAGGAATACAATCCGCTTGTCTATACGAATGTGCTGGATGCGATTCGAAATGAGGAGTACCTGCCGGTGGAAAAGGTACAGGATCTTATTGAAATGGAGTTGATGAAGTCGGGGGCGTATGAAACGGCGCGTTGCTTTATCAAGTACCGCTTCCTCCATAAGCTGCAGCGCGAGCAGATCGCGGGCCTGTACCAAGGTAACACTTGGGTGGACTGCAAGCAGGCCATTGAGGAGTACATAGGCAACATTGACTGGCGCATCAAGGCTAATTCCAACACCACGTACTCCAATGCAGGGCTCGTGAACAACACCGCAGGCAAGGTAATTGCCAACTATTGGCTTGATCAGGTCTATTCTCCGGACGAGGGTGCGGCTCACCGCAATGGTGATTACCATATTCACGACTTGGACTGCCTTACCGGCTACTGCGCCGGGTGGAGCTTGCGCAATTTGCTCAACGAGGGCTTTAATGGCGTGCGCAGCCGTGTGAACAGTCGTCCTCCCAGGCACTTTCGCGAGGCTTTGGGGCAGATGGCCAATTTTTTGGGTATTCTGCAGAGCGAGTGGGCGGGTGCGCAAGCTTTCAGCTCCTTTGACACCTACCTCTCCCCCTACCTTTTCCGCGATCAACTCGCTTACGACGATGTCAAGAAAGCCCTGCGCAGTTTCGTTTACAACTTGAATGTGCCGTCCCGCTGGGGGCAGAGCCCTTTCACGAACGTGACTATCGATTGGACGGTGCCGCGCGACCTGCGTGAGCAACCTCCTTTCTCCGGCGGTGCACATATCTTCGAAAATCTGCATGATGAGAAGCTTAAGGCTCTCGCCAAGGAGCGTGGCGCAGATTCCCTCACTAGCATGACGTACAAGCATTTCCAACCGGAAATGACGGTTATCCAAAAGGCTTTCTATGAAGTGTTGACTGAGGGCGACAGCACCGGGCAGCCCTTTACCTTCCCCATCCCCACCGTAAATATTACTGAGGATTTTGACTGGGAGGGTGAAAATGTGCCGTTGCTCTTTGCCAACGCTGCTAAAATTGGTTCCTCCTACTTCCAGAACTTCATTGGTTCGCAGTACAAGATAGATGAGAATGGCAACAAAGTCATTGATGAAGAGGCTTATAAGCCAGATGCTGTGCGTTCTATGTGCTGCCGCTTGCAGCTTGACTTGCGCGAGTTGCTCAAGCGTGGCGGAGGACTCTTCGGTTCAGCAGAAATGACCGGGTCCATCGGGGTTGTGACCATCAATATGGCTCGCCTCGGCTATCTCTACAAGGGTAATAAAAATCTTCTCTACAGTAAGCTGGCAGAGCTGATGGACTTGGCTAAGAGTACCCTCGAGAAGAAACGAGTATTCATCAATACCCTCTACGAACGGGGGCTGTACCCCTACACGAAGCGCTACTTGCCTCACTTGCGCAATCACTTCTCCACAATTGGTCTGAATGGAGTCAATGAGATGTTGCGCAACTTCTCCGGAGATACCATGAATACTGCCACTCCGGAAGGTATCGCTTTTGCGGAAGAGGTTCTGCATTTCATGCGTGAGCGTATTCGCGGTTACCAAGAGGAAACCGGCAATCTTTACAATTTGGAGGCTACTCCGGCCGAGGGTACCACTCACCGCTTTGCTCGCGAGGATGCCAAGCGCTTCCCGGACATCATTCAGGCCGGTACGCCGGGTCACCGCTACTACACCAACAGTTCTCAACTTCCGGCTAGTTACACGAGCGACCTCTTCAAGGCTCTTCACATGCAGGATAAGCTCCAATGCTGCTACACCGGCGGAACGGTATTCCACATGTACATGAACGAAGCCATTTCCTCCCCGGAGGCTTGTCGCGACATTGTGCGCAAGGTGCTTACCAATTTCAAGATGCCCTACATTACGGTTACGCCGCTCTTCTCCGTGTGCGATAAGCATGGCTATCTCAAAGGACGCCATGACTATTGCCCCATCTGCGATGAGGAGCTTATCGCCAAGGCGCGTGCCGAGGAACAGCCCGAATTGCCCCTCTTTTGATCTCTTTTTTATCAACCCATAATCATAAATAAACCATGACAGAAGAAGAAATTAAAGCCGTCGTCAAAACCGATGAGCAGATCCTGGCCGAGCACGAGAGTGAGCGCTCCAAATGCACTGTCTATACTCGCGTGATGGGTTACCATCGCCCTGTGGAGACATTCAATGCCGGCAAGCAAGGCGAGTTCGAGGAGCGTGAGCACTTCGTGGAGCCCTGCGGCTGCTGCGGTGACACGATCCTGAAGTGATTTCCGATCCCCCCTTCGCTCCTAGTTACGGGGGCGAAGGTGGGGGATCGCTTTCCTTCCCCACGTTTCGCGCTGCTCAAGCCGTTTCGTGGGGTTTGCTTTTATCTCTTTTCATGCCACCTACCGTTCATCCTTCGGATATCACGCCGCTCACCTTCTTGGACTATCCTAAGAAGGCTGCCTGTATTTTTTGGTACAACGGTTGCAATCTGCGTTGCCCCTATTGCTACAATCCCGATCTCGCCCTCTCTCAGCATCGTGGCGTGACGGATGAGATAGCTTTTCTCAAAGAACGGCGCTCTTTCCTGGACGCGGTTGTACTTTCCGGGGGAGAGGCCACGTTGGTGCCTCATATTTATGAACTGTGTTCCCAGATTAAAGACCTGGGGTATCTCATTAAAATTGATACGAACGGCAGCAATCCTCAAGTGCTTCGGCCACTCTTGCAAAATCACCTCATCGATTATGTCGCGCTTGATCACAAAATGCCTTCCGATCGCTCTTGGAAATTACCGGATGGTTCAATACTTTACGACCGATTCCGGAAGTCTCTTGCTCTTTTGCTTCAGTACAAGCTTCCCCACGAGGTACGAACCACTGTGCACCCGGCGCTCCTGGATGAGGCGGATATCCTTCGCATGATTCGCGAAGCCGCCCAAATCGGCTACTCCGGAACTTACTACCTCCAATTTTTCTTCCGCACAGAACATACCCTCGGTCACATGTCACCCCCGACTCGTCGCTACGACCGTTCACTGCTCGACCGTCACTCCCCCCTTCCCATCGGCTATCGCAACTTTCCTGAAGATCGAGGTAGATGAACTTTTCTCCCCTCCCGAATTAAAAAAGCTGCTCAGGACCAAAACCTACTGCTGAGCTCCCTCCGCTCCCCCCGAATTGCCCTCATCAGCAATTCACATAGGGGGAAAACGGGCATTAGCCCTGACGGGAATCGAACCCGATCTGCATGGGATTCACCAACACACCACCTTGGGCAGGGCTTCGGCATTAGCCCCGACAGGAATCGAACCTGTATTTGCCCTTTAGGAGAGGGCCGTTCTATCCATTGAACTACGAGGCCGTGTAAGTGCGCAATTTGTACACCGAAAGCGGATGAAAGGCAAGTAAAATTATGCGAAAGCAGTGTGGAGACGTTGAAGTTGGGTACTGGAGAGGTAGGGAGAGAGAGAGGGGAGCATGCGTGGGAGAAACTCCGGGAGGGACCATGCATGCAGTGGTTGCGGCGCAGGAGAGGCAAAATTCCAAGTGGGGATAGGGCAGGTGATGTCGGCCACCAGTTTCGTGGAGGATGCAAGGCGTTCCAGCGCGAGGGTGAGGGGCTCGCAAAGCTCCGGAACGTGCGCGAGAGGCAGCAGCCAAGCAGAACTCAGGCTGTTGAGTTGTCCTTGCAAGGCAGGAAGAAGGGAGCCCAATTGATCCGTTGGCATGTCATGCAGCGGAGTGAGGGTTGGGAGCAGACGCAGATCTGCAGGGGCGAGAAGCCCACTTACAATAGCGGCAGAGGGCTGCTTTTGCGTCCGCAAAAGTTGCACGAGCGCAAGGGCGCCGGTAAAGCGAATTTCCTGCTGAGGCGGGGCCATGGTAACAGCAAGGGTAGAGGCCCGAGCGGCGAGCAGAGGGTGAGAATCCGACACGGCGTAAAGTAGAAGAGCGCGCCAGCCTACACCGCGTTGCCGGGTCACGAAAGCGCTGAGTTGAGTCAGGGACTGAGCGCGCTGTTCGGGCGTTGCTTTTTTCTCAAACTGTGCGTAGAGTGGCGGGAATTCCTCCCCGGGCAGCTCAGGCTGGTCGGCTTCAGCGATAGCAAAAGCCACCATGCCGAGGCACCATTCTTCCGGGGAGAGAGACTCACGTTGCCGATAATCGCGCAGTCGCGAAAGCAGGCGGCTTACGCCGGTGAGCTCCGAAAAGATATCGCGCTCTAAGGCCATGCTTCGCGGGAGGTTTAGTTGAGGGGAGAACCTATTCCGGGGAAGAGCAGGTCACCCTTGTGTTGCTCCTCACTCTTTTGTGGTTCCGGGGGAGACACCGGTTTCGGTGCATCGACGCCGAGAATAAGCAAGCGCTGTTGCGCGGCCGCTTGCAAAGGAGAAGCCGGACAACGTTCGGCAATTTGCGTGTAATAGGTGCGAGCACCTTGCTCATCGCCATTTTTCTGTGCCAAATCCCCCAACGAAAGCAATGCGAGTGCCTGATACGGCGTATCACCAGCGCGGCTTACAGTCTGCCACAGTTCCGCAGCTTTTTCATTTTCACCGCCCTTCATATAATACCCAGCCATAAACACCTGCGCACGCAGACGGATGAAAGGCTCCTCAGCGCCCATCGCCACTTGCTGCAGGGTCTGTAGTCCTTTCTTTTCCTCACCTCCTTCTACCAAGCGCATACCACGCAGTAGCTGCGCCGTGCCGGCAGCTTGGGTGTCAGAATAGTCGTTGATGATGTGTTCCAGAGTGGCCATGCTCGCATTCTCATCTGCGGCAGAGACATCCACCACACCAAGCGCCTGGACCAGCAGTCCCGAGGCCTCCGCCTTTTGCCTCATGCGATAAGTGGCGTAAATGATAGCTGCTGCCATTAACAGCATGATAGCCAGCGTAGCCACGATGAGCTTTTTGTAATGAGCATTGAGGAATTTTTCGTGGCGGGAAGGCCCAAGCTCAATCTCCCCGATGGCTTTCATCTCCTCTGGGGTGAGTTCCGGCATATCCTTCAGTTTGTCATGTTTCTTTGCCATGGTGCGGGTTAGTTCTTGTAGAGAGAATTGAGTGATTTGAGACGATCGACATCAAAATAATTATTGATGCCCAAGTTACGGTAGATTTCGAGCGTAGCTTTGGAGCGATTGAGAGTGTAAAAGTGGATGCCATCCACCTCCGCATCCAGCAGCTCACTGCACTGTTGGCTCGCATAGTTGATACCGACGCGTTCCAAGCTCTTTTTATCGCCGCCCGCGCGCAGCATCGCCTTGAGTAAACGTGCGGGAAAGTTCGTGCCCGCAGAAAGCTCGGCCATCCGGTTCATTCCGGAAGCGCTTGTCACAGGCATAATCCCGGCGATGATGGGCACTCGAATCCCTAGTAAACGACAGCGGTCGCGGTAGTCAAAAAAGGCGTGGTTATCGAAGAAGAGCTGCGTGCAGATGTAATCCGCACCTTCATCAATCTTTGCTTTCAGATAATCCATCTCACGCAGGCGGTTCGGAGTGTCCGGGTGTCCCTCCGTAAAACCAGCCACGCCCACTGTAAGGTGGTACGGCAAGGAACGGCGGCTCTCCCAGTTGCGGATGAAGCGCACCAGCTCTGCTGCGTGATGAAAAGCATCGCGACTCGGGTCATAGGCGCCGTGACGCGGGGGATCACCGCGCAGTGCGAGAATGGCGCGAGCTCCTGCCTTCACGAAACCCTCCAGTATTTCTTCAAGTTCTTTTTCCGTGTGTCCCACGCAGGTGAGGTGCGGCACGGTGGGAATACCGCGCTGCTGGATATCATGCACCACGGCTCGTGTCAGCTCACGCGATCCGCCTCCCGCACCATAGGTTACGCTTACAAAGCTGGGACGGAAGTCCTGCAGAGTCACGATTGTCTGCAACAAAGCCTCGGCACCTTCCGGCGTTTTGGGAGGAAAAAACTCAAAAGAAAAGCTGGGGGCTGCTCCGAAGAGACCGCGACTGGAAGTATCCTGAGTCATTATTGCTCCAAAGTGTTCCTTGTATCATCCAGCGAGGGAAGCTCACTGCTACCGTGGACAGGTGTGAGTGGCGACGGGGCAGGGGGCTGAGGAGCCGAGTTTGAAGGTTGGGGAGCAGGGGATTCCGAGGGGGGCTGTGGAAGCGGCTCAGGTTCTTCTGCTGGGGGAGGCGGAGGTAAGGGTGGAGGTGTATGAGCCTCCACAGCAGTTTGATCCGTTTGTTGCTGTACAGGAGAGACTTCTGCCCCTGAGCTTTCCTGGAGCAGCTCTTTGGCGCTCATGAAGGGGGAAACAATAACCTCATCTCCCGGGCGCGGCTCCCGTTTCTCCGTTTCCCCTTCGGGGGAGAGTATGTCCGTCTCTTTGAGTGTGGCGCTCACCTGACCGGACTCTGCGTCGCGGCTATCGACCACCATTTCGCAAACCACCAACCCATCGCGGCGTACAGCCAGCACGGCTCCCGGCTGGAACAACTCCGGCACATCGGGCTTCATCATCACACAATTCCACTCCGGATCATAGGAGGCCACCCTGCCAATGATTGCACTGCGAGGATTGTCGGCTTCTTCCTTCTGTCGGGAAGCTCGAGCCCTCGCAACTTCCTCTTTGCGCTTGGCGGCAGCCACTACATTGCTCTCTTCCGCTTCGTTGATGGAAGCTTCGTCGCGCCGCGCGGCAGCCTCCTGATCAAGACGTGCCTGCTCAACCTCCGGAGCTTCTACGGCGGGATCATAGGCCATCATCTGCTGGCGGTGTATATCGTTTTTCTCTTCATACTCGGCGATTTTCAGAGATGACTGGTACGCGCTGTAATCCCCTTGCCAACCGGGTATCACAATGAGCACCGCATAAAACATTAAACCCACTGACAAGCACAGCAGGGTGAGCACTGTGATTCGGAAACCATTCATGCGTCCCATTCTATCAGAATCTTTTCCCTTTTCAAGAACCTATTATGTCACTCGTAAAATATGCCAGGGATCACATCCGTCCCAAGAAAAAGCGCCCCCCTTGGTAGTTAATGGTACATCATACAGCATAAGCCGTTGGTTATTTACGATTTACGATTTACGATTTGAGAAGTTCCCGCGCTTACGCGCAAGTTCGGCGGAGCAGATGCGAGCGAAATGTGATGAAGCTATACACGGGCATAATTAGAAAGGTGCGGGGATGCGGAGCAGGAGCGCGGAGAAACTTTCAAAACATTGCGTGTTGTCAGTTAGAATGATTTGTGGATATGCGATGCCAGCTTGCAGATTTCTTTTTCACCGTATTTCTTCCATGAAACGCATGAGGAATGGGTTGAATGAGTCCGGAGAAAATTTTTTTGGACGGATGTGGCCACGGATCGCACCCGTTCCAAAAAACTAGGAGCGGGGAGTCGAGCATTCACCATGCAACTCATCAAGGGTGGTGTACACGGCAAACGCATTTGAGAGAAGGTCATCAACAGAGAAAAAGCTCTTATTGACTGATATCCATGTTTATACGTATCAAAATCATCACAACATCCGGTCATCATAATGATGGATCTAGAGGAATCTCTGCATACGTTAATGATCTGGAAAGAATCTGCGCAACGCGCACATTATTAATAAATCGTACATCGTAAGTTGACTCACCGGCACCACATTGCCGGTTCGCCCTTCGGGCAGCGCATGCGCGCTGTCCATACGCACTTACAGCCGTCGTGCGTGTTGTAAATCGTACATAGGCAACCGCATTTTCTAATGCGGTTGCCTCGGGGCATAGAAAAAGGCTTTGCCGCAGTTCCATGGAACACGCGGCAAAGCCAAATTCTACGTTTTTTTGCTCGAACCGGTACGTCGTGGCAATCAATCAGGCTTTCAGCTCGTTGCCCAGCTCAATGATGGAATATTCTCCTTCATGGAGACGGTAAACGATCTGCAGCACATTGCGGCGCGCATTGCGGTACAGCACAAATGGCTTGCCGGAAATCTCCAGCTCCATGATGGCGTCTTCCTTGTACATGGTCTTCAGCTCATAGCCCTCGCGGGTGATGCGTACAGGCTTGGGATCCTCCGGGGCATCAATATCCACATCTTGGTCGAGCACATCCTCCTCATACACCTTCTCCTCCAGCTTGCGGATGCTTTGCGATCGGTGCGGACGAAAATGCTTCATCAATCGTGTCTTGTGTTTGCGCATGCGACGCATAATCTTGGTCACCGTCTCATCCAACGCTGCGTACAAGTCCGTTCCGGTCGTAGAGGCCTGTATCGTGATGTGATCCGCACAGAACAGGACAATTTCCGCTACATGCCGATCTTTCTGCACATCCACCACCACGCGAGCTTCCACGATGCGTGGATAATCGATGTGTATGGCTTCTATCTTCTTGCGGGCAAACTCGCGGATGGCTTCCGTCACCTCGATGTGGCGCCCAGTCACTACTATGTTGGTCTCGTTGTTGCTTGGCATGGTTATCAATTTCCTTCGTGTTAGACGGGTGGAGGAACCCTGCTTACGGCAGATTTTCTCCATGCGCCATCTTAGCGATGCATCCGTTTATTTGCAACAAAAAAATGACTCGCTGACGGAAGATTTGCGAACGAACAATTTTTCTGCAAACGGCCAACAAAATTGCTTGCCAAAGGGAAGAGACAGGAGTAGAATATTTTCTCCGTTGTGTTGCCCGGTAGCTCACAGGCGCCCGCAAAACTACCGGTGTATGGGCCAAAGAAACACGATGGAAACAGCAAACCTAACCAACAAAATCAATGAGCAATGTTGAACTGGAGGCTTTGATTGAATCGAAGCTTCCTTCATTCCGCAAGGGGGATATCGTGAATGGTACCATCCTTGAAATCCGTCCCCAAGTCGTACTGGTCGACATAGGATATAAGTCCGAAGGAGAGATACCCATCTCTGAGTTCGAGGACGAAGAAATTGAAGTAGGGGACCAGATAGAAGTGCTGCTGGAGAGCCTGGAAAATGAGGAAGGTCATGTGGTGCTTTCCAAGGAAAAGGCAGCCCACAAGCAGAACTGGGATAAGATCGTGGCCGTTTTCAAGGAAGGTGGCCTAGTGAAGGGCAAAGTGAAGAGCATCGTGAAGGGTGGTCTGATGGTGAATGTGGGTGTGGAGGCTTTCCTGCCCGGGTCGCAGGTGGATATCATCCCGCCGAAAGACCTCAACGAATATGTGGGTAATGTGTACGAGTTTAAGATCGTGAAGGTGAATGATGAGCGCAAGAACATCGTTTTGTCGCGCCGCGAGGTTATCGAGGCGGAGCGGAGCGAGCTGCGTCAGCGTTTCCTGGAGACGGTCAAGGCAGGGGACAGGGTGCGCGGTATTGTGAAGAATCTCACGGATTTCGGCGCCTTTGTGGATCTTTCCGGCATGGATGGTTTGTTGCACATCACGGATATGAGCTGGGGTCGCGTGAATCACCCCTCCGAACTGCTGCACATCGGGCAGGAGCTTGAGGTGCTCATCTTGGACGTGGATCGTGACAAAGAGCGCGTGTCGCTCGGCCTCAAGCAGCTTTCGGACAACCCGTGGGCGGATATTGAGAAGAAGTACCCGATTGGTTCTCACGTGAAAGGACGCATCACCAAGTTGCTTGCCTACGGCGCCTTCGTGGAGCTGGAGCGCGGGGTGGAAGGTCTGGTGCACGTGTCTGAACTTTCTTGGACCAAGCGAATCACGCGCCCGAGCGACGTGTTGACACTCGATCAGGAGATCGAGGCTGTGGTGCTCAACATCTCTGTAGAAGAGCAGAAGATATCTCTGGGTGTTCGCCAGCTGGAAGAGAACCCGTGGGATGCCATTGAGGCTCGATTCCCTGTCGGCACCATCATTTCCGGCGCGGTGCGCAATCTGACGCCTTATGGCGCGTTTGTGGCGCTTGAGGAGGGGATTGACGGCATGATTCACGTGTCGGATATGAGTTGGACACGCAAGATTAATCACCCCTCTGAGGTGCTTAAGAAGGGTGATGTGGTCGAGGCGCGTGTGTTGAGCATCGACAAGGAGAATCAGCGCGTTTCTCTCGGCATCAAGCAGCTTGGCGATGATCCGTGGGAGACCATTGATACTCGATTCAAGGTGGGTGATTTGGTGTCCGGGCAGGTGGCAAAGATTGCTTCCTTTGGTGCCTTTGTCAACTTGGATGGCGACATTGACGGTCTCATCCACATCTCTCAGCTCTCTGAGGAGCACGTGGAGCGCGTGAAGGATGTCATCAAGGTGGGCGATGAAATTCAAGCCCGCGTTATCAAGGTGGACAAGGTGGAACGCCGTATCGGACTTTCCGTGAAGGCTGTGAACTACGATGCTGAGCAGCTGCGTCGCGAGACCGCCGCATTTGAGACGGTGCGCGCCGGCGATATGGTCGGCTTGGAGCAAGCCTTCAACCTCGCTTCCTTGCAGGCTGAGGAATGGAGCCCGTCGGAGGGCGACGTCAAGAAGGACTAAGGCGAGTCCACATCTCGTTTCAACCTGCTGCGGGTCTGCGTGCCTGCAGCAGGTTTTTTACTGCTGTACCCCACATCCGTCCTATAAAAAACACGACCTATTTGCGATTCCCAATTGGAATTTAGCGCGCCCGCGGTGCGGGAATTTTGCAGGAACGGAAAAAACGTGCTTGCCAGCAGGCTGGTAATGTGATAAAAACGAGTTGCTATGAAAAAACTTCTTTCCCTTGTCGCCCTCATGGGCATGATGGTGGGCACCGCCTCGGCCGCTCCGTATTATCTGTCGCAGCCAGCCTCTGGTGCAATCACTCCCTATGATTGGCAGCCTGTGTACTCTTTGGAGGGCATCTACAACTTCTCGGATAAGGACAAAATGCCTGACACGGTCGGTGCCCGTTTGAACTTCAGTTTGTACAACGATGCGGTATCTTCCGTGCGCCACCAGTTTACAGTTTCGCTTGGTTTTGACAGAGGAGAAGACGAGAAGAATGGGATCGAGACGACCGTTTCCCGCATGCCGTTGACACTGGGCTATGACGCTAACATCGGTCTGACGGAGCACGTCTTTCTGGATTTGGGAGCCAAGGCCGGCTACGCATGGGGTGAGGGTGAGGTAACGGGAGCGTTTGATAAGGAATCGGTGGGTGGTTTCACTTTTGGTCTGGGTGCCGGCATCAAGGTGAAATGCTCTGATTCCATCTACGTGAAGGTAGGCTACGAGTTCAACCGTACTTTCTTCAGGGACTTTGGTACTTCTCACTTCAATTTTGGACAGCACGGGATCGTCATTGGTGCTGGCGTACTCTTCTGATTAATCCCTCATTTTTTCAATAGCATCATTTAGAATGGTCGCCGATTCTTGTCGGCGGCCATTTTTGCTCCTGTGAGTTCTTGCGCGTGCCCAGCTCTGTTCAGTGTGATGCGACGCGCGAATTCTTCTTCTATATTTTGTTTATTATAAATAGGCTGCGCGGTACCTCATAAATTCAGGACGCCGAAATGCTCGATCGGTTACCTCATAAATTCAGTGCGCCATAGGCATACT
>CANQSS010000060.1 GCA_947626545.1 uncultured Akkermansia sp. | reverse complement strand
TGCCAGCTTGCAGATTTCTTTTTCACCGTATTTCATCCATGAAATGCATGAGGAATGGGTTGAATGAGCCCTGAGAAAATTTTCTTGGGACGGATGTGGGCAAACGCATTAGAAAATGCGTTTGCCATGTACGATTTACGATACACGATGTGCGATTTATTAATAATGTGTGCGTTGCGCAGATTTTGCGAATCATTAATGTATGCTGAGATTCCTTTAGAACCATCATCATGATGACTGCTGTTGTCACGATTTTTGATACGTATAAACGATGGTATCAGTCAATAAAAGCATTTTCTCTGTTGATTGACTTCTCTCAAATGCGTTTGCCGTGGACACTGGGCGTGCAGACTTGCCAATTTCAGGGTTGTATGATAGAGTGGGCGCATGAGAGCAAAGTGCCATTGGGTGACTCACCCGATGAACGGGAGTGTGGACTTCGGCGCGGAACTGAATGAAGAGCTTCCGCTATTGATACGCAAGCTGATGGCGCAACGCGGCATCAGCGGTCAGGCTATGGCCGAACGCTACCTGCGGCCACGCTTGGCAAACTTGGGAGATCCCTTTGTGATGCAAGGCATGAGGGAGGCCGTCGAGCGACTTTTTCTGGCGGCGGATCGAGGGGAATATGTTTGTATATACGGAGATTACGATGTAGATGGAGTGAGCGCGGTCACCCTGTTGCACGAGGTGCTCAGCGCTTACGGCATCGAGCACGCCTTCTTCGTGCCCACACGCACGCGGGAGGGATATGGATTGAGTCACCAAGGAATTGAAAATGCACTAAATCAGTGCAAACGCCGCCCCTCCTTGCTCATTACGGTGGACTGTGGCACATCCTCTGTGGATGAGGTCGACGAACTGTCTCGCATGGGGGTGGACGTCATCATCTTGGATCACCACGAAGGCGGCACACACGGACGACCACGCGCCGTGGCCATCGTCAATGCTAAATTGGAGGAAAACAGTGAGTTTACCTACCTCTGCAGTGCGGGTGTTGTGTTCAAACTGGCACACGCACTCATGAAAAGTCGCCGCTTGGCGAATTTCGACCTGAGGAAATACTTGGATATGGTGGCCGTAGCAACCATAGCCGATATCGTGCCTCTGGTTAAGGAAAACCGTCTGCTCACCCGCGTCGGGCTCAAGTTTGTGGGGAATGAGAATGGCAACATGGGTCTGCGCACCCTGGCAGAGGTCTCCGGACTCAAGCTGCCTGCCACCACCAGCCACGTCTCCTTCCGACTCGGACCGCGCCTGAATGCAGCGGGTCGCATGGGCTCCCCACAGGAAGCGCTGGAGCTGCTCACCACTCGTGATGAACAGCGGGCGATCTCTCTCGCCTCCTGCTTGGAGGAGCACAATCGCCAACGCCAGATGGAGGAGGAACACATCCGCAATGAAGCCATGCAAATGCTCGCAGAAAACCCCTCTTTACAAGAGATTCCTGTGATCGTGCTCGGCTCGCGCAGCTGGCATCCCGGCGTGGTGGGTATCGTCGCCTCGGTGCTTATGCGGCGCTACTACAAACCCACTTTCATCATCTCCTTTGATGAGCGGGGAAATGGTAAGGGCTCCGGTCGTTCCGTGCCCGGCATCTCGCTGGTGGATGCTCTACATGCCTGTGCCGACTGCATTGTAGCGGGCGGCGGGCACGATATGGCGGCCGGTTTGGAATTGCGCGAGGAGCAATTGGACGCCTTCCGCGATGCATTCGCAACATACGTACGCCAACACTCCGAGCCACAGTCATTGATTCCCTCTCTGGATATTGACGCCGAGGTCTCCTTTGATGAAATTTCCGTAGAACTCATGGAGAGCTACGCCCTGCTGGAGCCTTTCGGCAACGCCAATCCACAGCCCCTCTTTCTGAGTCGCAACGTGATGCCCTCCTGCGCACCGCGGCGTGTGGCGGGCAACCACCTGCGCTTCTCCCTGCACCAAGGCAACTACGAGCAGGAGGCCGTGTTCTTCAATGCGGCGGATGTTTCCCTGCCCGACCCGCCGTGGGATATTGTTTTTAACTTGGAACGCAATTTCTGGAAAGGCCGCACATTCCTCTCCATTATACTGCAGGACATACGCTCCAGCGAACCGTGATGCTGCACCGCCCCCATAACCCGTCCGCTTCCGTGGAACACGGGGACTGGCGCCTCCCGCTCGATAAACCGGAGGAAGCGGAGCACCTGCCACCGCATCCCATCGGTGTTTGGCGGCGCCTCAAACTGCGCGTAGCGTACTGGCAAGCCGCGCCCCTGGCTCAGCAGCAGGTTGAGTCCGCCACAGGCGACCCGCCCGTGGTTCCTATCCATGGGTGGTCGCGCGCACTGCGCCTGATTTTTGCATGGGTAGCGCTGCTTCCCCTCTCCGTCATCATGGTGTACGCGCTTCTTCTGCACTTGTATCACCACGCCGGAGAGATGGTTGGACAACGCAATTTTTGGTTGAGCGTACCCGTGTGGTACAGTCTGTTGGGGGTAGGGGCCTTCGTATCGTTGGTCATCTCACGCGTGGCTCTGCCGGTCATGGTGTACGTTTACGTGGTAGGGCACGAACTCACGCACGCCATTGCCGCCAAGCTCTGCTTGGGTAAGGTGCAAACCCTGCGTGTGGACTTAAATGGCGGCTATGTGGAAACCGACACGGATAATCTCTTCATCGCCCTCTCGCCGTATTTTGTGCCGCTATGGATGTGCGTGTGGCTGCTCGTTTTGTGGTGTATCAATCTGGTATATCCTTTCCCGGAATGGGCGGCGTGGTTCTACGCAGGTTTTGGCTTCTGGTGGAGCTTTCACCTGTATTGGACGGTGTGGGTTATCCCCCGCGAACAGCCTGATATGCTCGAAAATGGACTCCTCTTTTCCCTGCTCCTCGTGCTAATCATGAACATCGGCATTCTGCTGGCGGTGCTGTACGCTTTCGGCGTCCTTTCCCCCTCCGGTTACGGGCAGGATTTTGTAACTGCCGCCCACGACACTTGGCAACACCTTTATGATATTTGCTCTCAGATCGTACGCACCGTGCAATCGTACTGAGCCGACTCCTTGATCATCCGACAAAAGCGCACACCAATGCGGGAATATATCATCAAGCGCCTGCTGCTGGCTCCTGTCACGATCATCGGAGTAACTCTGCTCGTCTTCTGCCTGACACGGCTTGTACCCGGAGGTCCCGTGGAGCGTATCATGCAGGAACAGGCAATCAGCGCGCTCTCCGGGGAAAAAGCGAATGCAAGCGGCTCCGGCAGCATCAGCGAAGAGGAGCGCGAGCGCCTTGCCGAGCTCTTCAACCTGGACGAACCAGCGTGGAAGGCTTACTTGCAGTGGCTCGGACTCGCCCGCCGTCGTGTAGATATCACGAAAGCTGAGTTTAACGACGACGGCTGCGCCAGCCTCACCACTTCGGCGCAGGATGGGAGTCCGCGTGTACTCACTGTCCAGCGCATCGGCTCCACGCCCCAATTCGCCCGCCCCGCGTGGTTCAGCGAGGAAGGATGGCGCCTCCGTATCGAATCCCCGACTGAGCGCGCCGAGAGACGCCAAAGGTTCCATCCGCATAACGCTTCCACCACTCAAAAAGATAGTGGCAGCTTGCGCGCGCGCGCCATCCTGTTCCGCTATGCGTGGAATGGTCTGCTGCAGGGGAATCTCGGCAAATCGTACAAGTACAATGAGCCCGTGCTGGGCATGATGCTCAACAGACTTCCCGTGTCGCTCTACTTCGGTATGCTCGGCGCGTTGGGCATGTACCTCATCAGCATACCGCTGGGCATATGGAAAGCGCTGCACCACCGTAGCATCGGAGATGCCGCCAGCAGTATGCTGCTCTACGTGGGTTATGCTGTACCGGGCTTTGCATTGGGAGCCATCCTCCTCATCTACTTGGGTGCACGTCTGGAGTATTTCCCGCTCTACGGACTCACCGGACCGGATTTTGAAACACTGAGCACGACAGGCAAATTGACGGATATAGCTCGCCACACCGTTCTGCCGCTCGCTTGCTATGTGGTGGGGTCTCTTGCATTGACTACCATGATGATGAAATCGAGCATGCTCGACCAATTGTCTGCAGACTACATGCGCACGGCTGTGGCCAAGGGTACGGGTTATCGCCGTGCCGTGTGGCACCACGCACTGCGCAATGCCATCCTTCCCATCGTTTCCGGGCTCGGTGGCGTCATCTGCGCCGTAGTAGGCGGTTCCATTCTCATCGAGCGCGTGTTCGATATCCGCGGCTTCGGCATGCTCTGTTACCAAGCGCTCATGGATAAAGATTACGCACTCATCATGGGCACTCTATTGCTCAGCTCCATGGTCATTGTACTGGGAAATTTGGCATCGGATCTGCTTGTAGCACGACTCGATCCCCGCATCAAATTCCGCTGATGAAAGAGAAAATACCAGCCTGCCTGCTCATCTTGGCTGCTGTACTCGGCAGCCTCGGGGAGCTTCACGGCTGGCTCATCCCAACTATTTCCTGGCCTTTCACGGCTGCGCGGGAAATGCATTGGCTCTCCTGTCCGGCAGAATTTTGCCCGGCTCTTGCAGCTGACGGGCGGGTCCAGTGGTTCGGCTGGCTGACGATGCTGTTGCTGGCGTTCGTGGGAGGCTTCCTCTTGTTCCGACGAGGGAAATTCCATCTGCCGCCGCAAACTCGGCGAGCTTTGACGCGCTTTCGCAGCAACAAATTAGGTGTCTTTTCGCTGGGTATGCTGATGGCGCTGCTCGCTCTGGCTGCAGCGGACCAGACACTTGTCGGTAAACGCGCCTTGATCGCCGTCACTTCCCAAGGGGACTGGTATTTCCCTGCTTTCCGGCGTCATATTCTTCCCGGCAGCGTCTTTGGCCTGAGCGGAAATGCCGGTCTGGCAGAGACTGATTACCGCCAATTACATGCCAACCTGGGCAAGCCAGGCGGTCCGCAATTCGTACTCATGCCACCCATCCCCTATGACTCTGCGGGGGACACCTCCTCCTTCCCCATGGAGCCACTGCCCGCCAAGGACGGGCGTCTTCTCGCAGCGGATGCCGCCACCCCATACGATGGACTGGCCTGTCGGCTCTACCCAAACGGAGACGTACATCTGCGCATTCGCTACCGCAACGGAGTGCCGGATGGGATGACCCAGGGCTGGGCTCCGGACCGCCGCGAGGTGTACAGCGCTACATGGGAACATGGCAAACTTATCCGCGAATCGTACCGTGGCACCGACTCCATCCCCCATTTCCTGCAGCAGAGCAGTACCAAGCATTTTCTCATTCATTACCACCCCGCCCCGCCCCTCTCCGGAAACCATCTGCTTGGAACCGACAGCCGGGGGCAGGACATCGCGGCCGTCCTCTTCGGAGGGCTGCAGGTGAATGTAAAGGCAGCTATTTTCTACCTGCCGATGGTGTACGGCATAGGTCTGTGCGTAGGTATGCTCATGGGATATTGGGGCGGTTTATTCGATATCGTGACCCAACGCATCATCGAAATCCTCTCTCAACTGCCATTCCTGTTCGTCATCATGGCCATCACCGATATGGTGCCACAGAGCATGCGAGGGCTCCCGACCACACTGCTGCTCATGGGTCTGCTGGGCTGGATGCCCGTAACCTACCTCATCCGCACCGGAACCATGCGTGAAAAAGCGCGAGACTATGTATCTGCTGCGCGCGCCATGGGAGCAAACACGCTGCATATCGTTCTGCGCCATATTCTCCCCAACCTCACCGGCATTGTCATCACGCTTATCCCTTTCAGTTTCGCCTTTGTGGTACTCTCCCTCACCTCGCTGGATTACTTGGGCTTCGGTCTGCCGGATACCTGCGCCAGCTGGGGACGGCTGCTCAATGATGGTCTGGCTCGACTGTCCTGCCCCTGGATAGCGTCTTCCGCCGTGGGAGCCCTTGTCGTCATGCTGCTGCTTATCACATTCATCGGCGAATCCGTGCGTGAAGCCACCACACCGCGCCGTCCCGACCACTATGAGTAAATGCCGTCTCCTCAGCCCCCGATTTCTTTTGCGCTTGGGCAGCCTGCTCTTGCTCGCCGGGGTGGTGGTGTGCTCGCTGGTGAGCTGCAACGATGAAGCTGCGCGGCGGGGTGTGGGATGGATTCCCCCAGCCGGGGAGACGATGCCGCTCGGCTTTGCCGAGGATGCCAATGTGCCCAATTATGTGCGCTGCTGGCGGATGCCGCCGGGCTTCCGCGGTTTCCCAAAGCGGTGGAATGAACGCGTGCAGTCCCATCTGGATGCACAAATCGGCCGCCTTGATGAACAAATTCAACATGTGAAGCAACGGCTGACCCATCCCACGGCTGCCGACGAAGATGCCGCCCGCGCCCGGCTCCATTTGCTCGAAAGTGAAGCCGAGCAGTTGCGCGAACGCCGCCAGATCGGCGATTATCTCATCTTTCTCACCGAAAAAGATCTGCCCGACAACTTACAATGGGTATGCGGAGAGGCCGAACCGGAACTCGGCGACCCCTCTGCCATCAAGGGGGGCACGCTGCGCCTCGCCCTGCAGCGCTCCTTCCCAAATACACTGCGTGTCTTTGGTCCCAACAGCAACAACTCAACACGTCGCTACATCTACGATGATATTGATCTGCCTCTGGTACGCCTGCACCCCGGCACGCGCAAGCTCATACCCGGCACGGCAGACCGTTGGGCAATCTCGCCCGGCGGGCGTACCATCTACTTCCATATCGACCCGGCAGCGCGTTTTTCGAATGGAGATGCCCTCACAACGCGTGACTTTGTGGCGTCGCTCTTCCTGCGCACCTCCCCACACAGCGCAGAGCCCTTTTACCCGGACTTCTACCTCACCAACTTTGAACGCATCGCCATCTACAGCAACCATATACTGGCAGTCACCTTGCCGACCTCGCGCCCCTATGCAGCATATTACGCCGGCAGCCTGCCAAACGCCTGCACGCGATTTTATGCGGAATACGGCCCTGACTACCCGGAACGCTATTTGTGGCGCGCTGCTCCGGTCACCGGCGGCTACACCGTGGATGCGGAGCAGACAGTGATGGGCAGTAAGCTGGTACTCTCTCGCGTGAAAAATTGGTGGGCTGCCGATCGTCGCTACACCCGCCACACATGCAATGTGGATCACATTTCTTACACCTTCATCACGGAAGCTTCCAAAATCCGTGAACTTTTCCGCATCGGCGAGTTGGACGCCATCTCCGGGCGCGATGCAGATTTCTGGTATGAGGGGCTCGAAATTCCGCCTGTGCATGCCGGTATGATCCGCCGCGTTATTTTCCAAAATGAATGGCCTCGCAACTGCTTTGGGTTTCATCTTAATTGCTCAGCTCCGCCCTTTGATAACTTGGATGCCCGCCGCGGCTTTCATTACGCACTGAATGTGCAGGAGGTCATTGATACCCTCTTTCGCGGTGACTACCGACGCGCGAGCTCGTATTTTTCAGGCTTTGGCGAGTTCACCGACCCGCACATCCGCGCCCTGCCTTTCGACCCCGCACGCGCACGCGCTTGTTTCGCCGCCGCCGGCTACACGGAAGAAGATGATGACGGCATACTGCGCAAAAATGATGGCACGCGGCTGCAAGTCATGGTGAGCTCGCGTGTGGATCCCACATACGCCGCTGCTATGAGCATTTTGAAAGCCGATGCCGCACGCTGTGGCCTGGATTTACAATTTGAGCAGATGGACGACACCATCTTCTACTTGAAAGTGAAGAACAAAAACTACAGCGCGTGCATCTTCTCATGGGGATTCAGTCCGCCGGTGCCTGATGCCGCCCCTTTCTTCCTCTCCCAATACGCATATGATGCGGATGGCAAACCTCTGCCCGGCACCAGCAACATCACTGCAACGGCTTCACCCGAGCTCGATCGTGCCATCTTGGAGGCTCGTTCCGCACCCACTCTGCCCATGGCCATCCGCGCTCAACACCGCGTACAACAGCTCATCGCGGATTCCTGCGCATGGGTGCCGGGCTGGTCCTCGCGCTTCTGGCGCTTTGCCCAGTGGAGGTGGCTCTGTTGGCCGAACACGGAGGACACGCGATTCTGTCCCCCTCTCTATTACGACCCCTTGGACAGCCATCTGTATTGGATTGATCCTAAGCTCATGCAGGAAACGCAACGCGCCCGTGCAGAGGGGCGCCGTTTCCCGGAAGCCGAGCTGCTCATTCCCCTCCCCGCCAAATCGTGAACACCACAGCCCCATCAACTGCTCCCCTGCTGGAAATACGCCACCTCACGACCTCCTTTGCCAGTGAGCATGGGGTGCTTCCCGTTGTGGACGACGTGAGCCTGAGCGTCCCGCCGGGTGCGTGTGTGGGTATCGTGGGGGAAAGCGGTTGTGGAAAAAGCGCAGTTGCTATGAGCGTTGTGCGCCTGCTTCCCCAACCGAGTAGCCGTATTCCGGCCGGGCAAGTGCTCTTCCACGGGCAGGATCTGCTGTCGATGCCAACTCGCCAGCTCAACACGATCCGCGGAGCTCATATCGGTGTCATTTTTCAGGAGGCTATGCAAGCGCTCAATCCGGTGCAACGCATTGGCGATCAAATCGCCGAACCGCTTATGCGCCATCTCGGTCTGAGCGAAGCGGAAGCCCGTGCCCGCGCCGTTCAATTGCTGGAAGCCGTGCGGGTGCCCGCCCCGGCGCAACGCGCACAGGAATATCCACACACGCTCTCCGGCGGCATGCGCCAACGCGCCATGATTGCCATCGCCCTGGCCTGCAAGCCCGAGCTCATCATCGCTGATGAGCCGACGACAGCGCTTGATACAACCGTGCAGCAGCAGGTATTGACCCTGCTGCACGATCTGAGGCAAGAGTTCAACGCGGCCTGCTTGCTCATCTCGCACAATTTGGGGGTCATTGCTCAGAATTGCGATTTCGTGTACGTGATGTACGCCGGTCGCGTCGTGGAATGCGCACCGGTTCGGGAGCTTTTTGCCCATCCGAAGCATGCCTACACACGTGCGCTGCTCGCGGCGACTATTCGCCCGGATATGCCGCGAAAATCTCCCCTGCCCGGCATCCCCGGCAATGTACCCGCCCCCCACGAGTATGCGACCGGGTGTCGCTTCTGCCAACGAATGGGGCGACGCCCTCCTCTCGGTCTCGAACGTCCGCCCTTTGCAGAGGTAACACCGGGGCATTTTGCCGAGCTTTGTCCCGCCTGCTGTAATGAGGCGATTAGTCATTGATTTTGTGTAAAATACGTTACCCTATCCACCTGACTTTCCGCCTCTCCCATCAAATAGAATGACTCGTCAAATTCCGTCTTGCTTTTCCCGGTCTTGAAGGATATAATGGGGGCGATTTCACCGCGTATCCTTTCCTCTCCATGTCCTCGAAACTCACCTATAGGCAATCAGGCGTTGATACGATTGAAGCTCAATCATTTGTTCACAACATTAGCGCACATGTCAAGCGCACGCAGAAAAACCGCAGCCTCTTTAATGCTTTCGGACTTTTCGCCGCGGCGTACGATTTAAGCAGCTACAAGCAACCGGTCATCGTGACGGGTACAGACGGCGTTGGCACCAAGACCGAGCTGCTTTTCGAGCAGGATATGCTGGAAACGGCGGGCAAAGATCTTGTGGCGATGAACGTGAATGATATTCTAACGACAGGCGGCGATCCCCTGCTCTTCTTGGACTACCTGGGCATTTCCAACCTGAAGCGCGAAACGCCGCGCATCACGCGTCTGGTATCCGGCATGAGCGATTATCTGGAGAGCTGCAACTGCATCTTGGCCGGCGGTGAAACAGCCGAAATGCCCGGTGTGGTGCCGGAGAATTTGGTGGAGCTGGCCGGCTTTTGCATCGGCTGCGTGGAAAAGGAATGCATGATTGATCCATCACGCGTGCAGGCGGGCGATGTGCTCATCGGGTACGAAAGCGATGGTTTTCACGCCAACGGTTGGAGTCTTGTTCGCCGCGTACTCGCCCAGAACCCGAATCTGCTGAGCCGCGATGAGCTACGTGCCGCGCTCGCCCCTACTCGTCTGTATAACGATGTCGTGGAGCAAATGCGCGCGGCAAAACTCACCCCAAAGGCCTATGCCCACATCACCGGCGGCGGGCTTCCGGAAAATCTGGAACGCTTCTTGGGCGACAAGGGAGCTGATCTGACCGTGCCTTTCTGGCAGAATGACCCCGTGCAAAAGGTGTTGCAATATGTGGATGAAAATGACCGCTTCCACACCTTCAACATGGGCATCGGATGGGTCACCATCGTCTCCCCCGACCAAGTGGATGCAGCCATGAGCGTGGGTCCCCGTTCCCATGTGCTGGGCACCTTGCGACAAGGCGCCGGCATCCGCGTGCGCGTGGCTTCCTGACGATGTCTGTTCTCCCGGCGTTCTACCTACTCTTTTCTCTCTCAATTACCCAGCTACCATGTCTGACCCCCTGCACCATGAATGCGGCGTAGCCGCGATTCGATTGCTCAAGCCGCTCTCGTACTTTGTGGATAAGTACGGGTCGCCGGAGTGGGCTTTCAACAAGCTGTTCCTACTCATGGAAAAACAGCATAACCGCGGGCAGGACGGAGCGGGCATCGGCTGCGTGAAGCTCGATATGCCCCTAGGGGAACCGTACGTCTTTCGCGCGCGCAACGCCACTTCCTCCGCCCTCTCCGATATTTTCTCCGCCCAGCAGCGGAATCTGCGCACCTTGCGCGAGAACGGTTCTTGGGACATGCAGGATGCCGACGTTTATAAAAAGCATTTTAACTTCGGCGGAGAAATTCTGATGGGACATCTGCGTTACGGCACCAGTGGTCAGTTTGACGAAGGGAGCTGCCATCCCTTCCTGCGCCGAACCAACTGGACTACCCGCACCCTCATGCTGCTGGGCAATTTCAATATGACGAATGCAGCCGAGCTGAACCGCACGCTTATTGAGCGCGGGCAGCATCCCATCTTCGATACTGATACCCAGGCTGTATTGGAGGAAATCGGCTATTATTTGGACGAAGCCCACACAGACATCTACCGCGAGCTGCGCGATAATACCCCGGGACGTATCATCCCCAGCGTCATTTCCCGCCGTCTTGATCTCTACGACATCATCGGCAAGGCCTCCCAAGACTGGGATGGCGGCTACTGCGTGATGGGTGCTGTGGGCAATGGGGACTTCTTCTGCCTGCGCGACCCGCACGGTATCCGCCCCTGCCACTACGTGCTCACCGACGAATACCTGGCCATAGCCAGTGAGCGTGTGCCCCTGATGAGCGTCATGGGGGTGGAGTGCGAAGACGTGCACGAGCTGGAACGCGCCAACATGATTGTGGTAAAGAGCGATGGCAAGATCACCATCGCCCCTTACACCACACCGCTGGAGCCTACCCCCTGCTCCTTTGAGGCCATCTATTTTTCGCGCGGCAACGACCCCATCATTTACCAGGAGCGCAAACAACTCGGTGCGAACCTGGCCGAAAAAGTTGTGGAATGCCTCGGCGATGAGAACTTCTCTAAAGCCGCCATCACATACATCCCCAATACGGCCGAGGTCTCCTATTACGGCCTGCTGGAGGGGCTGCGCGCCTACCGCCGCGATCGTGTGACCGCTGCGGTCATCGAAAATTTCCACAATGGCACACTCACCGATGACCTCATCCGCGAACTCATCCAGCGCCGCTGGCCGCGTGCCGAAAAAATCGCCCACAAAGACATCAAGCTACGCACCTTCATTTCGGAGGAAAGCAGCCGCAAGCAGTTGGCTGCTCAGGTATATGATCTCACGTACGGCGCAGTGGGTAATGACGAAGTACTCATCGCCATCGATGATTCCATCGTGCGCGGCACCACCCTGCGTGTGTCCCTCCTGCGCCTGTTGGCCCGTTCGAAAGCGCGCAAAATCGTCATTCTCTCCTCAGCTCCTCAAATTCGCTACCCCGATTGCTACGGTATCGACATGAGCGAACTGGGTAAGTTCATCGCTTTTCAGGCTGCTGTCTCTCTCCTCAAAAAACGCGGGGACTATGCCTACATTACCCGCGTGTACGACGAATGTCGGCATCAGCTCACCCTGCCGCCAGCACAGCGCTCCAACCCTGTCAAATCCATCTACTCACCCTTCAGCACCGAGGAGATCACCGACGAAATATCACGGCTCGTCACGCCGGATAATTCGCCCTGCGAGGTGCAAGTCATCTACCAAACTCTCGAGGGGTTGCACTCCGCCATAGAAGGACCGTGCGGTGACTGGTACTTCAGCGGCAACTACCCCACACCCGGCGGTTTTACGACGGCCAACGTCGCCTTCATCAACTGGTATGAAGGTCGCGATGGGCGCTCGTATTCGCTACCGGTGTGACCCGTTCTCTGGCGCTTCGGCTCCGGCAAGCGGTTCATACTCATACCATCCTCACAACTCCCCGTAAACCATCTCGCCACGATGCCCGATAACGCCACACCCCAGGATTGGAATGAGCTCCCGGATGAAGAGCTCATCCGCATCACGCTGTCCGGGGAAACTCGTGCGTTTGACGAGCTCGTTCACCGCCACAGCCGAAAGCTGCATGCCATGTTGCTGCAGATGCTCGGCTCGGAGGCCGATGCGTATGATGTAGCTCAGGAGGCCTTCCTGCGCGCCTTTCGCTCACTGCGCTATTTCAACAAAAAAAGCGCCTTTTACACCTGGCTCTACACAATTGCCGCCAACCAGGCTCGCAACTTTCTGCGCAAACGCAAACGAGAAAATTCCTTCAGCATCGATAATGATGAAAACGGCGCTCCCCTTGAGAAAGACAGCGAGCTTGCCGATCAGGCCTTGGACGCCGACCCCGTGCGCGGCGCTCATATCACGGACATCAAGAAACGCCTCCGCGAGGCTCTCAACCAGCTCTCCCCTACTCACAGAGAAGTCGTGACCCTTTGTGACATTATGGGGCTCTCTTACCAGGAGATCTCCAAGCTTCTCCACGTCTCCGAAGGAACCCTGCGTTCCCGTATTTTCTATGCCCACAAACAGCTCCAAAGCCTTCTCAGCGATTTGGAACGATGACCTGCAAACGCATGGGGGCACCAGGGCAAACGCATGAGGACATACGTTTGCCATTTACGATGTACGATTTATTGATAATGTGTGTATTGTGAAGATTTTTCGAATCATCAACGCACGCAGAGGGAGCCTCTAGCCCCGTCATCATGATGGCCGATTGTTGTGATGTTTTTTGATACGTATAAAATGGATATCAGTCAATAAGAGCATTTTCTCTGTTGATTACCTTCTCTCAAATGCGTTTGCCCTGACGCCACGCACGCACGACTTGACAACGCACAAACAGCTGCCGCATGCGCTCACATGATTACTGCGCTGTGGTAATGATAACGAAGCGGAAGTCTGAGCCGATGCGGCGTTTATCCCCGTTGACGCCAAGATCGATGAACGGCCTCACACCGTTGATCTTAATTTCGATATCCAAAGGCTTCTTGATTTTCAGCACATTCAGAGGAACGGTGAGCTCGGTTTTCGTCATATCGGAAAGTCCACATACCATCGGCGAATACTCCAGCCGTTACGGAAGATCTTTCCCCAATTGCATCATAAGAAAACAGCCGCCGCCGTGGTGGAAACATACTTCTGCCGCCCGCTACGTGGAGCAGACGGTATGGTCATTTCCAAGAGCCCTACTGCTATCAATGGTGCTATCAATGAACGTTGAACAGTAACACGACTTCTGTCCTTCAATTCCTCCATAATGGTGCCCATAGGCATAGGCTCAGAAGTCAATTGAAGGATCTTGATCATGAGGCGCAATTGTTCATCATTCGGTATATCCGCTACATAGATTTCTCGCATCTTCGCCCTCTGAAAAATCTGACGAAGAGTCGGCAACAAGTAGTCATCTTCCTTACGACTCTTTATCTGCTGCCCCCAACACGGTATATCAAGCATGAAATAACTCCTGTCTGTCCCCGTATCAATACATGCCCTCGCACTACCGTTTTTCATAAGCTCAGACTGAATAGTCGGGAAACCGGACGCGCGCGCTTCCGCTAACTTCAATTCCTTTAAGAAATCTCCCAACCTTCGGTTCCGATATTTTCTCGATCGAATGATATCCGCACGTCTCAAAACCCAGTCCGGTATGGAGCGATCGGGACCGGAATGGCTCAGTATGCTTATACGATGTGGCTCAATAATGATTTCTACCGGTTCTCTAATTTGGTAATCTCTATGGTAAAAAGCGTTGACAACGGCTTCTTCCAAGGCCTGATACGGGTAGTTAAAGTACCGGATAGATTCCGCACGATCTTTCGGTTTTATCACCGTTTCCTGAATCACATTGGTCTTCATGTAATCTAAGATCCTGTTGATCATTGTCGGCACCGATCCTGTTATGGGCGGCAACTCGATAAAATTACTCGGATCTTCAAGACGACCATTCGGAAATCTCACAATTTCTGCCCGCGTACACGGAAAAAACTTCTCCGGATGATCACAAAACATCATGACCGCCACATTTTTAATCATCCGATTTTCTGGCGGCCCCGTTATTAATCCCATGCTTTCAAGGAGCTCTTCGATACTCTGTTTACTATCGGCCAGCTTGCTTCCCACCTTAATCAAATGATCACGCAGAAGCGTCGAAGATATATCATCCGGTGTAATTTGTGGGTTCCCGCGTTCATCAAAAGGTATCTGATTTTTCAGTGTCATCAGCTCAGTGAGAACTGCCCCTTTCGCCTCTTCCGTCACACTCCCTCGGCGCACGTAATAACTTTGAATCGATTTATCCGCTTTCGTTAAGGCTACATTTTTACTCACCCTGTACGGTCTTTCTACCCCAGTGGGGATCCAGAGGACCAAAAGATGGGCGCCTCTCACTACCTCTACTGATATTTTAGGACAATACGTCGGAAAAATATAATGACAGAACTCAATAATTTTTTTCTGGATCTTATCAACCTGCGCCTTATCAATTCCTTTGATCGGCATCTTGACAACGCCGTTTTCTTCCGCTACCCCGATAATAATATATCCCCCTCCTATCTCTTCTAAGTCATTCGCAAAAGCGCAAATACTCCTAAATATAGAGCGTGCCGTCACCTCGTTCCACGACTCTTTATACTCTATCCGTGAACTCTCCACACTTTGTGCAAAAAGTAAATCCTCTATATTAATAGGTAATGCCATTTGCTTGCTCGTCTTCGTCGTTTCTCCTTAGCCTTATACACCACACAGATTCCTCTGTCAATTCGTAATCTTGCTCATCTTGCTCATCTTGCTCATCTTGCTCATCTTGTTCATCTTGTTCATCTTGTTCATCTTGTTCATCTTGTTCATCTTGTTCATCTTGCTCATCTTGCTCATCTTGCTCATCTTGCCCATCTTGTTCATCTTGTTCATCTTGCCCATCTTGTTCATCTTGTTCATCTTGTTCATCTTGTTCATCTTGTTCATCTTGTTCATCTTGTTCATCTTGTTCATC
>CANQSS010000059.1 GCA_947626545.1 uncultured Akkermansia sp. | reverse complement strand
ATTGTTGAAAAGAGGTACGAAATAAAAAAGCGCTTCGGCTTTCCGGTGCCCAAGCGCTCTGCGAACTTTCACGTGTTCGTGTACGTATTGTGCTTTCGGCAACCGGTCTTCTTCATGTATAGCTCCGCCACTGCCAGCGCATGGACGGCAGCAAGCTTACCTTTTTTTCGGAGCGGTTGCACATTTCGCCAGCCATTTTAGTATCGCCGCCTACCATAGCAAGTCTTTTTTTTGTCATACTTCGCTGTCCATTGCAAACGCATTTGTACCCCGCGCAATCACCACGCTTCTCTCCTGACCTGTTTCATGATCTTTTTTATGGGATCACGAGTAATAAACAATTGACAACAAAGAAGAATGTGTATGCCCGCAGGTGCTCATCTCTTTTCGAAAGAGATGTCCAGTATAAAATCTGCTAACTCGAAAAAAATGTGCTAGTTGAAAAGATTCAATGCGGGAAGAAAAGTCAGTGTCAAGTGCTTGAAAATAAAAGTCGATTCAATTTAATCTGCTGACATTTAGTATAGAGCGAAGAGACGTTTGTCTATCTCTTTCGAAAAGAGATATGCTTCCCGTGTGGGCGGCTCCTCCCCTCGAACGGAGCTGGGCCGCTGGTAGGTCTCCCTCCTCTCATTAGTACTACATAAAAACATCACCTAAACAGTCTGTGGGAAAAATTGCGGTTCCGTGTTTTTTCTCGGGTTCTAGTTTTCCTCTTTTCCTGAACAAAGCACTAAATGATTACAATCATGAATACACTAGCTACTTCATATACGATAGACGTGACGCTTGAGAAATGGCTGCAATACGCCTTCAGCTGCATACCGGACTTCATCCTAACGTCGAGCGTTATTATCGTTGTCTCTGTCGTTCTTTACGTGGGCGTAGCGCACCTTTGGGGAAAATGTTGGAACAAGGACTGGAGCATTATGCGCAGCTTTTTCCTAATCTCCCTCTTGTCTCTTGTGAGCGCTGCCTGTGTCGCAGCTGGCGATTGCCTGTGCAACGGCGATTTCAAGCTCCTAAAAGATGACTCAAGTAAGATATCGTCTGCGTTCAACGGTGAACCTCTCAACAAGGAAGACTCCCCTGAGGCGTATAAAGTTGCAACGAAGCTCGTAAAAAAGCTTCAGTTGCCGTCTGATTTCGATGCCTCTGATGACAAAGCAAGCGAATCCGCAGAAGATCAATACACTGTAACAGAGACATGTGGACGTTCGTATACTGCAACACTTACTCTCCTCAAATGGGTTCCTGTTACTTTTCTTCTGCTGGTCCTATTATTGGTTCCGTGGTTGAGTTACGTAAGTATTCGCGAAATTCACCCCTTATCAATCGACGACAAATAAAGCAAAACACTCATCCTCTGACCAACTCTTTTTTCACTTACTAACCACATTTTATCATGGCTAAAAATCAACTTATTATCGGTCTTGGCGGTGTAGGCGGTCGTTCTATTGCAGCGTTTCGGAAAGCCACGGTCCTGCATAAAGACGATTATGAAAAACTTCGAGGAGAAGGCTACAAGTTTGAGTACCTTTATATTGATTCCAATAATGACTGTTTGGGCGCGGACAACTGGGAAATCTACGGGAAAAGTGTCAAGCTGGATCCGGCTGATATCGTTCTGTTGAAACAAACAAGTGGTAAGACAGCTCCCTCGATACGGACCATTTCAGGGTACGAAAACATCAAGCCGTGGATCGGCGATCTACGGAGTTCGTTTGCCAAACGCTCCAGTAAAGTCAATATAGATGACGAATCGCTGGATTCAGAGATATTCGGATTGGACGGAGCCGGGCAATTACGCCGATATGGTCGTGTTCTTTTTGCAATCAATTCTCAAACAATACGTCAATGTCTGCAAAATAAACTAAGTGTTCTCACCAGTGGAGCTGCCAGCGAAGTAGATGTGCGAATTTTTTGTACTTTAGGTGGAGGTACAGGCAGCGGCAGTATCGTTGATACGGTCACGCTTATCCAAGAATTGGCAGTGGGAGGTCATAAATATAAAACTTTCGTCTATCCCTTTGTTGCGGGCGAGCTTCGCGATGCTCAGGATACTGGTTCCTTTTACCAGAACGAATATGCCGCTCTGCGTGATTTAAACGCCCTCATGGTGGGACGTGGATTTAGACCATTTGTTGTGGCGACAAAGAACCCGGACAGTGGCGATAGTTATTATGATTCTAAAGGGGGTAGCCCCATCAGTAGTATTTACCTTTCATCTGAAGAATCGCTGGGCACACCATCCTTACCTGATCAAGTCGATTTTATGGCTAAAGCATGCTTTGACACGATCATGTATAGTAACAGCTATAGTAATCCTGATTGTTTGAAGGCTTTATCCGGTGAAGATCTCGTTCAGGTGAACCCTGGGGAGCCTAAAGGTGAACCTCGGCGTAGTTATCGATTCGCAGCACTAGGTGCCAAGAGATTATGTATCCCTACAGAACAAATAGGAAAATTACTCCAACAGGATTGTGCTAAGCAAGTTTTAAACTCGTGGCTTTGTGGGACGCCTCTGCTTCCAAACACAAAGCGGGATTTAAGTAAGGCCGTCATCCATTATAGCCCTCAAACGGGAAAGACATGGGAAGTGATCGATTCTTGGGTAAAATCGGTAAAGGATAAATTAAATGTTGAATATGAAGGCATCAAGCAGCGTGAAAAGCGTGATGCAGATACACTCAAGGGGCTAAGAGAAAAGGCTGAGCAAGTGGGTCAAGATGCGATTAAATTGATGGGAAATTCTGACATGTTTGCTCAGATAGCTAATAGCTCCGAACAAGATGCAGCAGAAATTCTACGTCTCGTTCAGATCGAAATGGATAACCGAATGAAGTGGTCCATCGGAGGAGGTGAGGCGTGGGGACTCAATGATGTTCGCGACTTTATCGAGCAATATAGTTTGAAGATTGGTGCATGGAAAGCCGCATTATTGGGCAGTTATACGCCCGTGGATATCGAGAATCTTCGCTCGCATCTAATGGATAACATGGCGAACCGTGAGACGCAATGGGAAAAACTCGGTTTCTTGACGATTCATCTAACGCAAAAAGATGAGCGAATGATCGAAAATCAATATGCCGATTGTTGCTCTTATGCGGACATTGCGCTCTTTGATTTTAAGAGTTATGCGATAGGGAAATTAATAGAAGAGTCTCAAAAAAATATGACACGATTCCTTAATAAAGTGAGAATTGCTATTAAGGAAAACGAAAGTCAAACTGTGACTGTTGATGAAAATATTAAGAAACTCAGCAGCGACCTATACAATAATTCCCAGTCACAAAGCCTGTGTGACCAATACGAATTTGATAATGAGAACCTTGAAAAAGTTCGCCAGAAAATGGCCACTTTGACCAAAGAACATCATCATAACATGGCTACGGTCTTCAACCAAGCGTGGGAGAAGAATGTAGGTTCGCTTTCTGTTTTTCAAAACAATATGACGAACAAACTCATGTATGATATGAATGAACAGCTGCGTGAATGCTCTGTAGAACTCCATAATCGGGCTATCGATGAGGATAGTTCCCTGCAAAATATTTTGTTGGGTTCTATTTTCGATCGTTTGTTACAAATAGCTGGAGAAACCCCAGGCGATAATTTCGAGAATTGGAATAAAGCACTCGGTGAAATCATTGGGAAATTTGTAGGGGAGTTCCGTTCTAGTACTTATGTTGACGGTAAAGGGCTTACAGATCCTCAAGCTTCTCCTTGTAAGGCTCTTGTATTTGGCTTCCCCAAAGATGCTCACTCAAACCCGGAGTTTGAAAGGTGGTTAAAAGAGAAACTGGCAAAGTCTCTCCCCGATCAGTACAGAACGATGGTTGGGCGCACCGATTTCTACGAACATGAAACTAAAGGGGAAATCCGTGTGCTCTACATGCCCTATTGGTTCCCGGCTCGTTTTGCACCCGTCGTTAGGGGCACCTATGACAAATACGTGGCTTCAGCAAAGAACCCAAAGGATGCTGTAAAAATCTATTTTGCAAACATTGACGATGACGATATAGGATTACAGTCCAAGAAGCGCCCAGCGTTGACGGAGGACGGTGAGCCTGACGCAGAAACAATGCGTTTGGTGGATCTGGCTTCCAAGCTCAAGTTGCAAACTCCGGATCATATCGAAATACCTATCTTGACTGTGACTGAAAGCGGAATAAACATCCTCTTGAGATTCGATAACGGCATGCCAACATATTCTGAGGACTACTCTGCTGATGAACGACTTTATCCAAGTTATAAGTTCAAGAAAAATCTGGGGGAAGGTATGGCTCTCGCGAAAGATATGATGGATGGGGAGCGAAAGGAAAAAGTTTTGAATCAATATAAGACGAAGCTTCACGAGTTGCTATCCAGCGGAGCTAATCCAGCCGGTGAAGAAGTTAGGGAAGCTAAGGACAAATACGAGTTTGCAAAGGTTCGCCTTGGTTTATAAAAGGGTGTAATGAATCGTTAGTAAAAGGGAGATAAGGGAAAGGAGCCAAGGTGAGTGTACATATAGATTCAAAGGTGCGGACGCCGATCCTATGGGTGATCATAGGTGTAGTAGCGCTCGTGGGGATGGTGAAATGCCACAATAAGAGTGAGCGCATCGAGGATGAGAATGAGGCGCAGGTGCAGTTCGAGAAGAAGAAAGTGCGTCCGCTGCTCAAGGAGATAGATGAGGCAGGACGGAAGGAAGAAGGGGTGGGACATAGTTATAGCACGGAGGAGATCAGGGGGAGTCTGGAGCGTTATGACCAGGAAGTGAAGAAAAAGGCAAAGAACGGCGAGGAGCTATTCCGTTATTTGAAGGAGAAGTCCGGTAGCCCGCAGCCGGAGGCGGTTTGCAAGGAATGGGAAGTGAAGAAAAAGGAGATTGGCAAATCGCAAGGCGAGATAGATCGTCTGAAGCAGGAAGCGGAAAATGCGTACAATACCCAGAAAGAAGAGTGGGAAAAGAATGCGCTAGAGGATGCAAAAAAGGCTGACGAAAATGGTTCCATTGGGGAGCTGGTACGCCGTACGGGCGAGATGTGCAAAGAAGCACGGAAAAAGATGGAAGAAGTAGAGCCAGAGAGAGAAGCATACAATGGTTACGCCATGGATGTGCGTAAACTCAAGCGACATTTGAAGAGATTGGAGGAAATGAATAGACAGCAGCAGGAAGAGAGGAAGAAATTGGAAGAGGAGCGCAAGGCGATTATAGGCGATGATGGGGAGGTGAACCGTGAATCCCCTGCCATCCAAGAGCTTGAAGGGTTGCTGAATAGCATTCGCCAAGCTGGACATTATAGTGTCGATAAATTGGAAGCGCCAACCATATTACCGGTGCCTCCCCCGCCGCCATTTGAGCCGGATGTGAGAATAGTGACCACAGGAGATTTGGCGGAGGAGCTCCTGATGCCGCTGGTGGAGGAGTGGTTGACGGAGAGAGGAGCTAGCCCGCTGAGGGGGGATAGCTTTGTGTGGAACACCCCGGATGAACTGACCAAGGAAATTGAGGTGAAGGTTCCGCGGGATTTGCAGGGAAAGGACCCGGGAACGCTTCGTATCCGCATTGTGACGGAGCCTGACGGCAGTCGCGTATTCGATTCCATCAAATCGGGAAAAGAGAAGACGGAGCTCGTGTTCACGGGGCGCAAGATGAACGGGCTGCAAGAGAAGGAATGGCTGCCGGTGGGGCAGACACCGGCGACGCTGGATCCGGCAGGACATGGTCGCGCGTACCGTACGCGGGTGTGTTCTGATGCACTGCTCTTTTTCCGGGGAGAGGGAATCGGGGAGGCGTGCCTGAACGCACAGTTACTCCGGGAGATGAAGAAACACTTCAGCAAAGATGATGTCGGACGCATGGAAGCTGCTGCCATCTTCGGACTGGCTCCGACGGGGAAAGATACGCAAGACAGCAACACGCGGGGCAAGAGTGTACGCTCGTTGTGCACGCAGTACCGTGGGCAGTTGGTACTGGGCTGTTGGCACAGAGATAGCCAGAGCCGCAACAGCGCCATGACTGCAACGGGCGGTCCCACACTGAGTTACTCTGCCGGTCTGAACATGGGAGATGGAAAAGCGACGCGCGCGTACAAGCGCTATGTGGCTGACGCCATGAACAGAGGGTGCGCACCTGTGGAATCGAGCATCAATTCCGGACAATACGCCTTTGCGTACAACATCACCTTCTACCGCGCAACAACGCCTAAGCCGGAGGCTGCCGCAGCGGCCGACTTGTTGGCTTGGGCGGGAGATATCAAGAACACGAAGGTGGAAGGCGTAGTGAGGAATTGTGGGTTTGTGCCTGTGCGCATCGAAAAGCCGAGCGCGGGCGGACAGCTGACGGAGGCTGATTTGCCGCTGAATGAATTGCTCGACACGCTTGAGCCATATAATTTCGGCTACACAAAAGGAGTGAGCACGTGGGTCTATGGCGCGCGCATATCCGTCCCGCTTTATTATGCGGTTGGATCAGCTGTGACAGATGAGAATAGTGTGGCGATTGACCCGGACTCTGCGTACTACACGGAAGCACAGGCGTTGGATCTCATCCGTGAGCTCACGCGGGGAAGGCAGGCCTGTTTGGTGATTGTAGGTCATGCGGACCCGCAGTACGGCAAGAAACTAGATGCCGGAGAGGACTCGTGGAGGTTCAATGATAAGCTCTCGCGGAAGCGCGCGGCAGCTATTTACAGCACACTCTTCGCCAAAGCCTGCTCGGATAGTCCTACGCTAAGGCACGCTACCTTGGGTTGCTCTTGGTCTCGTCCGGCCTGTGATATCAACTTGGGACAGGGAATAGAAATGCAAGAAGGAGCCCTTGGACGCTGCCGCCGTGTGGAGGTGTTTGTGGTGTTTCCACTGACGGAAGAGTCGGGAGAGTGAGAAAATACGGTGAGCCGACTACGATGAGATGGATACGCACCTATACCTTATCATTGCTGTACTGATCGTATCCGCAGTGCCGCTGGCGGCAATTGTGCTGGCCAAGCGGGACGTTGAGAAAGAGGGATTTGGTTCACATGTCAAACGTGGGGGGACATACCACGGAAAAGGCGGAGCTAAGAAGTCGTGGGAGGATTTTTTTAATGAGAAGCTTAAGCAGGAAGAGGAAAAATACCGAGGGGAAGAGGGAATTAAGGTCATCGCACGAAAACTGGAGGAGTGGAAAAAATCTCGGGAGGATGAAGGTTTGCGGGGGGATGGCTATGTGTGGGAGCGCATAGAGACGATCTGTACAGCCATGGATCCTCGCCACCGGGATCGCAGGCTCCCGCTTCTTGGTGAGCTGAGGGGACTTTCCTTACAGAGAGAGCAGAGCGGGTTCTATGCGTGTGTCTTCCGCGCGATGATTCCCAGCATTCTCGTGATGGGCATAGCCTGTACGCTTTTTGGGGTGCATAGCGCTTTGCCTCAGGTGTCTCAATCAAATCAGCTAGGCGGTCAGTTGGGCAACGCCTTATTGCCCGGAGCTTTCGCTGTGCTATGTACTATTGTACTCTTCATATTTCGCGGCATGTACAATCGAGCATTGTCGAGATTAATTGCCGATTTGGATGATTTGACGATGGAGACGCTTTTCCCATATTTTCAGGAAGTTGAGACACATTTTCGCTTATTGACCCAGTTTGTTGATAATATACAGAGCGCGATGTCGCAGGGAGAAGAATCGGGCGGGGTGTTGCATGAGCGTATGGCGCAATTCGCGCAGATGGTGGCAAAATGGAAAAAGTCTTCTGAGCTCGGTTCGTCCACGTTGGCAGAGCATGCCGCTCAAACGGATGAATTACGGTCCGGCATGATCAGTATATTAACGAAGGAAAAAGATTTAGCAGATTGGATGAACCATGAACTGTCTGGTCTCCAAAAGGAACTCGAGGCGCGTGCCCAGCACGTGGAAAAGATACAAGCTAGTGAAAGCTCCGACAAAATTGAGTCGGACCTTGAAAAGCTGCGCGACATATGCGATCGTCAAGCTCTCAGTACCCTGGAATGTCACGAGCGCTCCCGGGATATAAAAGACGTGCTGGGTAAGCGCGAGGAAATTAAGACGCAATGGAAACAACTGCTAGAAATGGGCCAAACCTATGAGCGTATACTTACTTGGCTGCAGACCATGCAGAACGAGTGGAAACTGAAGAGCCTCGTAAATATGCAGGATTCTGCGAAGGCTACGCTGCAATACCTCCCGTCCAAGGATAACCAGGGATACGATGCCCAGATTCTCGGGTGGCTTAGCGAGGTGCATAATTATATCCTTGAGAATGACTCTAACGTACGTACTTTTATTGGGGAAAGGATGGAAGAATCTCGCAGGTATCGGAATCTATTAGACTCTACTAAGAGTGATTTTCTCAACCAAATCCCAGTCAATCTCTATCCCCCCGGAGTCAAGGGCGTCTACATGAAAGTAGTCGATTTTTGTTGCAGGATAATGTCGAAACTTTCATCGTGAGTTGTTTTATATTTTGGGTAAGTGGACATTGTAGAAAGTATATGGAAAAGATCATAGAGATAATCACAAAGCTTGTGGTGGAGTGGATCGAACCTTCTATCTGGGTGATAGGTTTTGTTGGTTTTTTAGCGTTTCTACAGTGTTGGTATAGAATTTACACCAAGAATTGTGCATTATTGGGGCAGAAGTCAGCTAAAAGGAAAGCGGGAAAAGAGAAAAAAATGGCGCACTTGCAGGACATCAGTGACAAGCATGAGCTTGCGCTACACAAAGAGGCGCACCGCAACAGCAAGACTTGGCTGTACACGATTGTGTCGGTACTGTTGATCATGGGGATATGCGGCACCATGCTTGAGGTACATACAAAACTTGGGGACCATCCACTGAGGTTGAATGAGGTGCTGTCTGTACTTGGTCCGGCAAAATTGGCCATAGGTTGGAGCATAGTCCTTTTGATATTCAAAGGAATCTATATTCATTGTGTTGAGGATTACATGCAGAGACATGACTTTGCGGCCATGGAAGAATTGACGGTTCAGAGAGAGAAGGAAGGTAGGATTTCCGGAGATGAATATGAGAAGATTGCCTCCAAGATACAACTCTTGCATGGGTCGCTCAGCAACTACACGGAAGGTTGTGATCATGAGCTGATGGAAATGAGGAAGGAGCTGGGCGAATCTCGTAAGCCCTCGCCACAGTGGATCAACTTTTCGTATGAAATGCCGATAATCACGACGGGTGCTAAAGTGGGAGAAACAGGTCTTTACAGGACGCCGACAGAACTCAAGTCGGGAGATCTCCTGCCAGATACGGCTCAAGTGGGGGTCCCGGGCGGTGCCTACCCGGCGAAGAAACTGCCTACACAATCATAGTTACGCTATAAGATGGAAGAGAAACTTCAACTTCTTGTGTCAGTAGTAGAAGAGAAACCTCAACTTCTCGTGTTACTACTCACCACGCTGGCGATCATGACGGGGCTGTGGAATATTGGTCGATTGGTGCTACTTAGGGGGCAATTTGAGGAAATCAAGACGAAGTTGAATTTAAGGAGCGGGGATGAGAGAGAGCCAAACACTATCGTAGAAGACTTACAAGAGGTAAAGGATCTGACAAAGGTGTTGAAGAAGCATTATCTTGGACACCGAGTCGAGGATTGCATGAAGATTGTGGCAGCCAATACAAAGCGTGCAGTCGCCAGGCAATTGCCCACTCTGGATGACTGGCATGAGAGGGAGTCACTGGAAGAACGCGTCAAGATGAGCGTGGGGATATTTTATACGCTGTCCTCAACGATGCTGATAGCAGGGATCGTGGGGACCTTATATAGCCTAAGCTGCGTGTTAGGGGATGAGCCCGTGTTAGGGGATGAGCCACTGGAAGTGGGTAAGGTGGTGAAGGCCTTGGACCCGAGTTTTTATGCAACGGTGGGGACATGTTGTCTGATGGTACTACGCGGAATTTACGAGATGCTCTTCGAGCGGCAAAAAGCGAAGATGGACAGGTATTCAATTGATGTGCTTATTCCTTGCTTTCAGGTACAGACAGAGGAGGAGCAGTTAGAGACCAAGGTTGAGGAGTCAAAAAAATTGTTCAAGGAGAATGTGAGTCGTATCATCCAAAAGTACGAGGAAGACTATGTGCCATTCTTTACCGCTGTTCGGGAATACCACGAACAACTGAGGAGTATCATGGAAAAATTCCTCAATGTAAGCCAAAGAATGAATGGTGTGACAGAGAATTTGGAGCGTGGAGTTGACGCCAACTTCATTCATCTACAGCGAATTAATAATCTGGATGTAAGAAGCGCTTTAGATAAGGTGGATGAAGGAATCGATCGCGTGTCCATCAACATGAGTGCGCTGTTGGAAGAACAAGAACGCCATCATGCGACCCTTGGGCAACAGGCGGATGAGCAACAGAAACTTATCACTTCCTTTGCCCAAGGCAAAGTATCCGTGTATGATCGGGAGGAGGTCGATCGCGTACAATCTGAGTTCAAGAAGACACTCATCTGGTTAGATAACTTGATACAAAACCAGGAAACAATGCGTGCAACTTTAGCGAATAGCCATCAGGTGATGGATCATTATAATGCAAAAGTTGCCCATGATGAGCACGAATGGGTTAAATCACTGAAAATTATCCACGGACGAAATGAAATCTTGGAGAAAATTGCCGGGAGGTCTCATGAGCATTTCCACAAGCGCAGTCAAGCAGTTGGAGGTACCTTGGCGTGCTTTGACAAGATTCAGGAATGCGTGCAAGGATGGAATCAGAAAGTGCAAGAAACCTGCAAGAAGCTGGGTTCGAGGTATAGGGCTTATCTGTTTGTTCGGCCAAAAAACTGAAAATTTGTATTGTTTGTGATCAAGGAGTAGAAGAAAGGACATGAATATGGTTAACTTCATTCAATCCGTTTTAGGATTAGGTGTATTGATGTGGTTGTGCTCTGTGTGGAGAATAGGGAGCTATAGCGCTGAACTGAAAAAATATCGTGCAGCATGGGGAAGACAGAAAAATGCGACGAATGGATTGACGATAGAAGATGCGCAGAAATTACTGAAGAAATCCGGAGATAAGCCAAACGAGGACTTAAAGGAAGGAAGCAAGGATCCGTTGGAAAGGCGACGTTTATCATTGAGCCGGGCTCTGGAGGATAAGAACGGCGCATGCAGGCTACCAAGCTTGCACGATTTCAACGAGCTGACATTGCAGGAAGAATTTAGTCACGGTTCATTCACGGTGATGCGAATCATCATATCAATCCTGCTTATTTTAGGGATATGCGGGACACTCGCCGGAGTAGGCAGTTTGGGCAGTTTGAAAGAACAGGATATCATGAAGGAATTGCCGAAAGTGCTGGAACCGAGTATGTGGGCAGTTGGAGGCACAGTCGCGTTGGTGTGGTTGAGGGGCTTCTATGAATACCGTTTCAGGAAGTATTTGAAGGAGTTGAACAAGTTTACCATGGATATGCTTCTCCACCTTCAGCCGCGGAATTTGACGTCAGAGGATTTCAACCGTGAAGTAGAAGTTTTTAGAAAGAAGATGGAGGATTTTGAACAGCATATTCGTGAACTCGATAGTATCAGCGAGGATATAAACAAGGAAACGGAGAGATTAAAGGCGGGGAGGGTGTTAATGAGCCAAGCTTCAGAACGTGTGCGGATCATGATGGACAAATTGGAACAAAATGAGTCTGATTTGATGCAAAATGCCAAAGAGCGTCAGAGTGTGCTAGATGGCTGGATGGATGGTGGACAAAACAGTGAAACGCTGAGAACCACTGTATCCTTTATCTGCGAGAAGGAAGAAAAAACACGGTTAGAAATGGAGCGGTATCACGAACTAGCCGTTGCCGTAGATGGTGCAATTCAGAATATGTACGGCGGCTTGGAGGATATGCATGCCTTGGCTGATATGAGCAAAGAGCTGCCCAAGTTGGTTTCGGATATGAAGCAATGCGAAGCCACGTGGCAAGAGATCGACAAACGTCGGGCTGATATTTTGCAAGCTACGGATGCATTGAATAACCTCAGCAAAAAGATCACTGAGGCAGAAAGCCGTTTTGACGCTATCAAAGAGCAAGCTATAGTCAAAAACAGCGAAGCTGGCGAGTGCCTCGAGAATTATCGCCAAGAATACGAGGACTACGCAGACAACCTGAAGCAGGGTGAAGAGTCTTCGCCAGTGAAAAAAGCAGCTATTGATGCTCTTCTGCAGGAATTTGTTAAACTTAAAACCGATTTCAATGTGGAAATCAATAAGCGTTTGGATCGAGTCGGATTATCCTTAAGTTCCCCAGATAAACATTGACTTATAATATGAGCAAGAATTTTTCCCAACAAGAAGAGAATTTCTGGCCTTGCGTCAGCGATATGTTCCTTGCCCTCTTCATCATCGCCCTCGCTCTTTACTCAACAACGCAGGGGCGGCTAGGAGAGGGTGATTTAAAGGTACAAAAGGCACTAATTCAGGAAACTTGCGCTATGCTCAATGAGCTCGATACGGCTTTTCCCAAAGAAGGCTTTGGTGAGTGGACAATAGAAATAAGGAAAGAACATTTAGATGAACAAGATAAGATAAAAGAAGACTGCAAAGGCAATTGCTCTCTGTGCCAAGCACTTGTATCTATACATGGAAAAGACGGGGTGCAGACAATTTGGGGAAAAGGGGAAGAACCAGATGAAAATATCCAAACACACAGAGATGCCATTCTATACTTATACGAGTACGTGAAGGGGGAAAAGGGTACAAAAGATGATCTTACCTTAATTCAAGAGGCACATCAGGAGATATTAGTCAAGCTCATTAAATCCAAGCAGAAAAGAATAAGCCTACTTGAAAATACTACTGACAACGACGAGTTGCACAAAATACTGACGGGGGAAATCGAAAACTTAAGGAAGAAAGGGCGTGAAGCACAAGAACGCCTTAAGGATCTAGCCCAAAAAAACGAAAAACTGGTCTCAGAACTTGAGGAGAGCATAGAGAGTGGAAAAAAACTGGAGAAGAGCAATCGGGAACTGAAGGAGCAGCTCGGGGAGGATATGCGCCCGATTATCATGAAAAAGGTGGCGAGCAAATTCGCGAAACTTGATGTAAAGATCAAGGAAAACGAAGGTGTCATGCACATACCCTCGAAAACGCTCAAGTTTAAAAAAGGCGCACAACCGCGGGAGGATCAAGTTTTGGAGGAGACCCCGGAAAATCAAACCAATATGAGAAAGATAGCCGATGCACTATACGAGTTTATGGAGGAGGATCAGAAAGAGCATCTGGTGGATACAATCGTCATAGAGGGACACGCCAGTAAAGAAGGGAACAAGTGGGCTAACGATTTAGTGAGCACTCAGCGCGCAATAGGAACATGGATGTTACTCAATAAACATAAACATCACAATTTTGAAAAATATAAAAACGGAGTTGGAAAAATGATTATAGGGTACGCGGGATTCGGCAGTCACAATTTATTGAAAAAAAAGCCATCAGAAAGTGAGAAGAAATATAACGAGCGTTGTCGCTACATTGATATACGCTTCATCCCCGCAGCCGTACGAAAATGAAGCACCCACGTACATTTGCGCAAAGCCATGGAAAATCTTTTTGAATATATTTGCTTGCTACTTTGTGCCGATTCCGCGATATGGCTGCCTTGGATAGGATGGGGAATTGCTATATTCTCTTGTGCACTCCTTTTATTTGTAATATGGGTAAGATCTTGGAATAAGGTATGGTGGAAGAACAATCTCTGGCTCATCGTGGTTTGGGGAGGAGTGATGGCGTCGCTTTGTGCTGCGACAGGCATGGTGAAGGATGTTTCACAGAATCTGCAGAAAGACGAAAATGCAAAATTGCTGTGTGATGCGATACAAGATAAGGTGGACCGGGAGATTACGTGGGCGAACGTTTGGGGGCTTGCTCAACATTCTACGAATGGGAAAGAACTCTTTAAGAGTCTGTGCCGTTTGATTGATGAGAAAAGGTTGAGGAATGGGTTCTTTCTGGAAGCAAACCTGGATCAAGTTCCTCCACAGCCTGACGTAGAAAAGTGTCTGGATGAACTCCTGGCGAACAGTAAGCTTGCACAGCATTTTCAACAAAAGTTCGAAACTGATCGTCAACAAATCGTGGATGAAGTGACGGCTGTGATTGCCAAAAGGCAGTGGAAGAAAAATCTAGATTCTATCGAAAAGGGGTGCCATCTTAATCCATGGCGTTGTCTGCTCCCATTGGGAGTGACCTTCATGATCCTTTCTGCTTGGTGGGCGGTAAAGGATATTAAGGGATATTGACATATAAATATCAATTCAACATAATATGTCTATGGCAAGAGGAGGAATCATATCGGTCGTAATAGCTTTTTTAGGAATGCTTTGTATGAGCGTGCACGGCGAGGACGATCTGAGCTTGCTAAAGGCGGCTCATAGAGGTAACACGACGGCAATGAGACGCATCGGGATGCGCATGTACCGCGGATGCTCACGAGGTAACCCCAGCATAGGGATCAAGTGGCTTGAGAGAGCAGAGAGCCACGGGGATGTGGAGTCAATGTACTTTCTGGGACGTATTTACGATTTTAAGAAGAATACCGAAAAGGCACGAATGTACTTGGAGAAAGCAGCTCGGCACGGGCACGAAAAGGCGCGTTCCCACCTGCAAAAGATGGGAATAGAGGTCGGGGTGGATCGTGGGGATTGTTCTGCCGACACGAACGCTGATTTAAAGGGTAAGAATGATGAGATAGATTCAAACGTAGATGCTTTGGCTGACAGCCTCGAACGAGAGGTGCGAGATTTTCCGCTTGTGTATGAATATGAGTGCACGATTACGGATGATTATCAAATGCCGGAGGATGTCGTTCGATTGCTGAAGGGGAAGCATGCGAGTTGGGTAAAAATTGAGGCATCTAACTCATCGAATGACGGCGGCGCGAGAAGCTGTGATGGGGATAGAATAGAAAAATGGATCGAGGAGACTGGGGGGAGGGTGAAGGCCAGAACGGTGTTACGTGAATTGGGAAAAAGGGTTTACCAGAAACTTCCGGACAAGGCATTTCTGAAAAGGGCGCTCATCATGGGAGCCTTGATTGGGTGCGATGGGTACGTGGGGCCGTGGCAGGTGTGCATGTTGAAGGCAGAAGCGAACTTCAACTACACAGGTTCTTGCGGAATCAAAGAAAGCTTTTGGGGGAGATATACCACACCTTGGCACGAGAACGCTCGGGAAATAAACGGCAAACCGCACGTTCCAAATTATGAAGTCGGCATGATAGACAAAGGGTCATATGGACCGGGATATAAGTATGAATGTTCGATCTCATGGAAGGATGGTCTTCCGTACAAAGTAAGGTGTAAGCTGGACTTTTCACCCTCGCTGAAGGACCTTGTCAAAAAAGAAGGCAAAAAGTGACAGCCATTCCATGTGCGCCCTTTCATTCTGCGTGGTCTAAAATTGGAAATCGACTCACTCAACGCCCCAGACCCACAGCTGTCCCAAGATAAAGCGATCCTAACATGCAGTTATCGGCGCACAATGTAGCATAATGTGTTCATAATTTACGATTTACGATTTACGAAGTCAACTATAATAATTAGGTGGGAGAATTTTTATTTTACGCTAAGGAAGATCAG